>JAFMQY010000186.1 GCA_017354415.1 Nocardioides sp.
GGGGTCTTCGACCACATCCGCAAGCTGTTCGCCTCCACCCCCGAGGCGAAGATGCGCGGCTATCTCCAGGGCCGCTTCTCGTTCAACGTCAAGGGCGGCCGCTGCGAGGCCTGCTCCGGCGACGGCACGATCAAGATCGAGATGAACTTCCTGCCCGACGTCTATGTCCCGTGCGAGGTCTGCCACGGGGCGCGGTACAACCGCGAGACCCTCGAGGTGCACTACAAGGGCAAGACCATCGCGGAGGTCCTCGACATGCCGATCGAGGAGGCGGCGGAGTTCTTCAAGGCGGTGCCGGCGATCTCGCGGCACATGGACACCCTGTGCGAGGTGGGGCTGGGCTACGTCCGCCTCGGGCAGCCGGCGACCACGTTGTCCGGCGGCGAGGCACAGCGGGTGAAGCTGTCCAGCGAGCTCCAGAAGCGCTCGACCGGGCGCACGGTCTACGTCCTCGACGAGCCGACGACGGGCCTGCACTTCGAAGACATCCGCAAGCTGCTGGACGTGCTCTCCAGCCTGGTCGACAAGGGCAACACTGTGCTGGTCATCGAGCACAACCTCGATGTGATCAAGACCTCCGACTGGATCATCGACATGGGGCCCGAGGGCGGGTCCCGTGGCGGCCTGGTGATCTCCGAGGGGACGCCCGAGCAGGTCGCGGCCGATCCCGACAGCTACACCGGGCAGTTCCTGGCGCCGCTGCTGGCCGGCGGCCGAACCTCCTGAGAGTCTCGGTCGTAGGTACACGTAAGGTCCCACAGCGAATATTCAGGCGGTCGGGCTAGCGTCGAACACTCGGCCCGTACCCCGTTTGCCGACCACGAGGAGTGCCCGCGTGACCGACCACTCACTGACCCGACGTCGCGCCTTCGGAGTCGCCCTCGGCGGGCTGAGTCTTCCGGTGTTGGCAGCGTGCGGAGGCGGTGGCGCGAACTCACCCGCCGCCGACCCGAGCGGAGGTGGCGGGTCGCCGAAGCCGAACGGCGGGAAGCAGTCGCCGATGTTCGAGCCACTCGTCGCGACCGGCCAGGTGCCGGTCGGGGGCGGGGTGATCCTGCCCGACCAGAACGTCGTGGTCACGCAGCCGAAGAAGGACTCCTTCAACGGTTTCACGGCGACCTGCACCCACATGGGCTGCGTCCTCGCCAGCGTCGCCGGGGGCACGATCAACTGCGGCTGCCACGGCAGCCAGTTCTCGATCACCACCGGCGCCAACGTCACCGGCCCGCTTGGTCAGCCGGCGGGCTCCGTGGCGCCTCTGGCCAAGGTGCCGATCAAGGTCAAGGGCACGGAGGTCGTCAGGGCCTGACGCACGTCGCGACGTGACAGCATCCGGGCATGGCTCCGGACTGGCTCGGCGACGCCCCCCTGCTGCAGGCCTGGCTCGAGGCTCAGCGGCGGCTCGGATCGGGTGAGCGACGGTCGTTCACGATCCCCGGCCACAAGCAGCGCACGGACCTGGTCGGGGAGATCGTCCGCGGCGACATCCCGCTGTACGGCGGGCTGGCCCCGGTCCGCGAGGCCGACGCGGTCCTTCGCAAGGCGGAGGCACGGGCTGCGGAGCGGGCCGGCGCCGACTGGTGCCGCTTCTCGGTCGGTGGGTCCACCCACGGCAACCAGGCGTTCGCCCTCGCCGTCGGGCAGCCGGGGGACACCGTGATCGTCGACCGCACGTCCCACCGCTCGGTGCTGCTCGGGCTCGTGCTGGCGGGGCTCCGGCCGATGTGGGTGCGCCCGCCGATCCACGAGGAGACCGGGCTGCCGCTCGGGGTCGAGGCGAGCGCTGTGGCAGCCGCGTTGTCGCAGCACCCCGATGCCCGCGCTGTACTCGTGACCTGCCCGTCGTACGTCGGGACCTGCGCGGACCTCACGGCGATCAGCGAGGCGACCCGCAGGGCCGGGGTCCCGCTGGTCGTGGACGCGGCCTGGGGCGCGCACCTGGGCAGCCACCCCGACCTGCCGCCGCATCCGTTCGCGTCCGGTGCGGACGCCGTCGTCACCAGCGCTCACAAGACGCTGCCTGCCCTCAACCAGGGGGCCGTGCTGCTGGCCCGTACTCGCGCGAGCGGCGGCCTGTTCGACGAGGACAGGCTGGACCGGGCGGTCGAGGCCGCCGCGACCACATCGCCCTCGGGAGCCGTGCTGGCCTCGGTCGATGCCGCCCTCGCCCTGATGGCGGCGCACGGCCCCGACCTCGTCGGGGCCCTCCTGGAGCGGGTACGCCGTGCCCGTGACGTGCTGCGCGGCGTGGAGGGCCTCCGAGTCCCCGACTCGGGCGCGTTCGGCGCGGGGCGGTTCGACGACGCCAAGCTGGTGGTGCTCACCGCCGGAGCCGGCGCCGACGGACTGGTCGTCGACCGCGACCTGGGCGCCCTCGGTCTGACGTTGGAGATGGCCGACCGCGACCTGCTCGTCCCCGTGGTCACGCTGGCCGACGACGACGAGGCTGTCGCAGGGCTTGCCGATGCGCTCGCCACGTCGGTCGTCCGTCACCGGAGCCTCCCGCGGCCGGTCGCGCCACACGCGGCGTGGAGCGTCAACACCGACCAGGTGCTGTCCCCACGAGAGGCCTTCTTCGCCGACCGCGAGACCGTCACCTGGGAGGAGGCATCCGGACGTACCTGCGCCGAGGTCGTCGCGCCGTACCCACCGGGCGTCCCGGTGCTGGCTCCCGGCGAGCGGATCACCGCCGAGGCCCTCGAGGCACTGCGCCTGGCCCACGACGCCGGCGCCCGGATCGCCTACGCCGCCGATCCTGGCCTGGCGACGGTCCAGGTTGTCCGCGACGACCCGTAGGGTTGACGACGTGGCTGACCCGGCGTCCTACCGCCCCAAGGCCGGCGAGATCCCGACCCAGCCGGGCGTCTACAAGTTCCGCGACGCCCGAGGCCGCGTGATCTACGTCGGCAAGGCGAAGAACCTCCGCGCCCGGCTTTCGTCGTACTTCCAGGACATCGGCAACCTCCACTCCCGCACAGCCGCGATGGTGACGACCGGCGCGAGCGTCGAGTGGACCGTCGTGAACACCGAGGTCGAGGCGCTCCAGCTCGAGTACAGCTGGATCCAGGAGTTCAACCCCCGCTACAACGTCAAGTACCGCGACGACAAGTCGTACCCCTGGCTGGCGGTGACCGTCGGGGAGGAGTTCCCGCGGGTGATGGTGGGCCGCGGCGCGAAGAAGAAGGGCACGAAGTACTTCGGCCCGTACAGCCACGCCTGGGCGATCCGCGAGACCGTCGACCAGCTGTTGCGGGTCTTCCCGATGCGCTCCTGCTCGAACGGCGTGTTCAAGCGCTCGGGACAGATCGGCCGGCCCTGCCTGCTCGGCTACATCGACAAGTGCTCCGCGCCCTGCGTCGGCAACATCTCGGCCGAGGACCACCGGGTCATCGTCGACGACTTCTGCGACTTCATGGCGGGCCACACCAACGCGTTCATCCAGCGCATCCGCACGGAGATGTACGCCGCCTCCGAGGAGCTGGACTTCGAGCGCGCGGCGCGGCTGCGTGACGACCTCGGCGCGATCGAGAAGGCGCTGGAGAAGCAGGCGGTGGTGCTCGGCGACGGCACGGACGCGGACGTGATCGCGCTGGCAGAGGACCCGCTCGAGGTGGCGGTGCAGATCTTCTACGTCCGCGGCGGGCGCATCCGGGGTCAGCGCGGCTGGGTCGCCGATCGCGTCGAGGAGGGCGGGACGTCCGAGCTGGTGGAGCAGTTCCTGCTCCAGCTGTACGCCGGCGCCGAGCACGACGGCGTACCCCGCGAGATCCTGGTGCCGGCCCTGCCGCCCGAGCACGAGGTGTTCGAGGAGCTGCTGTCGGAGCGCCGGGGGAGCCGGGTGCGCATCCGGGTGCCCCGGCGCGGCGACAAGCGCACGCTGCAGGAGACGGTCGCCCGCAACGCCGGCCAGGCCTTGATGATGCACAAGACCAAGCGCGGCACGGACCTGACCGCGCGCAACCAGGCGCTGGAGGAGATCCAGCATGCTCTGTCGCTCGACGAGGCGCCGCTCCGGATCGAGTGCTACGACATCTCCAACCTCCAGGGCACCGAGGTCGTGGCCAGCATGGTCGTCTTCGAGGACGGCCTGCCTCGCAAGAGCGAGTACCGCCGGTTCGTGATCAGAGGCGTCGAAGGCCAGAACGACGTCGCGTCGATGCACGAGGTGATCACCCGCCGTTTCCGGCGCCTTCTCGACGAGCAGGCGAGGTCGACCGAGGTCGACACCGACTCGGGCCCGATGCTGGTCGACCCCGAGACCGGGCGTCCCCGCAAGTTCGCCTACGCCCCCGGCCTGGTGGTGGTCGACGGCGGTCCGCCCCAGGTCGCGGCGGCGCAGGCCGCCATGCGCGAGGTCGGCGTCGTCGACATCCCGGTGTGCGGCCTGGCCAAGCGACTCGAGGAGGTGTGGCTGCCCGACCAGGATGACCCGGTGATCTTCGCCCGGTCGTCCGAGGGGCTCTACCTCCTCCAGCGCGTCCGCGACGAGGCGCACAGGTTCGCGATCACCCACCACCGTTCCCGGCGTTCGAAGTCGATGGTCGAGAGCATGCTCGACGACGTACCCGGGCTCGGCGAGGTGCGCCGCAAGACGCTGGTCAAGCACTTCGGGTCGCTGAAGAAGCTCCGGGCCGCCGAGGTCGGCGAGATCGCGCAGGTGCCGGGAATCGGTCCGCGCACGGCGCTGGCGATCAAGGATGCGGTGGACCGCGCGGCCGGACACACTGGCCGGCAGACGGTCAACACCGCGACCGGCGAGATCACCGAGGAGGAGTGATGACCGAGCCCTCGACGCCGCTCCCACCGGAGCACTCGGGCGAGGTCGTCGTCGTCACCGGGATGACCGGCGCGGGCCGGAGCACGGCCGCCAAGGAGCTGGAGGACCTCGGTTTCTACGTCGTCGACAACCTCCCGCCGTCCCTGCTGCGCGACGTCGTGCGTCTGGTCGACGAGAGCCGCGGCACGAGCCAGCCGATCGCGGTCGTGGTCGACGTACGGTCCGGGGCGTTCTTCGACTCGCTCCAGGCCAATCTCGCCCAGCACGCCGTCAGCCGCAGCACGACGTTGCTGTTCCTCGACGCCACCGACGATGTGCTGGTCCGGCGGCAGGAGGCTGCGCGCCGACCCCACCCGCTGCAGGCCAGCGGACGCCTGATCGACGGGCTCCAGCGCGAGCGCCGTGCGCTGGCCAACCTGCGGGCGAACGCCGACCTGGTCATCGACACCTCCGACCTCAACGTCCACCAGCTCACCGATCGCATCAGTGAGTATTTCGGCACCCCGGACACGACCCGGCTGAAGGTCACGGTGATCAGCTTCGGCTTCAAGTACGGCATCCCCGTCGATGCCGACTTCGTGGCCGACATGCGCTTCCTGCCCAACCCCTACTGGATTCCCGACCTCCGGCCCAAGACCGGCCGGTCGCCCGAGGTCAGCGCGTACGTCCTGGGCCAGCCGGGGGCTCGCGAGTTCGTCGACGCCTACGTCCACGTGCTGTCCGGCGTGGCCCAGGGGTACCTCAGTGAGGGAAAGCGGTTCATGTCCATCGCCGTGGGCTGCACCGGGGGCAAGCACCGCAGTGTCGCGATGACCGAGGAGATCGCGCGCCAGATGCGTGAGACGGGGTACGACGTGGGTACCGTGCACCGCGACCTCGGACGGGAGTGACGTGACGGACACCAACCCCTGGACCCATCGGGTGACCGCGCTCGGCGGCGGGCACGGACTCTACTCATCGCTGTCCGCGCTCCGGCGGCTCCCGCTCGACCTGACCGCCGTGGTGACGGTCGCCGACGACGGCGGCTCGTCCGGACGGCTGCGGGCGGAGTTCGGCGTACTGCCACCCGGCGACCTGCGGATGGCGCTGGCCGCGCTGTGTGGTGACGACGAGTGGGGTCAGACCTGGGCCCGCGTCGTGCAGCACCGCTTCGACGGCATCGGCGAGATGCACGGCCACGCGACCGGCAACCTGCTGATCGTCAGTCTCTGGGAGCTGCTCGGCGACCACGTCGCTGCTCTCGACTGGGTCGGCCGACTGCTCGGTGCCCGTGGGCGGGTGCTGCCGATGGCTCTCACACCGCTGGAGATCACGGCTCGGGTGAGTGGTCTCGACCCGGCGGACACCGGGCGTGTCACGACCGTTCATGGACAGGTGGCGGTCGCGACGTGTCAGGGCAGGATCGAGTCGATCTCGCTGGTGCCCCCGGACCTGCGCCCCTGCCCCGAGGCGGTTCAGTCGGTGCGGGACGCCGACCTGGTCGTCCTCGGCCCAGGTTCCTGGTTCACCTCCGTGATCCCGCACCTGATGGTGCCGCCCCTGGCCGCGGCGCTGACCGAGACGGAGGCCCACCTCGTGGTCGTGCTCAACCTCGGCCAGGACGGCGAGACCGACGGTTACGCCGTCGCGGACCACCTCGCGGTCCTCCTCGACCACGCGCCCGACCTGGCCGTCGACACGGTCCTGGTCGACCGCTCCGAGGCAGGCGACCTCGGCGACCTCGAGGAGCTCGCCGCGCAGTGCGGGGCCCGGGTGGTGGTCTCAGACGTGGCCTGCGACGACGGCTCTCCCCGGCACAACCCCGTGAAGCTGGCCGGGGCGTTCGCCGAGATCCTGGCCGCGCTGGCGTGACGAGTTCTTTACGCCGCGACTCCGGCGAGGGTTGTTGACGCGCATGGCAGGATCGGCGGCATGGCGATGACGGCGCAGGTGAAGGCAGAGATCGCCAACACACACATCACCAAGACGTGCTGCCGCAAGTCCGAAGTGTCCACGATGCTGCGGTTCGCGGGCGGCCTGCACATCGTCAGTGGCAAGATCGTGGTGGAGGCCGAGCTCGACACCGGTGCCGCAGCGCGGCGTCTCCGCAAGGACATCGCCGAGGTCTTCGGGCACTCGAGCGACGTGGCCATGGTGCAGGCCAACGGCATCCGCAAGGGGAGTCGCTACCTGGTCCGGGTGGTGAAGGACGGCGAGGCGCTCGCCCGGCAGACGGGGCTGCTCGACAACCGGGGCCGGCCGGTGCGCGGCCTGCCACCTGCCGTCGTCTCCGGAGGCGCCTGCGACTCTGTCGCGGCCTGGCGTGGAGCCTTCCTGGCCCACGGCTCGCTCACCGAGCCCGGACGATCGTCGTCCCTCGAGGTCACCTGTCCCGGCCCCGAGGCCGCACTCGCGCTCGTCGGCGTCGCCCGCCGTCTCGGGATCCCGGCCAAGGCCCGCGAGGTACGCGGGGTCGACCGGGTCGTGATCCGTGACGGCGACGCGATCTCGCAGCTGCTCACCCGGCTGGGCGCACACGAGGCGCTGATGGCGTGGGAGGAGCGCCGGATGCGTCGCGAGGTGCGCGCCACCGCCAACCGGCTCGCGAACTTCGACGACGCCAACCTACGTCGTTCCGCCCGCGCAGCCGTGGCGGCCGGAGCTCGCGTGCAGCGGGCGCTCGAGATCCTCGGTGAAGACGTCCCGGACCACCTGCGGATGGCCGGTGGACTGCGTCTGGAGCACAAGCAGGCATCCCTGGAGGAGCTCGGGCAGCTGCACGACCCGGTGCTCACCAAGGACGCCATCGCCGGCCGCATCCGGCGTCTGCTGGCGATGGCCGACAAGCGCGCCGAGGAGCTCGGCATCCCCGACACCGAGGCCTCGCTGACACCGGAGATGCTCGCCGAGCACGACTGACGCACGCAGCGGGGCCGTCGGCCTCGATGCCCTTCCGCCCCTTCCGCCACATCGAAGCCGGGTTCCTTGCGCTTCCCTGGGGTTGCAACGGCCGAGAAGCG
>JAFMQY010000187.1 GCA_017354415.1 Nocardioides sp.
CCGCGGCGCTCGGCGTACGGGTCGAGGCGATCTCGCGGCACCGCCGCGACCAGCCGACACGGCCCGGACTCGCCCTGGGGTACGGCGGCATCGACGCCGAGGCGGTCCCCGACGCGATGCGACGCCTGACAGCGGCGGTCCGCCCCGACGTGGGCGCACCTGACCAGGGTCACTGACGCGAGGGCCAAGTCCTCTGGGCGGTGGGCCGCGGCGGGACGAGCCTCGAAGGAGGGACCGGCTCGACCGGGACGGGGGAGGTGGTCGCCCATGGTGCAGACCGAGCTACTACCGCAGCGGGTACATCCCGTCGAGGTCGGATCCCGCCGCCACGGGACCGGCTGGCGTCTCGCGGCGCTGGCCGAGGTCGCGCTGTCGGCGGCCGCCGTGTTCGCTGACCTGCTGGTCCCGGCGGTGCTGCTGTTCGTGCTCGCGTGCCTGTCCCTACTCCTACGGCGCGAGGCTTCGCCACCCTGGGCCTGGTGCGGGTACGCCGTCCCTGGCGGTGGGCGGGCACCGTTCTCGCACTGACGCTCGGCTGGACCGTGCTCCAGGTGAGCCTGCTGATCCCGATCGCCGAGCACGTGACCGGCGAGCAGCAGGACATGGGGGAGTTCGGCGAACTCCAGGGCAACCTGGGTCTGCTGCTCGGGCTCGTGGCCGCATCGTGGGTGCTGGGCGCCGTCGTCGAGGAGATCGCCTTCCGGGGCTACCTCCGCACGCGGCTCGTGGACGCCCTCGGTGCCCGACCGGTCGCCGCGACGGCCGCCACCCTCGTCGCCGCTGTTCTCTTCGGGCTGATCCACACCGAGCAGGGAGCCGTCGGCGTGATGATCACGACCGCGGACGCCCTGTTCTTCACCGTCCTCGCTCGGCGCAGCGCCTCGGGGTTGTGGGAGCGGTCCTGGCCCACGGGTTCAACAACACCGTCGGCCTGGTGACGTTCTTCCTGGTCGGCCCCGTCACCGGCCTGTGATGAGCCGCGTCAGGAAATGGTGGCAGCCTCCGCAGGCGTGTAGTCCGGGTCGGCCGCGGGGGCGTCGGGATTCTCCCCGGACCCGGCCTGAGCCCGGTCGGACCAGTTCTCCAGCTCGCTCATGACCCGCCCGTGCTGGTCGACGCAGATCACGACGAGATCTCCGGGGTTGGCCCGGGAGAGCGCGTGCCGTACGGCGCTGATCTCCTCGAGGTCGATCTCGACCTGCCTGCACCGTGCGCCCTCGGACATCGCAGAGCTCACACCCTCGGCGACCAGGCCCGCAGTCTCGCCGCGCTCGCGACGCCGCAGGTTGTCGTCCTCACGAACGATCACGACGTCGAAGTGCTGGGCCGCGACCTGCCCCAGCTCACGCATGTCCTCGTCGCGTCGGTCGCCGGCGCTGGCGATCACGCCGATCCGCGAGATCCTGCCGAGCGCGGAGTTCGCCGAGAGCGACTCGCCGACCCGGTCCACGAAGTCGCCGAGCATCCGCATGCCCGGGGCGTTGTGGCAGTAGTCGACGATCACGTGCGCACCGTTGACGTCCACCTCGTTGAGGCGACCGGGAGAGAGGTAGTAGTTGGTGGAGAAGGTCCGCAGGCCCTGCCGGATGTCCTGGAGGGGGGCGCCTGCCGCGAACGCCGCCGCCGCGGCGGCGAGGCTGTTCTGCACGTTCATCCGGGCTCGGCCGCTGAACGTCGCGGGCAGCAGGTGGGTCCAGGCGAGCTGCATCTCGCGACGGCCGTGCTTGACCACGATCATCTCGCCACGGTCCGACGGGTTCAGGACCAGCGCCTTCCCTCCGCGGCGGCAGTGAGCCTCGATCATCTCCCGGACCTCCGATCCCGGCTCCTCCATGGAGAACCACACGATCTGGCCGGAGCACCGGCGGCGCATCTCGCGAACCAGCGGGTCGTCGGCGTTGAGTACGGCGTGCCCGTCGCGCGGCACGGCCTCGACGACCACGGCCTTCACGTCGGCCAGCTGCTCGACGGTGTCGATACCGCGCATGCCGAGGTGGTCCGGCTGCACGTTCAGCACGACCGCGACGTCGTTGCGCTCGTAGCCGAGACCCTCGCGGAGGATCCCACCCCGGGCGACCTCGAAGACCGCGAAGTCCACCCGCGGGTTCTGGAGCACCATCCGGGCGCTGCGGGGGCCGGACGCATCGGCCCTGATCAGGAGCCGCTCGTCGATCACCACGCCGTCGGTGGACGTCATCCCGACCTTGCGGCCCATGCCCTTGAAGACGTGGCTGATCATCCGCGCCGTCGTGGTCTTCCCGTTCGTGCCGGTCACCGCGACGATCGGGATGCGGGAGCGGGCACCGGGCGGGAAGAGCATGTCGATGACCGGCCTGGCGATGAACTGGGGCTCGCCGATCGTCGGGTGGGTGTGCATCCGGAAACCGGGGGCCGCGTTCACCTCGCAGATCGCGCCGCCGGTGTCACGCACGGGTTCGGTGATGTCGGGGCAGATGAAGTCGATGCCGGCGATGTCCAGCCCGATCATCCGCGCCGCCTCCTCGGCGATCTCGACGTTCTCCGGGTGTGCCTCGAAGGTGCGGTCGATCGAGATCCCGCCGGTCGACATGTTCCCGGTCAGGGCGAGCATCACGGTCTCGCCCTGGGCCGGCACCGAGTCCAGCTGGTAGCCCTGCGCCGCCAGCACCTCCTCGGCGGCCGCGTCGATCTTGATCCGCGTGAGGACCTTCTCGTGGCCCACGCCTCGGCGGGGATCGGCGTTCGTGAGGTCGACGAGCTCTTCCACGGTGGAGGTGCCGTCACCGGTGACCGAGGCGGGCACCCGCTCCGCTATGGCCGCCATCCGGCCGTCGATGATCAGGCATCGGTAGTCCTTGCCGGTGATGAACGACTCGACGATGCAGATGCCGCGGCGCGACTGCTCGCGGGCGATGGGGTACGCAGCGCGGACGTCGTCGTCCGAACGCAGGTCGAGACGCACCCCGCGGCCGTGGTTGCCGTCGAGCGGCTTGACCACGACCGGGAACCCGACCCGCCGGGCGGCCGCGACCGCCTGCTCCTCCGAGCGCACGGTCTCCTGCTTGGGCACGGGCAGCCCGGCTGCCCCGAGGAGCCGCGTGGTGAGGTCCTTGTCGGAGGCCACGTCGACCGCGATCGAGCTGGTCTCCGACGTCATCGTCGCCCGGATGCGCTTGGCGTGGACGCCCTGTCCGAGCTGGACGAGGGAGTACTGGTTGAGCCGGATCCACGGAATGTCGCGGCTCACCGCCTCGTCGAGGATCGCCTGGGTCGACGGCCCGAACGCCGTACGCTCGGCGCGGATGATGAACGACTCGAGCTCCTGCTCCCAGTCGAACTCCGGGTCTGCCTGCACCAGGTGGTTGACCAGCCGCGCGGCCAGGCGTCCGGCAGCGAGGCCGACGTTCTCGTCGATGTAGCCGTAGATCACGTGGTACCGGCCGTGCTCGCCCTTCACCCCGCGGGTCTTGCCGCGGCGGATATCGTGCCCCACGACCTGCTGGAGGGCGAGCGCACAGTGCTCCGTCACGTGCCCCAGCCAGGTGCCCTCGTGCAGCCGCTCCACGAAGCCGCCCCTGCGGCCACGCGAGCAGGAGTGCTGGGCGAGACCCGGCAGTGCCTGCAGCAGGTGATCGGTGAAGCCGGGGATCTTGTCCGTGGGATAGTCCTCCAGCCCGCCCAGGTCGACCACCAGGTGGATCGCCTTGTCGTAGGACCAGACGTTGGGTCCGCGGTAGACGCGGGTCTCGACGATCGCGAGGTCGGGGGTCGGGCGCTCGGTCAACGGGTGTCTCCGTCCTGTCGTTCGGACGCTGGCGCAGTGGGCTCCGGGCCATCACTCTTGGGAGGGCCAGTCTTGCGGGCGGCACGCCTCCGGGCCAGACGCCTGTGCAGCACCGACGGGCCCGCGTCACTGGCGTCGATATCGCGGGCCATCTGGCGAAGGTCGGCCTGCGCCTCGGCGAGCTCGGCGGCGTCCTCGGCCGACATCGCGGGCGCGCGGGCGAGCAGGCGCCGCTCCGTCAGGTCGTACGCCGTCCCGGCCGGCAACACATGCAGCACGACGCCGCTGGCCAGCAGCGGGGAGGAGCGCTTCGCCTCGTAGGCGTTGGTGACCAGCTGAGCGGGGTCGAGGATGGTCACCGCCCCACGGCCGGACACCCGGAGCACCTCGTGCCCCTCCTCGAGAGTGACCGTGGCGCAGGTGTCCTCGTCGACGCCGATGCCGAGCAGCTGCGGTGACTGAGCCACGATCATCAGCAGGCGGCCGTAGCGGTTGCGCTGCTCGAAATGCTGGTCGACCACGGTCGTGCCGAGCAGGCCGAGTCCGGCGGCGACCTGGGTCATCCGCTGCTTCGGGGTCGCGCCGCCGGTGCCGAACGCCACCATGTGCGACGACTGGATGCTGGCACCGGCCGACGTGCCTCCCACGACCGCACCACGCTCGTGGGCACGGACCACGGCGTCCCCGACCGGGGTCCCGCAGATGATCGCGGAGAGCTTGAGCTGGTTGCCGCCGGTCATGAAGATCCCGGTCGCCTCGTCGAGGACCTTCACCAGATCGGGGTCGTACGCCTCCTCACGGCTCTCGGGACGGCACGCAGTGACCGTTCCTGCGCCGAGCCGCCGGAACAGCACGTCGTACAGCTCGACGATCTCGTCGCCGAGGTTGGACGCGCTCGGGATCACCGCGATCCGGGCGCCGGCGCCGCCCGCCGCGGCGACGAACTCGTGGAGGATGTCCCGCTTGCGGAGCTTGTCCTCGGCGCCGCCGATGATCATCAACGAGCCGGGCGCCGACCTCCGCGGAGCGGGCGCCGGGTGTTGCTCGTCGGCGACCTTCCGACTGTCCGGCGGCATGACAGGGAAGGCTAGCCGGTGCCACAGTTCGCGTGTGACGGAACAGTCCCAACCCGCGGCCCGGCAGCTGGTCGTGATGCGACATGCAAGAGCCGAGCCCGGCGGCGAGTCCGACGCGGCCCGCGAGCTGGCGCAGCGCGGCTGGGACGACGCCCTCGAGGCGGGTGAGTGGCTCGCGGGCAGCGGCTTCACACCCGACGCTGGGCTGGTCTCCTCGGCGCGGCGTGCCGCGTCCACCTGGCTGGCCGTGGTGGAGGGTGGGTCGTTCGAGGCGGAGGCGACCTACTCCGACAGCCTGTACGCCGCCGGTCCCGAGACCGCACTCGACCTGGTCCGCGAGACGCCGGACTCCGTCACGTCACTGGTGGTGGTCGGCCACAACCCGACCATGGCCTACCTCGCGCAGCTCCTCGACGACGGCACCGGGGATGCGGAGGCAGGTAGGCAGATGGCGATCGGGTTCCCCGCCGGCGCCGCGGCGTGGTTCGAGGTGGACGGGTCCTGGGCCGACCTCGACCTCGCGACCGCGCGCCTGGTCCGTTTCCATTCCCACCACGCCTGACGGACCAACCACGCCTGATGGGGCACCCACGCCTGACGACGCTGACGGCGCTGGACGGCTGACGGCGCTGGACGGCCGACGGCGCTGGACGGCTGACGGCGCTGGACGGCTGACTGGGCCTGGCGGGTTGCTACGGCACGGGCGGCGACGGCGTGACGACGCCGTGCGCGAGGTCGAGGGCCTCGACCTCCTCGCGCGTGATCCCCAGGAGATAGAGGATCGCGTCGAAGTAGGGGACGTTGACCGTGGTGTCCGCGACCGCCTGCACGAGGGCCTTGGCGTTGAAGGCGATGCCGAGGCCGGCGATCTCGAGCATGTCGAGGTCGTTGGCGCCGTCACCGATCGCGACCACCGACTCCAGGGGTACGCCGACCTCCCCGGCGAAGAACCGCAGCGCCTCGGCCTTGCCCTCGCGGTCGACGACGTCGCCGAGGATCCGACCGGTGAGCCTGCCGTCGACGATCTCGAGCTCGTTGGCGCGCGCGTAGTGGATGCCGAGCTCGTCGGCGAGCCGGTCGGTGATCTGGGTGAAGCCTCCGGAGACGAGGGCGAACCGGTAGCCCAGCCGGCGCAGCGTGCGGACCAGCGTGCGCGCGCCGGGTGCCAGGACCAGCTCGTGGTACACCCGGTCGAGGACGGTGGCGGGAATTCCCTCCAGCAGCGCGACCCGCTCGCGCAGAGATTCCTCGAAGTCCAGCTCACCCCGCATCGCACGCTCGGTGACCCGGGCGACCGCCTCGGCGTGCCCGGAGTGAGCGGCCAGGAGCTCGATCACCTCGCCCTGGACGAGCGTGGAGTCGACGTCCATCACGATCAACCGCATCCCGCGGCGGAGCAGGCTGGCCGGCTGGACCGCGATGTCGACGCCCTGCGCGGCGGCCTCCATGCTCAGCATCGCCCGCAGCCGGTCGGGGTGAACGCCGGAGACGTGGAGATCGATGGCGGTCACCGGATAGCGCGCCATCCGCTCGATCCGGTCGATGTTGGCGCCGCTGTCGGCGATCCGACCCGCGACGGCGGCCATCGCCGCGGCCTTGAGCGGTGCCCCGATCACGGTCACGTGGGACCGACCCTCGCGGCGGACCCTGTTGTCGCCCGTGCCCCGGTCGACCTCGACGGACATGCCGAGGTCGGCCGCGGTGGCCTCGACGGCGTCCCGGAGCCTCTTCCAGTCGCGCGGCGCGGTGACCAATATGCCCAGGATCAACCGGCGGCGGAGCACGATCTGCTCGATGTCGAGGACCCCGACTCCTGCGCGGGTGAGCGTCGCGAACATCGCCGCTGTGACCCCTGGCCGGTCAATCCCGGAGATCGTGAGCAGCAGCGTGTCGGGCTTCTGGTCGGTCATGGCGGTTCGAGGTTATCTGCGCGAGCCGGGATGTCGGTGACCGTCCGTAGTGTGACGGCCATGGCTCACGCACACCACACGTTCGACTACGTCGAGCTGGCCGCTCCGGACATCCCGGCCGCCCAGGCGTTCTACGGTTCCGCGTTCGGCTGGACGTTCACCGACTACGGTCCCGCATACTCCGCGATCCAGCGACCCGACGGTGAGGGAGAGATCGGCGGACTCAACCCCGAGCGACCGGCCGGTCCCGGCCTGCCGCTGGTGATCCTCTACAGCGACGATCTCGACGCCACCCTGGCCGCGGTCCGCGCTGCGGGCGGCACCATCGACGAGGGGCCGTTCGAGTTCCCGGGCGGTCGCCGGTTCCACTTCACCGATCCGTTCGGCAACTCGCTGGCGGTCTGGCAGGAGGCCTGAGCGCGTCGGGGAGGCATGAGAAGGGCGAAGGCGGGTAGCGTCCCTCCAAGCCGGCCACCGGGCCGGACCACGACCGAGACCTCGGAGGTCCCGATGACGTTTCCTGACGCGGTCAGGACCTGCTTCACCAAGTACGTCGACTTCAGCGGCCGTGCTCGCCGGTCCGAATTCTGGTACTGGGCGCTGTTCTACGTGATCGTCCAGATCGTCGCATCCATTCTTGACGCGATCATCGGTACCTCGGGCGGCATAGGAGTCATCAGGAGTCTCGCCGACCTGGCCCTGCTCCTTCCGTTCCTCGCCGTCGGCTCGCGCCGCCTGCACGACGTCGGCCAGTCGGCTTGGTGGCTGCTGTTTCTGATCCTTCCGTTGATCGGATTGCTGGTGTTGGTCTTCGTCTTCTGGATCCGCGACAGCCAGCCCGACAACAAGTACGGCCCGTCGCCCAAGGGATACGCCGGCACCCCCGGTGGCTACGGGCAGCCGCCGGGCTACGGGCAGCCGGGCTACGGCCAGCAGCCCGGCTACGGCCAGCAGCCGGGGTACGGCCAGCAGCCCGGCTACGGGCAGCCCGGCTACGGCCAGCCGCCGCCGCCCCCGCCGCCCGGCG
>JAFMQY010000302.1 GCA_017354415.1 Nocardioides sp.
CGGTTCTGCGGCTGTTCACCGGCCTGGCCCACGCCGTGGCCGCCGTGTGGCTCGGCGTCGCCCACGCCGTCGGGGCCGTCGCCCGGCGGATCGGCAAGACGGCTCGCGACCTCGAGCCCGAGCACCGTCGCGACGGAGTGGGGTTGTTCCTGTTCGGCCTGGCCGTCGTGGTCGCTGCCGCCGTCTGGTGGCAGCTGCCCGGCGGGGTCATGGAAGGCGCTCGCACCGTCGTCGCCGGATCGGTCGGCAAGGTGGGCTGGCTCGTCCCGCTGCTCCTCGTCTGGAGCGGCTGGCGCACCATGCGCGACCCGGAGAGCAACGGACCGGTCGGACGCCAGGTCGTCGGCTGGGTCGCCTTCGGGCTCGGGGTCCTCGGCGTCGTGCACATCGCGGCCGGCAACCCGCGCCCGGTCAACGGCGACGCGTCCGACCTCCAGGACGCGGGCGGCGCCGTCGGGTACGTCGTGTCGAGCCTTCTCCTCGACCTTCTGCGCACACCGTACGTCGTGGTGCCGCTGCTCCTGCTGCTCGCCCTCTTCGGCCTGCTGGTGATCACCGCGACCCCCGTCTACCAGGTGCCGGCCAAGCTGGTCGCGTTCCGTGACCGGATGCTCGGCCGCACCCGTTCCGACGCGGACTCCGGCCTCCCGACGCAGCCGGTCCGCAGCCGGCGCTGGTCCACCGACGGGGACGTCGACCCCCACGCGGGCGACCCGGCGTACGACAGTCCGGTCCTGACGGACCGGGAGCTGAAGAGGAAGCGCCGCAAGGACGTCGAGGACACGGACGCCACCGCCGACGTGCCCCCGCAGGCGGGGCCCGACGACGACACCGCGTCCCACCTCGTGGCCCCGCCGCACACGCCGTTGCCGGCACGGGCTGAGCAGCTCGAGCTCTCCGGCGACGTCGTGTACTCGCTCCCCGGCAACGACGTCCTCCGCCCCGGCTCGCCGCACCGAGCCCGCTCGCGCGCCAGCGACGACGTGGTCGGCCGGCTGACCCAGGTGCTGGAGGAGTTCGAGATCGACGCCCAGGTGACCGGCTACACCCGAGGCCCGACGGTCACTCGCTACGAGGTCGAGCTCGGGCAGGGCGTGAAGGTCGAGAAGGTCACCGCGCTCTCCAAGAACATCGCCTACGCCGTCGCCAGCGCCGACGTCCGGATCCTCAGCCCGATCCCGGGCAAGTCAGCGATCGGCATCGAGATCCCCAACAAGGACAAGGAGATCGTCTCCCTCGGCGACGTCCTCCGGTCCAGTACCGCTCGCTCCGACCACCACCCGCTGGTCGTCGGCCTCGGCAAGGACGTCGAGGGCGGGTTCGTGGTCGCCAACCTCGCGAAGATGCCCCACCTCCTCGTCGCCGGCGCCACCGGCTCCGGCAAGTCGAGCTTCATCAACTCGATGGTGACCTCGCTGCTGATGCGAGCCACCCCCGACGAGGTGCGGATGATCATGGTCGACCCGAAGCGGGTCGAGCTGAACGCCTACGAAGGCATCCCGCACCTGATCACCCCGATCATCACGAACCCGAAGAAGGCCGCGGAGGCGCTGGCCTGGGTGGTCCGCGAGATGGATGTGCGGTACGACGACCTCGCGAACTTCGGCTTCCGGCACATCGACGACTTCAACCGGGCCGTCCGGGCGGGCAAGGTCACCGTGCCGCCGGGCAGCGAGCGCGAGGTCGCGCCGTACCCCTACCTGGTCGTCGTGGTCGACGAGCTCGCCGACCTGATGATGGTCGCCCCCCGCGACGTCGAGGACGCCGTCGTCCGGATCACCCAGCTCGCCCGGGCCGCGGGAATCCACCTGGTGCTCGCCACCCAACGGCCGAGCGTCGACGTGGTGACCGGGTTGATCAAGGCCAACGTTCCGGCCCGGCTGTCGTTCGCGACGTCCAGCCTCGCGGACAGCCGAGTGATCCTGGACCAGCCGGGGGCCGAGAAGCTGGTCGGCCAGGGTGACGGGCTGTTCCTCCCGATGGGTGCCTCGAAGTCGGTCCGGGTCCAGGGCTCCTGGGTGACCGAGGCCGAGATCCACCAGGTGGTGGCGCACTGCAAGAAGCAGCTGACACCGACGTACCGCGACGACGTGACCGCCTCGGCGCAGAGCAAGCGCGAGCTGGACGACGACATCGGCGACGACCTCGACCTCGTGGTGCAGGCCGTCGAGCTCGTCGTCTCCACGCAGTTCGGCTCGACCTCGATGCTGCAGCGCAAGCTCCGCGTCGGCTTCGCGAAGGCCGGGCGGTTGATGGACATCCTCGAGAGCCGCGGCGTCGTGGGGCCCTCGGAGGGCTCCAAGGCCCGCGACGTCCTGGTGAAACCCGACGAGATCGACAGCGTGATCGCCACCCTGAACGGGGAGATGGGGGCCTGACATGAGCATCGACATCGACCTGACCCACGACCACCAGCAGCCGGACGAGCACCTGATCGAGCCGATCGGCGGCCCGGCGACGGCGCCCGAGGACACCGTGGAGGTACGGCGCCGGGCCGGCGTCGCGGTCGCCCTCGGGGCCGGCTCCTCACTGGTCGCCGTCGCCTACCTGGCCCGTGCCGCCGGCGGGGGCGCGGCCCTCGACTGGGCGCTGGGCGCGCTGCTCGGGCTGATCGGCGTGGTCAACCTGGCCGCGCTGCTCGACGCCCGCACTCCGCTGCTGGTCGCCGACGAACTCGGGGTCCGGCTCCGCCTGGGGCGGACCTGGGTGGGGCTGCCGTGGGGCGGTCTGCAGGAGGTCGAGCACCGGCCCCGGCGTCACTGGTGGCGCGACGGCCGGCTGGTGGTGCGCACGCACTATGTGCAGCGGGTCCTCGAGGACCTCGACCGGCCCGCTCGTCGTACCGCGCGGCTCAACACGCGCCTCCACCGAGCACCGCTGGCCGTCCCGATCGGGCTCGGTACCCGGGTCCTCGGGGCCGACCCCGACCTGGTCTCCGCGCTGCGCGCG
>JAFMQY010000011.1 GCA_017354415.1 Nocardioides sp.
CGACGCCCTCGATGATCTGGGCCGTGTCGAGGCCGTGCGTGGCCGCATAGGTGTCGAGTTCGTTGAAGTACGCAACGCGCAGCGCGAGGTAGGTGTTGGCGAACAACTTGATCGCCTCTGCCTCGGTCGGGTCGGTCAGCAGGACAGGGACGTCCTTGTCGATCGCGCCCTCGAGCATGAGGTCGGCGAAGAGCTGCCCGCGCTCGGTGCGGTCGCCGACGACGATGCGTGACGGGTGCAGGTTGTCGTACAGCGCGCGGCTCTCGCGTAAGAACTCGGGTGAGAATACGATCGAGGCGCCGTCGTGCTCCTTGAGCATTCGGGCGGTGAAGCCCACGGGCACGGTGGACTTGATGACGACTGTCGCCGTGGGGTTGGCTATGAGCACACGATCGATCACGCGCTCGACGGACAATGTATCGAAGAATTGGGTCGTCTCGTCGTAGTTCGTGGGCGTGGCCACGACCACCAGCTCGGTGTCGGCGTACGCGGAGTCGTCGGTCGTGGCGGTCAGGGAGAGCGGCACGCGGCGCAGGTAGTCCTCGAGCTCGGCGTCGATGATCGGCGAAAGCCGTCGGTTGATGAGATCGACCTTGTGCGCGTCGATGTCCAGGGCCACGACGTCGTGATGCTGCGCGAGCACGACGGCGTTGGAGAGACCGACATACCCGGTGCCGGCCACGACGATGTTCATGGGCTCGCCTCACCGAGCACCGGCGTCGACCTCGATCCTGTTGCGAGCTCCCCAGCCCGAGCCGGATCTGAAACCTGCGATGTCATGGCCGACGTGGCACCCGTCTCCCGAAAGAACGCTTGCAGACACGATGGGTGAAACCACGGTAGCCCATGTCGGCAACCTTCATGCTGTGGAACCCGGATCGCAACCGGTCGGATCGAACGCCAACAAAGCGCAAGGCAGACCCGTTGGGTGGTTCTGCCACCGCCGATCACCGATTCCGGGTTGTCGTGGGATCGCGCGGGGACGGCTCGATCGCCGTCTCGCCGATCGGAGCAGGCCTTGGCGCACGGGACCGGGCACAACTGCGGCCCGCTGATCGGGGGCCTTCGAGTCGGTCCCCGACGTGCGGGTTCTGGCCCGAAAGCCCTCCGCATTCGGGATCCGCTAGCCCCGCCGGCGGGGGTCGCCTCGGTGCGTGGTGTCAACGCCATGGTGACGGTACGCGCCATCCGTTCGGGCGACGTCCGAGATCGTCGAGGGCCCACGTCGAACTCGCGCGACGTCAAGTTCAGCATCCGGCCTGGTCCAGGTGGGGTTCCGGTGCCCTCAGACGACCATGACTCCGCCCTGCGCGGTGAGCACCCCGGTCATCAGGAGGACCACCACGACGATGGCGAGCACGACCCGGTAGACCACGAAGACGAGATAGGAGTGCGTGGAGATGAACTTGAGCAAGCCCATGATGACGACGTACCCGACGACGAACGCGATCGCCGTGGCCAACAGGGTCTCGAACCCGCTGGGTGCCCCGGGCGGAGGATTGTCCCCCAGCGACCGAAAGAGCTGGAAGAACCCGGAGCCCATGACGGCCGGGATGGCCAGCAGGAACGCGTATTCCGCAGCCGCCTTTCGGGTGAAGCCCATGAGGAGGCCGGCGGTGATGGTGCCCCCGGAGCGGGACACGCCCGGGATCAGTGCCATCGACTGCGCGAGGCCGAAGGTCAGGGCCCGCCGCGGTGTGAGCGCGTCGAGGGTGCGCTGATGCGCGCCGGTCTTGTCGGCCCAGCCCAGCAGCAGGCCGAAGACGGCGAGCATGGTCGCGGTGATCCACAGGTTACGCAGCGAGCTCTCGATCCAGTCCCGCAGCAGCAGGCCTAGGACCACGATCGGGATCGAGCCCAGCGCGATGTACCAGGCCATGCGTGCGTTCTCGCGGTGGGCGCCGAACCGGGCCGCGAGGCCGCTGCCGTCGTCGCCGCGCAGGGCCTTCCACCAGTCGACCACGATGTCCCGGATGGTGCGCCGGAAGTACAGGACGACGGCGGCCTCGGTGCCGATCTGCGTGATCGCCGTGAAGGCGGCACCTGGGTCCGAGGAGCCGATGAGTTCACCGACGATGCGCAAGTGAGCGCTCGACGAGATTGGGAGGAACTCGGTGAGGGCCTGTACCACGCCGAGCACCATCGCTTCCCATGCTCTCACGCGGTCCGACCTTATCTCCTGCGCCTCGAGAACGGATCAAGAACCGCGTCCGCGAGGGCCCGTTGAGCAAGTGTTGGGCCCACCGCCAAGATCGCAGGGAAGGTCGCTACGAGCACCGAGGCGGTCAAGATGCACGCCGAGGAGGGCTCGGGCCGGCGGTCGTGCGAATTCCCAGTCTGGTCGACGGCCTCATTGACCTCGGTCACCGGTGGCCTGCGGTGCCATTGTCGTCGTCTCCACCTCGTCGCAGAGCGAACGTCATGAGCCTCAGCTGGCGCGTTGCGTGTCCATTACGTCGACCTGGTCGCGGGCGACGACAGATGGCCGGGAACCAGGAAGCTCAGGCCGACCGGCCTGATCCCGGCGATGGCGTTCGCCGCGTCCGCGGGGATGCGGAGCGCAGGCCGATGCTTGCCGATGCCCAACTGCTTCGCTTCGTGACGTCTTGCGACAAACCGGCGGCTTGCGGCTCGGTGAGCACATGTAACGTGAGTCACGGCGAGGGCCCGGTAGGGGGTTCTATGAGCAAGGCTGCGCGCTACGTCAAGGACGTCGTCTTCGCGCCCGGGCTCAAGGACTGGGTATTGCGCATCGCCAAGGGGGCAGTCATCGCGCTTGGATTCATCCTGCCTGGTGTATCGGGTGGTGTCCTCGCCGCGATCCTCGGCCTGTATGAGCCGATGCTGCGGTTCCTCGCTCATTTGCGCCGCGACTTCGTGAAGAACGCGGTGTTCTTCCTGCCCGTCGGCGTGGGCGGGATCCTCGGCCTCGTGCTACTGAGCCGGCCGCTCGACTACGCACTCGAGCATTGGCCGGTTGTCGTGCTGTGGGGCTTCGCCGGCGCGATCCTCGGCTCGGTGCCCGCCCTGTTGCGCGAATCGACGTCGCAGACCAGACGTGATCGCATCGACCGGCTGTGGCTCACTGGCACGTTCACGGTCGGACTGGTAGTGCTCTACCTCCTGCCCACGTTCGCTGGTACGGTCCCCGGCACCTTTCCTGGCTTCGTGCTGGCGGGCTCGCTGATTGCGCTCGGCGTCCTGGTGCCAGGGCTGAGCCCGTCGAACCTGCTGATCATCCTCGGCCTGCTGCAGCCGATGCTGTCTGGGTTCAGCGACTTCGACGTTCCTGGGGTGTTCCTGCCGATCGCTCTGGGTGGCATCGCCACGCTCCTCATCTTCGCCAAGTTCATGGAACGCATGATCGACCACCACCACTCGCGCACGTACCACTTCGTCATCGGCCTGGTGCTCGCCTCAACCGTGCTCATCGTGGTACCCACGCGAAGCAGCGAAACCATTGACTACACGGACGCGACGGCCTCGACGGCGGTCCTGGCTGCTCTGCTTTTCGCGGCCGGCCTCGCCCTTGGCTTGTGGATGGGGAGTCTCGAGGAGAGGTACAAGACCGGCGCGGTCATCGACCGGACCGCCCACGAGATCGCGACCGGTCACTGAGCCAAGCTACGAACATTCGTAGAGGTTGGTCATGAGGTGGTGTTCTTTGGGGCCAGTGCGAGTACGCCGTCGCGGACCCCCTCCATGTTCTCGACGTCCTTGTCCTCGGCGTTAAGCCGCACGTGTGGCTCTGTGCTGGAGGGTGTGCCGGCCATCCCGTTGCCCGCGTCGGCTACCATCTTCAACCTTCGGCCGGCCACCGGCGCGACGGCGAGCAGGTGGGCGGGCGTAGGCCTCCAGCACATCGGTCTCCTCGATCTTCCCCGTCGCCGTCACCAGCGCGAACTCCACTTCGCGGATCTGGGCCAGGCCGCTGTCCTCGCCGATCGGGTCGCCTCGGCCCGGCACAACTTGATGCCGTAGTAGCCGGCCGGGTTGTGGCTGGCGGTGAATATCGCCCCGGCATCCTGAGATTGTCGGAGGCGAAGGAGAGCCGGTCGGTCGACGCCAGGCCGATCATCACCACATCCAGGCACCCGTCGGTGACACCCCGCGCGAACGCACCAGCCAGCTCCAGTGAGCTCGGCCGCATGTCCTGGCCGACCATTACCCGCGGGCCGTCGACTGCCTTGGCGAAGTCCGCACCGTCGAGTCGTGCGGCGACGGCGCGGTCGATCTCCGAGGCGCAATCGCTGCCGTCGGCGTCGAACCTGACGACGATATCGCCCGTCACCTGCTCGAAGCCGACCGCCATCGCGTTGCCCTTGCCCTTGCCCTTGCGGGTCTGCTGGAAGACCCGGATGTCGGGCAGGATTCGGCGAGCCGTCTCGACGTGTCCTCTGAACTGTGAGGAACGCTGGACACCCGTGGTGTCCACGATGGTGTTCGCGCTGCGGGTTCGGGTCGCGACCGGGTGGTCGAGCCCTGGGCTGCGTCTATCCCGGTGGCCGAGCCAAATCGGCGCGTCAGCCGACCCGACCTCGGTCCTCGCGCAGATGCCGGCCCTCGAGGGACGCCAGCTGCGCCACGTGGCCACCGTCCATGGTGAATCGCTCGATCGCGTGCCGGGCTGCGAGCGCCGACAGTTGCGAGGCGTGCCGCACCTCCAGCCACGTGTGCTCCGCGGCGTGCCGGGTACCCAACCTCGCTTTCTGGCCAGGCGACGCCGTCATCGCCTTCTCGTGCTCGGCGGCGTGCCTGTCAGCCAGCGCCGCATGCTCGGCCTCGTGCCGGTTGTAGAGCTGTTCATGCTGGGCAAGGTGTTCCCGAGAAACCCGCACATGGTCATCAACATGCCGATGCTCGAGGTCCGCGTGCTCAGTCACGTGACGCTGCCCGACCGAGCCGGGGAAGGTGTTCTGCTGACTCATCCTGACCCCTTCCGTGGGTGCGAGCGCTTTCACGCTACTCCCGATGGAGCGACCGCGAAACCCACGGTCACTCGCCTGGGTCAACGACAGCGGCCGCACGGGAGTCGCTGTTTCCCGCTCTCGAACGGGTACATCGGTCTTCTCGGTACGCACGAGGAAGGCGAACCGGGATACCGACCCGCGACGCTCCTACAACGGATTCCACGAGACATGGCCGATCGTCTATTTGGAAGGGCGCCTACGGCCTGGCGACCACTGGACAGACCGTGGTTACGGTCCCGGACGGAACCAGCCTCCGGCTCCTCGTCGACGATGAGGCGGTGAGCATGACCAGCGCTGAGGTCTGCGTGTACGTGCGGATGTTGAACATGGCAGACGGAACGTTGAGCCGTAGGGCCGCTCTTCAGTTGTCGGAGGCTGCGAATCAGGATCGACTCGCCCCGCTTCGTTTCGTTTATGCATCGGCACCTGGCATGCATCCGCTACGACCCGACCATCCTGCACGTGACAAAGGGCCAGACCGAGGGGGCCTCGCCGCATGACGGCCCGGGTGCGGCGCAGTTCCACTTCAACGCCGACATCGCCTACGGTCCTGGGCCGACTCCGACCGAAGCCGTCGGCATCAACGGCTCCAGCACCGCCCACACCTCGTCACTGCTCTCGGAACAAGCCATCCAACGATCTGACACCACCGACCACTCAGATCACTTGCAACACGGCCTAGGGGGCGGACGGGTTCTCCTTGAACCGTGCGAAGCAGGCTTCGACCTCGCTCTCGGCCTCGGTCCGGCCCACCCAGTAGGTGGCCCCGACCGACATGCCGGGCTCGATCGACTTGTACTCCTCGAGGAAGTGCTGGATCTGCAGTCGGTCGAACTTCGAGACGTGGTGAATGTCGCGCAGGTGCTCCAGGCGCGGGTCGTGAGTGGGCACGCATAACACCTTGGGATCGCTGCCGACCTCGTCGGTCATCTGGAACATCCCGATCGCGCGGCAGGCGATGAGGCAGCCAGGGAACGTCGGCTCCCGCAGGAGCACCATGGCGTCGAGTGGGCCACCGTCCTGGCCGCGCGTGTTCTCGATGTACCCATAGTCGGCGGGGTACGCCGTTGACGTATACAGCAATCGGTCGAGGCGGATCCGGCCGGTCTGTTGGTCGACCTCGTACTTGTTGCGCCCTCCCTTTGGGACCTCGACCAGCACGTCGAACTCAAGCACCTATTCCCTCCGCCTCGTCATTGAGTCTGGGCGCGGTCCGGCATGCACACCAGTCTCCCGCAGCATGTGGCCACGTGCGAAGCCTCGCTGTTCTGGGGGGCTCGACCGACCGGTCCTAAGGTCGATGCGGAGGTAGCGTCGCCCTTGTGACACCTCCCGGCGTGTCCGGAGACTCGGTTTCGTGAGTCACCCGACGGTTGTGGGTGTGCTGATGTGACTGTGTGCACTCCTCGGCCCGGATAGCACCGTGCGGGTCGCCACGGTGTTGGAGCACTCCTCCGCGTTGCCCGACCTGGCACCGATCGAACCGATCTCCGCGCCACCGCCCATCTCGGTGGTGGTCTGCACCCACGAGCGACCGGCGCTGCTGCGGGAATCGCTCGTCCGGCTGCGTGCCTGCCCAGGACTACCCGAACTTTGAGGTCATCGTCGTGGACAACGCGCCGGTCAGCTCGGGGACCGCCGACGTCGCCGTCGAGCTCGCAGTTCGCGCCATCGTCGAGCCGGGCCCCGGCACTCCGTCCAGGCGTACTTCGACGCCCTTGTGACTTGGTCGAAGAACACCTTGAGTCAGGTGTACCAGCTCGACGACCCGCGAGCCGACCTGCCGATTTCCCCGTCTCGTTCGGTCAAATTCATACAGGGGCTAACTGCGTGGTGCGGTCTTGAGTGGTCCGCGAGCTCGGTAACCATGATGTAGCCCTCGGCCCGGGCACCCGCACGCACGGCGGCGAGGAACTGGTCATATTCATCCGTGAGCTCCTCGCCGGACACACGCTCGTCGTCCAACCGTCGCCGATCATCTGGCACCGCCACCGCGATGACATCGGCGCCCTGCGCAAAAACAGGCGATTGGCTACGGGCGGGGCGTGGATGCGTTGCTGACGAAGCTGTGACTGCGCCCGCGCACTCTCGGCATGTGGTTGGCCCGAGATCCCCGGGCCGCCATCGCTGCTCAACGTCACGGTCGGTTCCACGGAGGAGGCCGACATGGAGTCCAGGAACGCAGACAAGGCGCCATCGGGCGCACGGACCGCACCCGGAGGCCGAAGCACGACGGGCCTTGCGACTGGAGTTGACGCAGATGCTTACAGGGCCGCCCGCCTACGTCGCCGAGCGCTGGCACAGCTGGCGCAGCCCATAAGGAACGCGCGTCGCGTCCCGGCCTTTCAGGGTGGCGCCTGGGAAGGACTTGGGCCGAGAAGGCAGTCTCGCCGAGCGCTTTGGCGTCCGACCTACGTCGCACCCGGGACGGAGGTGACTGTCGGACAGACGGTGTCGGCGGTTTCGATCGAGGCCACCGACCGCACCGGAGAAGCGGACGAGGGCTGTGTACTCAGCCACTCGTGAGCGGCCGAGACGACTTCTCCACGGAGCCCGACACTGTGCGGCGCAGCCTGATGCATGACACGGTCGGGCGCGAGGGACGACATCGAAGGCGAGGGTGGCGATCATCGGGGCTTACCTGGCGGCAAACGCCGAGCGTTCACCGATGAACTCGCCGCCTACTCCGTCGACCACCTCGAACGACCGACGCGCAGCGAGGGTGAGCTCGAGGTCATTCGCTCGCGTCGGCGAGCTTCTCGCCTGCTCAGCGGGCCGCGCGTGTGCTGCTCTCGAGGGTCAGGAGCGCTCCTCGGATACTTAGATCTCTGAGACCGAGACCGCGACGTGACAACCACATCTCCGGCGTCGATCGCCGGATACGATCGACCACGGACGGTGATACATGCTCATCACGAATCACGTCGTCGGCGGCGCCATCATCGGATCGCTGTCGTCGTCGAAGCGCACAGCGTTCGCTGTCGGCATCGTCTCGCACTTCGCTCTGGACGCAATCCCGCACATGGGTGTCCGCGACCGGACGCATTTTCTGACCCTGGCTGTCATCGACGGTCTGATCGGCGCTGCCGCCATGGCCGCGATCGCGAAGATAGCGCCGACGGACAAGCGTGGTCGTGTGGTCGCCGGCATGCTCGGAGCGTGCCTTCCTGATGCGGACAAGCCGAGCCGGGAGTTCTTCGGTGGCTCGCCGTACCCGAAGTGGCTAGACCGGGCACACGACGCGATCCAGACCGAGAGCCCGGACAAGCTCGGCCAGGAGGTGCTCCTGGCAGTGTTGGGCGGGGTGGTCCTGGTCGGCACGTTCCTTCGTCGCGACCATAGCCGCCGAGGCGAAGGTCGTCGATGATTCCGGTGAGCTGGCAACATAGGCGCCGGTCCAGCTGGATCGAGCCGATCAGCGGGTCGACGTAGTTCTTGGTCAGTCCGGCGTAGAGGACTTTGGTCGAGCGAGCCCGTTCGCTGGCCAGCAGGTAGGTCGATCGCCACTCGCCCAGCCAGTCGCCGAGCGTCCGGGACGCGTCGCGAACCGAGGCACCGGCGTCGAGCCGATCGCGGGCGGCCTTCGCCTTGGCGTTCGCGTCGGTCTGGGTCCTTCTGTAGACGTAATGCCGACGTGTGACGCCGACGCTGTCCTCGTAGCTGACCGAGACGCAGTAGCGCCCGTCGGGTCGTTTGCGCATGCGCGTAGGCCATGGCAGGTACCTCCTCGGTTTCGAGGTACGACGCTGGGTGCCAAGCAGCCGCTGGTTCACGCGGTCAGCCATGCGGTCAGAGCCTCCGAAATGTCGAGAGACCGCCTCCCACCGATGTGGAAAACAGCCCTTGACCTGCGAAAACTCGGTCGGGCTGACAGGATTTGAACCTGCGACCCCTTGACCCCCAGTCAAGTGCGCTACCAAACTGCGCCACAGCCCGATGCCCGCAGCGAGGGCCGCGGAGCGTGTGCAGGCTACCGCAGGGCCGTGGTCCGTCCGGAATCGGGCCGCGCGACCGGGCGCCGCTCAGGAAGTTCTTCAGGTTTCGCTATCGGCGTCCCAGCGGCCTCACAGGTTCTTCAGAGGAACGAGCGGCTGGATTGGACTGATCCCGCGCTGACACGGACCATGGAGGAACTGTGGACGCCCCCGACGCACGACCCGCCGACCGCCCGGACGACCAGCCGACAGACCAGGAGTCGGCGCATCCCGTCGAACTGGGCTATCACCACCCCTACGACAACCCTGCACGCCACGGAGCACCGCCGCCTCCTCCCCCGGTGCCGCCCGTGCCGTGGGCGTCGTACGCCGCCCCTCCCCCGCCTCGGCGCCGACACGGCCTGCGTGCGGTCGCGCTGGGCACCGCGCTGGCCGTGGTTGCCGCTGCGGGCGTAGCTGGATTCGCCGTCGGTCGCTGGCACGACGGCGGTCAGCCCTCGGCGGGCGGCCTCGGCCACGTGCCCGGTGCGTCGGGTCAGGGCGGTCAGGGGAACGGCGAGCTCACGCCGTTCGGCGGCTCGCCGTTCAGCGGGCCGGGCAGTGAGGGCAACTCGCCCTTCGACTCCTCGTCCGGCACCCCGGCCTCCAGTGACCAGGTCACCGGGCTGGTGCGGGTCGCGGCGACCCTCAAGTACCAAGGTGGCATGGCCGCCGGCACCGGCATGATCCTGACCAGCACCGGCGAGGTCGTCACGAACCACCACGTCGTGGAGGGCGCGACGAAGATCCAGGTGAAGGTGATGAGCACCGGCCAGACCTACCGCGCCTCGGTCGTCGGCACGGATGCCAAGGACGACGTCGCGGTCCTCCAGCTACAGGACGCGACGGGTCTCGCCACGGTGACGCCCGACACCAACGGGATCGGCGTGGGCGACGCGGTGACGGCCGTGGGCGACGCCGGGGGTTCCGCGTCCAACCTCTCGGCCGCGGAGGGCAAGGTGATCGCGACCGGTCGTCACATCACCACGCACAGCGAGGACGGTCACGCGAGCGAGCGGTTGAACGGGTTGATCGAGATCAGCAGCGACGTGATCTCCGGAGACTCCGGCGGCGCGACGTACGACGCCCAGGGCGAGGTGGCCGGCATGACCACCGCTGCCTCGAGCGGCACCCGCGATGTCGTCGGCTACGCGATCCCGATCGCTCGAGTGCTCCGGATCGCCGGCGACCTCGAGCACGGCACGGTCAACGCTCGCTACGAGTACGGCTCCCCTGCCTTCCTCGGGATCGGCCTCGAGGGCAACGACACCACGGTGGCCGGGGTCTACCCGGGTACGCCGGCAGCCCGTGCGGGAATCAGCACCGGCGACAGCGTGACCCGCGTCGGCAGCACCCGCGTCAGCAGCGCGGACGCACTGCGGCAGGCGATCAGGGCGTGCTCCCCCGGCGATCAGGTCCGAGTCACGTGGAGGGACACCTCCGGCATCACCCACATCGCAACCGTCACGCTCATGGCCGGACCCGTGGCCTGATCGGGCACCGAGATTTTGCCTTCTGGTCGGTGAAGAAGGTTTGAAGACGGCACCACCGGGGAACACGATGTGATATCGGCCGCCAGCCGACGTATGCAGGCGTGGGGGGAGCGGCCCTTTCCGCAAGGGCGCATCACATGTTCCTGTCGAATCTCGCCATCGCGAACATCTTCTTGTTCTTCGCCATCCTCTGCATGGTGCTCAGCTTTGCCGCCGCAATGCCGCTGTTCTTCGCGTACTCCGTGGGGGCGACCACCCTCGCCGGCGCGGTGCGCTACCACGAGCTGCCTCATGACCGCAGGACGAAGCCTCACTGACCAACGGCTGACCTCGGCCCGACCGACCCCCGACGGCCCCGGGCGGAATGTTTCCTCCCGGGGCTGGGGTTGGGCCGACGTCAGCCGTTCCCCATCCCTATCGAGGAGGCAACGATGCCGACCCGTACCGCCCGTACCGCCTGGACCGGGACGCTCGAGCAGGGCTCCGGCCAGGTCGAGCTCACCAGCTCCAAGCTCGCGACGTACGACGTCTCGTTCCCGAAGCGTGCCGCCGAGGACGCCGGCGGGACCACCAGCCCCGAGGAGCTGATCGCCGCGGCCCACTCGGCGTGCTACGCGATGCAGCTGTCCGCCCTGATCGCCCAGGCCGGGGGGACGCCCCAAGCGCTCGACGTGCAGGCCGACGTCTCGCTCGGTCCCGACCCTGCCGGTGGTTTCCGGCTGACCGGGATCACGATCACGGTGCGTGGCGAGGTCGACGGCCTCGACGCGGCGGGCTTCGAGCAGGTCGCTCAGGAGGCGAAGGCGGGCTGCCCGGTGAGCAAGGCCCTCACCGGCGTCGAGATCACTCTCGCCGCAGCGCTCGAGACCTGACGCCGCGTCCCCATCGGGCGGTCGACCGGCGCGTCCTCAGCCGGCGTCGGGCCGTCCGCTGACGACGACGGCCAGGCCGAGCCCGATCATCGACATGCCGCCCACCTTGCCGAGAGCGCGGCCGCGCCTGGGAGAAGTGCTGAACCAGCGTCGCAGCTGGCTCGCCAGGAGCGCCCAGAGGCTGTCAGAGCACAGGCCGATCCCGAACGCGACCAGCCCGAGCAGCACCATCTGCAGAGTGGCGTCGCCACGGCCGCGGTCGATGAACGGCGGGAGCACGGCCGCGAAGATCACGTAGGCCTTCGGGTTGGTGAAGCCGACGACGAAGCCTTGGCGCAGCGCCCGGATGCCACGGATCGCCGGCGCCTGCTCGGAGGTGGCAACATCGATACCGTGGCGGTGCCGGAGCGCCTGGATCCCGAGGTAGACGAGGAAGACCGCGCCCAGGATCTTCACCACCTCGAAAGCCGCGTCCGAGGTCGCGACCAGGTCGCCGAGGCCCAGCGACACCAGCGCCAGCACCGCGAGCAGACCCAAGGAGTTGCCGACGACGGTGGTGAGCGCGACCGAGCGGCCGTAGGTGAGCGCCCGCCCTATCGTGAACACCACGCTCGGGCCGGGAATGGCGATCAGGACCAGCGCGACCAGCCCGAAGGTGATCACCTGATGCATCGTCACCATACGCGGCATGGTCTCACGTGGGGCACCCGGCCCGCCCGTTCGTTTCGAGGGCTGGGTGGTCAGCGCCTGCGGCGCTCGCGGACTCTCTGGTTGAGCACGATCGGCGTACCGACGAAGCCGAACTCCTCGCGCAGGCGGCGCTCGATGTAGCGCTCGTACGCCGCGTCGAGCTTGCCCGACGTGAACAGCACGAACGTCGGTGGCGCGACCGAGGACTGGGTGCCGAACAGGATCTTGGGCTGCTTCCCGCTTCGCACCGGGTGCGGATGCTCGGCGACCAGGCGGCCCAGGAAGGAGTTGAGCGCGCCGGTGGAGACGCGGGTCTCCCAGCCCTCGAGGGCCTTGTCCAGGGCGGGCACGAGCCGGTCGACGTGCCAGCCGGTGCGGGCGGTGACGTTGATCCGGGGCGCCCACTGCACCTGGACCAGCTCCTGCTCGACCTCACGCTCGAGGTAGTGCCGGCGCTCCTCGTCGACCAGGTCCCACTTGTTGAACGCGATCACCAGCGCCCGCCCGGCGTCCCGAACGGTCTGCAGGATCCGGACGTCCTGCTCGGAGATGCTCTGGGCCGCGTCCAGCACCAGCACAGCGACCTCGGCCCGGTCGACGGCGGTCGACGTCCGGAGGGAGGCGTAGAACTCGTGGCCCGAAGCCTCCTTGACCCGCTTGCGGATGCCGGCGGTGTCGATGAAGCGCCACTCGCGGCCACCCAGCTCGACCAGCTCGTCCACAGGGTCGACGGTCGTCCCGGCGACGGAGTCCACCACGACGCGTTCGGCACCGACCAGCTTGTTCAGCAACGAGGACTTGCCGACGTTGGGCTTGCCGACGATGGCGACCCGGCGTGGTCCGGCCTCCTCCTCGAACGACTGCTCCGGAGGCTCGGGCAGCACCGCGAGCACGGCGTCGAGCAGGTCGCCTGAACCGCGCCCGTGCAGCGCCGAGACGGGGATGGGCTCGCCGAGGCCGAGGTTCCACAGGCCGTACGCCTCTGCCTCGGTGCGCTGGTCGTCGACCTTGTTCGCCGCGAGCAGGACGGGCTTCTTCGACCTCCGCAGCACCTTCACCACGGCCTCGTCTGCGTCCGTGATGCCGACGGTCGCGTCGACCACGAACAGCACCGCGTCGGCCAGGGAGACCGCGATCTCGGCCTGCGCCTTGATCCGCTCGGCCCTCCCACGGGCGTCGGGGTCCCAGCCCCCCGTGTCCACGACCGTGAACGCCCGGCCGGCCCAGGTCGCGTCGTACGACACGCGGTCGCGGGTGACGCCCGGGGTGTCCTCCACGACGGCCTCGCGTCGGCCGAGGATCCGGTTCACCAGGGTGGACTTGCCGACGTTCGGACGGCCGACGACCGCCAGCACCGGGAGCGGTCCGGCCGGAGCGCCGCTGGGCTCGGTGCCGGGCTCGCTGTTCATGAGATCTCCTGTGCTTCGGCTGCCGGGATCGGGCCCGGCATGGTCTGTCCGGTCAGCGCCAGGCCGGCCGCCAGGTCTTCCAGCATCCGGGCGTGCAGGGCGGCGGAAGTGTCGGCGACCAGCTGTCGCTTCCGGGGCCAAGGCTGCTGGGCGACCCGGAACGGCGCGCCGTACACGAGGTCGATCACGCCACCCGGATCGGGCAGCGCGTTCTTGCCCCCTCCTGCCGGCCGGGTCCCGAACATCATCAGCGGGACGATCGGCGCGCCGGTGACCAGCGCGAGGTACGCCGCGCCGTTGTGGAATCGCTCCAGGTCGCCGGCCCCGCGGTTGCCCTCGGGGAAGATGCCCACCGCGTGCCCATGGTGGAGCACGTGAAGGGAGGTACGGATCGCGTGCACGTCGACGGCGAAGCGGTCGAGCTCGATCTGCCCGGTGGCCCGGAGGAAGGCACCCATCGGTCCGTGGAACATCTCCTGCTTGGTCAGCGCGTGCACCGGTCGGGGGCCGAAGAGCGCGAACAACGGGCCGTCGATCACACCGGTGTGGTTGGCCGCGACGATCACCGGCCCCTGCGGCGGGACGAGAGCGGTGCCGTGCTCGCGCACGTCGTACCGGCGCCGGATCGTCCACTGCGCGGCCCGGCGCCCGGGATAGAGGGGCCACGTCGGGGGGTGCCGGAGACGGTGGCCAGGACGAGGGGTCATCGGGCGTCCTCGACCATGTGCACGATGAGGTCGACGACCTCCTCCAAGGTGTACGGCGTGGTGTCGACGTGGACCGCACCTTCGGCCTTGGTCAGCGGAGACGCGGCACGGGTGGAGTCGATCGCGTCCCGCGCCCGCAAGGACGACTCGGTCGCGGCCACGTCGGAGCCGCCCTCCTCGGCGGTACGCCGGGCGGCACGGGCCGCAGCCTCCGCGGTCAGGAACACCTTCACCTCGGCGTCCGGCGCGACCACGGACCCGATGTCACGACCCTCGACCACGATGCCGCCGTTCTCCAGCGCGCCGTCGATGACCGCGCGTTGCAGAACCAGCAGGCGGGCGCGCACCTCGGGCACCGCGCTGACGGCTGAGACCGCGCCGGTGACCTCCGGGGTGCGGATCGCAGCCGCGACGTCCGCGCCGTCCACGGTGATGGTCGGAGCGAACGGGTCGGTCCCCGCGACGATCTCCGGCTCGCCGCAGCGCGCCGCCACGGCCACAGGGTCGTCCACCGGCACGTCGTTGCGCAGCATCCACCAGGTCATCGCGCGGTACATCGCGCCGGTGTCGAGGAAGCGGAGTCCGAGCCGCGTGGCAACTCCCCGTGAGGTGCTCGACTTGCCCGAGCCCGAGGTGCCATCGATGGCGACGACCACGCCAGTGGGTGCGGGTGCGCTCACGGTGGTGTCCTGGGGTGGGGTGGAGGCTCGGCCAAGCGTTCAGCGTAGTGGGGATCGGCTCCGGAACGGGATTTCGCGGTGCGGTCGGACGGTGCTGTCGAAAACCGGACCCCGCGTTCGACGTACGGGTGACACCACCGTCGAACCGAAGGACCACCGATGTCATCGACCGACCGCCGCTGGCTGGCTCTCATCACGTTGTGCTCCGGGACGCTGATGATCGTGCTGGACGCGACCATCGTGAACGTCGCCCTCCCGGACATCTCCGCCGACCTCGGGTTCTCCCCCAGTGGCCTGTCGTGGGTGGTGAACGCCTACCTGATCGCCTTCGGCGGCCTCTTGCTGCTCGCGGGGCGCCTGGGCGATCTCCTCGGTCAGCGCCGGGTCTTCCTGTGCGGCCTGGCCGTCTTCGTGGTCGCCTCCCTCGCGTGCGCCATCGCACCGGCACCGTCGTTCCTGGTGGCCGCGCGGCTGGTGCAGGGCGTGGGTGGCGCGTTCACGTCCGCGGTCGTGCTCGGCATGATCGTCTCGCTGTTCCCGGAGCCGGCCGAGCAGGCGAAGGCGATCGGGGTGTACGGGTTCGTCGCCTCCTCGGGCGGCTCGATCGGGCTGGTCGCCGGTGGCGTCCTGACCTCGGCCCTCGACTGGCGCTGGATCTTCCTGGTCAACGTGCCGGTGGGTGTGGCCACCTGGGTCGCGACCCTGAGGTACGTCGATCCGCAACGTCCGACGACCGCCGGCAGGCGTGCCGACACCACCAGCGCGGCGCTGCTCACGGCGGGTCTGATGACCGGTGTCTACACGATCGTCGAGGTCACGCAGCGTCCGTTCGGCTCGACGGCGACCACCGCCGCCCTGGCGATCGCCCTGCTCGTGGGGTTCGTCGTCCGACAGGCCGGCGCTGCCGAGCCGCTGCTGCCGCTCCGCCTGTTCCGGTCGCGCACCGTCACCGGCGCCAACGCCGTCCAGGGACTGCTGGTCGTGGGCATGTTCGGCACCTTCTTCCTGGGCGCGCTCTACTTCCAGGACGTGCGCGGGTACGGCCCGCTCCAGATCGGCCTGGCCTTCCTGCCCTCGACGGTGGCCATGGGCCTGATGTCCCTGCGTTTCGCAGGAGACGTCACCCGGCGGTTCGGAGTGCACAGAACGCTGATCCTGAGCCTCGTGCTGCTCTCGGTGGGCCTGGTGCTGCTCTCCCGCGTCCCGGCAGGAGGCGCGTACGTCGTCGACGTTGCACCGGCGCTCGTGCTGACCGGGCTGGGCGCGGGTCTCGGCTTCCCGGCGCTGACCGGCATGGCGATGTCGGCCGCCACACCTGCGGACTCCGGAGTCGCCTCGGGGCTCTACAACACGACGGTCCAGGTCTGCGGTGCCGTCGGGCTGGCGGTGCTCTCCAGCCTGTCCACGGGTCGCACCCACCACCTCGTGGTCGGCGGCGCGGACCCGACGTCGGCCCTCGTCGGCGGGTACGACGTGGCGTTCCTGGTGGCCGCTGGTGCGGCCGTTGCCGCGGCGGGCCTGGCCATCGGTGTGCTCCGGCCGCGCTCGGTCGAGGCCGAGCCGATCCCGGAGCGGGACCTCGTCGCGGAGTCGGCCTGAGGCCTGCTCAGCGATGCGTGTCCCAGCCGCGCCGGCCGAGAGACGTGAGCAGCTGGTCGGCCCGGGTCTCGTCCACCACGAGCTCCACGAGGCCCATCTCCCGGGCCGGGTCGTGGTCGATGTGGACGTCCTCGATGTTGACGCCGCTCGCACCGGCATCCGCGAACAGCCGGGCCAGCTCGCCCGGGTGGTCCGGCAGCGCGACGTACACCGAGACGGTGGGACGGGACGGACCGCCGTGCTTGCCGGGGATGGCCTGAGTGCCGGCGACCCCCAGCTGCAGGATCTCCTCGAGCGAGCCGCGGTCGCCGGTGGTGACGGCGTCGATGAGTACGTCGAGCTGGTCACGCACCTGGGTCAGGAGCCCCGCGACCGCCGCGGAGTTGGCGGCGACGATCTGCTGCCAGAGCTTCGGGTCGCCCGCGGCCACGCGCGTCACGTCGCGTACGCCCTGTCCGCTCAGGGCGAGATGGTCGGCTGGTGCCCCGGCGAGCCGGCCGGCGACCAGCACGGAGAGCAGGTGCGGCAGGTGGGAGGTGCGTGCCACGGCCTCGTCGTGCTCCTCGGGAGTGAGGCGTACGACGCTCGCGCCCGCCAGCCGGGCCAGCTCCTCGACCGCCGCGGTCGCCGCTTCGGACGAGCGCTTGTGGGGGGTGACCGCCCAGGGGCGACCGTCGAACATGGTTTCCGTCGCGGCGAGCGGACCTGACCGTTCGCTGCCGGACATCGGGTGGCCGCCGGCGTACCGCTCGATCCCCCACATGTCCTCCAGGGCGCGCAGCGGAGCGGTCTTCACGCTCCCGACGTCGGTCACCCAGGCGTCGGTCTCGATCAGGGCGCGCGCCACCTCGGCGCCGACGTGGTCCGGGGGGACTGCGACCACGACGAGCCCGACCGGTCCCCCTTCGTACGCGTGCCCAGCCCCGAGGCCGGTGGCGGTGCGCAGGTGCTCGCGGTTGCGGTCGCGCAGGAGCACCTCGATCCGCCGGCGGCGCAGGGCCAGGCCGAGGGAGGTCCCGAGAAGGCCGGTCCCGACGACCAGGACCGGCTCTGGCAGGTCACTCATGGGCTTCCTCACCGGGCTCGCCCACCGGCGGTGTGTCCGGCACCGCCCTGACCCGGGCCAGGTCTCGCCGGAGGGCGGCTGCGCCGTGCAGGTAGACGTGGGTGATGTCGGCGCGCGGCAGGTCGGTCTCGACGTGGGCCATCATCCGCACGACCCGAGGCATCGAGCCCTCGACCTCGAGCTCGCGGGTGCAGATCAGCGGGACGTCGCTGAAGCCCAGCATCCGGGCGGCGTACGCCGGGAACTCCGAGACCAGATCGGTGGTGGCGGTGAAGATGATCGAGATGAAGTCGTCGACCACCCAGCCGTTGGCGTCCATCACCTCGGTCACCATCTCCGTGACCCGCTCGAGCATGTGGTCGCGGTCGTCCACCTCGAGCTGGGTCGCCCCGCGCACCGCCCTCACTGCCACGTCCTGACCCTATCCGCGGCGGGCGCTCGCGGTGGGTGCTGTCCGTCAGCGTGTGCCCGAGACGTCTCGACTGCACAGGGCGGCGTCGCTGAGGGTCCGGCCCCGGACGGTCCGCGCGGGCCAGGCTCTCGCGTATCGATCGAGAGACCACGAGAGCCGAGCTCGTGGACCACACGGCCCAGCCGCGACCAGGCCCCGATCCGGTCAGAGTCGGGCGGCGTCCAGGAGGGCCCCGAGCTCGTCGTTGGTGAGCTCTCGGACCTCCCCCACCTCGAGCCTGCCCAAGGTCACCGGACCGAACGCGGTCCGGGTCAGCTGGCGGACCGGATGTCCGACGTGGTCGAGCAGTCGGCGCACGATCCGGTTGCGACCCTCGTGGATGACCAGCTCGACGATCGACCCCTGGGCGGTGGACCCACGACCACCGATCAGCCGGGCCGAGCGCACGGTCACCGGACCGTCGTCCAGGGTGACTCCGGCCAGGAGCTGCTTGATCTCCCCGGCGGTGAGCTTGCCCTCGACCGCCGCGACGTAGGTCTTGTCGACCTCGTACGACGGGTGCGCCATCCGCTGGGCGAACTCGCCGTCGTTGGTCATCAGCAGCAGCCCCGAGGTGTCGGTGTCGAGCCGCCCGACATGGAACAGCCGCTCCGGCCGGTCGGCGACCAGGTCGGACAGGGTCCGCCGGCCCTGGGGATCGGACATCGTCGAAACCACTCCGGTGGGCTTGTTCAGCACCAGGTAGACGTTCGGCGACACGGGCGGCAGGCGCTTCCCCGAGACCCGGATCACCGCCCTGGCCGGGTCGACCTTGGTGCCCAACCGAGTCACGACCTCTCCGTCGACGGTGACCTCTCCGGAGAGCATCAGCTCCTCGCACTTGCGGCGCGACGCGACCCCGGAACGCGCCAGCAGCTTGTGCAGCCGGACCAGCCCGCCGTCGTCGCGCTCGAGATCGGGTCCGGTCACGCCGCCCCGTCGCCGCCGTCGCCCGACCGGCCCCCGGAGGTCGGGCGCTCGGCGTCGGTCGAGGCTGTCGAGACCACGCTCCCCGACCCGCCGAGCTCGTCCTCGAGGTCGTCGAGCTCGTCGAGGTCGGGCAGGTACGGCGCCAGCTCGGGCAGCTCGTCCAACGAGGTGACGCCGATCCGCTCCAGGAAGTACGCGGTCGTGCGGTACAGATAGGCGCCCGAGGAGCGGTCCTGCCCCGCCTCCTCGACCAGGCCGCGGGTGAGCAGGGTGCGCATCACGCCGTCGACGTTGACACCCCGGATCGCCGAGACCCGGGCCCGCGACACCGGCTGTCTGTAGGCGACCACGGCCAGCGTCTCGAGCGCGGCCTGGGTGAGTCGCGCCTGCTGGCCGTCGAGCACGAACGACTCGACCACGGGCGCGAACTCCTCCCGGGTGTAGTAGCGCCAGCCGCCCGCGACGTTGCGCAGCTCGAACCCTCGCCGCTGGTCGGCGTACTCCTGGGCGAGCTCGGCGAGGGCTGCGGTCACGTCGGCGACCGGATGGCCGACCGCCGAGGCCAGGGTCGTCTCGTCGAGGGGCTGGTCGGCGATCATCAGCAGCGCCTCCAAGGACGGCCGCAGCTCGGCGACCGCGACCTCCAGCACGTCCTCGCTCATCAGCTGTCCTCCTGCTCGGGGGTCATCGTGTCGACAGGCTCGGCCGCCGACGTGGGACCGGCCGCCGACGTGGGCTCGGCCGCCGACTCCACGGGCTCCGGAGTGCCCTCGAACTCGTCGATCCGCAGGTCGGCGACCGAGGCGGGGTCGTCACCACCGGTCCAGCGGACGCTCAGCTCGCCCAGCGGCGAGACCTGGTCGAAGGCGACCGCGTGCTCGCGGAACAGCTCCAGGACGGCCAGGAAGCGGGCGACCGTGGTCAGCGTGTCGGGGGAGTCGCCGCAGAGAGCCCGGAACGTCATGGTCCCGGTACGTCGCAGCCGCTCCACGACGAGCTCGGCCTGCTCGCGTACCGACACCATCGAGGTGTGCAGGTGCTGCAGCGACAGCTCGGGTTCCGGCTTGGGCTCCAGGGCCTTCGCCGCCAGGGCCGCGAACGAGTCGAGCCCGATCCCGATCAGCACCTCGGGAAGCAGGCCGGCGTACCGTTCCTCGAGCCCGACCGCGCGCGGGTGACGACGTGACTCCCCCGCCAGCCGCTCCTGGAGCACGGTCGCCACCTGCTTGAAGGCGCGGTACTGCAGCAGCCGGGCGAACAGCAGGTCGCGCGCCTCGAGCAGGGCCAGGTCCTCCTCGTCCTCCACGTCTCCCTGCGGGAGCAACCGCGCCGACTTCAGGTCCAGCAACGTGGATGCCACGAGCAGGAACGACGAGGTCTGCTCGAGATCCCAGGTGCCGTCGCGGGATCCCGCCTTCACGTGTGCGATGAACTCGTCGGTGACCTGGTGGAGCGCGATCTCGGTGATGTCGAGCTTGTGCTTGGAGATCAGGCTCAGCAGCAGGTCGAACGGACCCTCGAAGTTGTCGAGCCGCACCTCGAAGGCCGAGGTCGACTCGGGCACGGGGTCCCGCGTGGCGTCCGGCCCGGTCGGGTCGGACGCAGTGGTGACGGTCATGAGTGGTGGTTCAGTCCTCGATCAGGCGTTGCACCAGCATGCTGTCATGGCCGTGTTCGTCGAGGTCGGCCAGGACCAGGGCAACCGCCTCGCGCACCAGTCGTCCACGGTCGACGGCGAGGCCGTGGTCGCGGCGTAGCTCCAGCCGGGCGTGCTCGAGGTCGAGGAGCTCCTCGGCCGTGACGTAGATCGTGATCTTCTCGTCGTGCCGCACCCGGCCACTGGGCCGGCGGGTGCGAGTGTCGTCGTCGGGTGCGGTGGGCACGGCCCGTACCCGACGCTCACGCAGGCCGGGTTCGGTGGCCGGCGGTGGTTCGGTGGGACGGAACAGGTCGTCGGCGGCCGGCAGGTTCACACGTCGAGGCACCGAACTGCCACCTCCTTGGCCAGCTGGCGGTAGGCCTCCGCACCCGGCGAGCCCGTGGCGTACGACGTGATCGGCTCACCCGCGACCGTCGAGTCGGAGAACTTCACGGTCCGCCGGATCACCGTATGGAACACCTTGTCGCCCCAGGCCTGCACAAGACGCTCCATGACCTCACGGCTGTGCAGCGTCCGCCCGTCGTACATCGTCCCGAGCACGCCGTCGATCTCCAGCCGGGGGTTCAGCCGCTCCCGCACCTTGTCGATCGTGGTCTTGAGCAGGGCGACGCCCCGGAGCGCGAAGTACTCGCACTCGAGCGGCACGATCACGCCGTCGCACGCGGTCAGCGCGTTCACGGTCAGCAGGCCGAGCGACGGCTGGCAGTCGATCAGGATCACGTCGTACGTCTCGATCGCCTTGCCGATCACCCGCTGCAGCGTCTGCTCGCGCGCCACCTCGTGCACCAGCTGCACCTCGGCCGCCGAGAGGTCGATGTTGGAGGGCAGCAGGTCCATCCCGGGTACGCCGCTGGGTACGATGACGTCGTCGAGCGTCACGTCTCGCTGCATCAGCAGGTTGTAGACGGTCAGCTCCATCTCATGCGGGTTGAGACCCAGTCCGACCGACAGGGAGCCCTGGGGGTCGAAGTCGATCAGCAGCACCTTCCGCCCGAACTCGGCGAGCGACGCACCGAGGTTGATCGTGGTGGTGGTCTTGCCGACACCCCCCTTCTGGTTGCACATCGCGATCACGCGAGCGTGGCCATGGGACGTCAGCGGACGTGGGTCGGGAAGGTCTGGGAGCGGCCGACCGGTCGGTCCGACTGGTGCCGCGACGGGCGGAGCCTCCTCCGTCGCGGTCGCGGCCGAGACCAGCTCCTCGGCGGGGCGTACGAATGGCAGCGGTTGGCTCAAAGGGACTGTGGCCTCCTCGGTCGGCGTGGGTGCCGGGGAAGGAACCGTCGGCGGCATGATGGGGGCGTTGGACCCGGAGTGGCCGCGTCCGAAGATTCCGCTCATGTGGGGTTCTCCCGGTGTCGTGTGCTAGGCGATTTGTCGACTTTCCGACATGCTGCCCCGCCAGACCGCGCGACCGTCGGAGGGCGCGCCGAAGGACCTCAACCGATTCCGGGATTCCCAGTCGGCTCACTCACCGCCACAGCCGTCAGGCGTACAGCGCCGGGCGCGCTTCCCGAGGCACCTCGACCCGTCCGCCGGACCGGAGCGACTCGACGGCCGCGAACGCCGCGACGTTGGCCAGGTGGCCGTCCCAGGCGGACGGACCGGTCAGCCGCCCGGACCGGACGTCGTCGATCCAGGCGTTCACCTCGATCCGGTAGGCATCGGCGTACCGCTGGGTGCCGTCCTTGGTGACCACGCGGCCGTCGACGCCGTCGGTCTCGGACAGGCTCCGGCGCAGCGAGACGCCGTACGGCGGTGTGAGCGAGACCGTGCCGGCGCTGCCGGTGACCTCGGTGTGGATGTCGTAGCCGTACTGGGCGTTCACGAACACCTCGACCGTCACCACGACTCCCCCGACCGTTTCGAGAACCCCGATCTGGAGATCCCTCAGCTCTCCGTCTGGCACCCCTGCCGCGAAGACCGTGACCGCAGCGAGCGTGTCGTCGAGGAGCCACGGAACGCTGTCGAACTCGTGGATCATCGAGCCGAACAGCACGCTCTCGTCGGTGTGGCTCGCGTGCTGGTGGGCGTTGCGGTGGGTGCAGTGGGCCGCCCTGACCCGGCCGATGGCGCCGCCGACGACGGCATCGCGGAGTGCGACGTACGCCGGGTCGAAGTGCCGCATGAACCCGACCTGGATCACGCGGCGCCCACCCTGGACCTCGGCGTCGACGACGCGCCGCCCACCTTCGAGCGTGCTGGCGATCGGCTTCTCCAGCAGCAGCGGTTTGGCGAGCTCGACGCAGGCGATCGCCAGCGGCTCGTGGAGCGGATCCGGCGCGGCGATCAGCACGGCGTCGACGCTTGTGTCCGAGATCAGGTCCTCCGCCGAGGAGGCGACGCTCGCGCCGACCGTGTCCGCGACCTGTTTCGCGCGTTCGGAGTCGACGTCGAAGACCTGCGCGACGGTGGCTCCGGGCACCCAGCGGTCGAGGTTGACGACGTGGACAGCCCCCATGGCGCCGGTGCCGATCACGCCGACGCGCACGGGATCGAAGGGTCCTGCGGTCATGTCCGTACCCATCTCTTCTCCTGGAAGGACCGCACCATCGCGTCCACCAGCTCGGCCACGACGACCGCGTCGTCGATGGTCGGGCCGTGCGCGACCCCGGTGACGATGCTCTGCGCCAGCAGGTGGCACTCGATGACCTTCAGGTCGTCGAAGGACATCGCGATGCCCGAACCCGGCTGGAACGCCGACAGCTCGCCGTCGCCGGGCCGTACCAGCCGGGTCTCCCACGACGCGTCCTGGTAGTCCTGGCCGAGGCACACCCGGAGCTCGCCCATGCGGCGGAAGTCCCACGACAGGGCGCCCTGCGTGCCGTGTACGTCGAAGCCGTATCCGCACTGCTCCCCCACGGCCACCCGTGAGGCGGTCAGTGTGCCCCGAGCGCCCGACGCGAAGCGCAGGAGTGCCGAGGCGGCATCCTCGTTGCTCACCCGCCCTCGGGGCCCGTCCCCGCCGCGGATGAAGTGCGAGCGGCCGCCCTCCGGGGGCAGGGGACGCTCGGTGAGGTACGTCGCCTGGTCGGCCACCAGCTCGGTGACGCCGCCGAGCGTCGTACCACCGACGTGGAGCGCCAGGTCGAAGCCGTGGCTGACCAGGTCACCGAGCACGCCGGTGCCGGCGAGGGCCGGGTCGAAGCGCCACGACAGCGCCTGGTCGGGGTGCGCGGAGTAGTCGGCGAGCATCCGCACGTCGAACGACTCGATCCGGCCCACCGCTCCCGACGCCACCAGGTCGCTCGCCACCTGCACCGCGGGAGCGTGGCGGTAGTTGAACCCGACCGCCGACATCACGCCGCGCTTGTGGACCGCGGCCGCGATCGCCGCCGTGTCCTCGGCGCTCCGGCCCGCCGGTTTCTCGATCCACAGATGCCGTCCGGACTCGGCCACCGCCGAGCCGATCTCCCGGTGCACGAAGTTCGGTCCACAGACGCTGACCACGTCGACGTCGTCACGCTCGAGCGCTTCGGACCACTCCGCCACGGTGTCCGAGAACCCATACCCGTCGAGCGCCTCCTGCCGCCGGCCCTCGTCGGGGTCGGCCGCGACCACGAACCGGGGCCGAACCGGCACCTCCGGGAAGTGGTGGGCCAGGCGCGTCCACGCACGAGCGTGCACCTGGCCCATCCAACCGAACCCCACCACGGCGACCCCGAGTGTCCGGGGCGCCTGCCCGTCACTCACGAGCCGGGGTCCTCCGAGGACGCGTCGTCGGCAGGTGCGTTCAGGGTCTCGGCCACGTCGAACTCCATGTTCTTGGCCACCTCGGAGTCGGGCATCTGTCGGGCCAGCTCGTGGCTCAGCGCCTCGAGCTCGGCCCCTCCGGCCATCATCTGGACCAGGTCGTCGAGGCTCAGCTCCGACTTGCCGAAGTTGCCCATGCTCCGGCCACGCCGCAGCAGCATGAACCGGTCGCCGACCGGATAGGCGTGGTGTGGGTTGTGGGAGATGAAGATGACGCCCAGCCCGCGGTCGCGCGCCTTCGCGACGTACTTCAGGACCACGCCGGACTGGCGCACGCCGAGCGCCGCCGTCGGCTCGTCGAGGATCAGCACCCGGGCGCCGAAGTAGACGGCCCGGGCGATCGCGACGCACTGCCGCTCACCACCGGACAGGGTCCCGATCGGCTGCTCGACGTCGCGGAGGTCGATGCCCATCGCGGCCAGCTCGCTCTTGGTGATCGTCTTCATCCGGGCGATGTCGAGGCGCTTCCACGGCCCGGCGCCCTTGGTGACCTCCGAGCCGAGGAAGAAGTTGCGCCAGACCGGCATCAGCGGGACCACCGCGAGGTCCTGGTAGACGGTCGCGATGCCGAGGGCCAGTGCCTCGCGGGGAGAGGAGAAGCGACGCTTCTCACCATCCACCACGAACTCGCCACTCGTGTGCGTGTGGGCGCCCGCGAGGATCTTGATGAACGTCGACTTCCCGGCGCCGTTGTCGCCCAGCACGCAGGTCACCTCGCCCGCCTTGACCTGGGTGCTGACGTTGCGCAGCGCGATCACCGACCCGTAGGTCTTGCCGATGTCGGTGACCTCGATGATCGGGGTCCCCGGGGGCGGCAGCTGGGGGCCGACCGCATGGTCGCCCTGGCCGACCACGTCGGTGCTCATCGCACGCGCTCCGCTCGCGTCTTGACCCAGTTGTTGACCAGTACCGCGCCCAGCAGCATGACCCCGAGGAACGCGTACTGCCAGTCGCTGTCCCAGTTGTGGTAGATGATCCCCTGGTAGACCATCCCGTAGATCAACGCCCCGAGAGCGGCGCCGACGGCCGAGCCGTAGCCGCCGGTGAGCAGACACCCACCGACCACGGCGCAGATGATGTAGATGAACTCGGCCCCGACGCCGGTGGTCGACTGGGCGGTCGTCGTCTTGAACAGGCTGAGCATCCCCACCATCCACCCCGCGAAGGCCGTCGTCATGAACAGGCCGACCTTGGTCCGGAACACCGGGACACCGACCTGCCGAGCGCTCAGCTGAGCGCCGCCTACGGCGAAGATCCAGTTGCCCGCGCGGGTGCGCTGGAGCACCCAGGTCGCGATCACGATGACGCCGATCGCCCACCAGGTGGCCGAGTAGATGGTCAGGATCCCCGTGCTCGGGACCTTCACCCACGGCAACCACCCGATGTCGATCTGTACCTTCGACCCGAAGAGCTGGGCGCCGGAGTTGTAGCCCGGCGCCTCCTGGAAGTCGACGACCGACACCTGGTGGATGATCTGCTTCACGACGGCGAGGTTGAGCCCGCGGAGCACGAAGAAGGTGCCGAGGGTGACGATGAAGCTGGGCAGGCCGGTCTTCATCACCAGCAGCCCGTTCACGAGGCCGATGGCGAGTGCGGCCACCAACGAGGTCGCGATCGAGACCCACACGTTGATGTGCCAGTGGCTCATCATGATCCCGGTGATCAGACCGGTCGTGCCGGTCATCGCACCGGCGGACAGGTCGAACTCGCCACCGATCATGAGCAGCGCCACGGCCACCGCCATGATCGCGAACGAGGAAGAGAAGAAGATCCAGGTGCTCGCGCCCGCCGGGAGGGCGAACGCCGTCGTGGTGAAGGAGAAGTAGCAGAAGATCACGATGGCCGCGACCAGCGCGCCCGTCTCGGGGCGTCTCAGGACGGCCGCAAGGCCGGCGTACCGACCGACTCGCTCGTCGCGTTCGGACTCGGGTGCGGCCACGGGTGGTGGCGCTGCCGTGGTGCTCATCGTTGCCCTCCTCTGGCCCTGGTGGAACGTGTGGCGGTGGGGTCCGGCTTCCGACCCCCGACGGGCCGGACCCCACCGTCAGCTCAGCGGGTGCCGTTCTGCGCGAACTTCAGGACCGCCTCGGCGTTGTCCTTGGTGATGATCGCAGGGCCGGAGTACACCGGCTGGCCGCCACCGAGGTCGTTGCCGTTGAGGACCTTCAGGTACACCGCCGTGACACCGAGGTATCCCTGGACATAGGGCTGCTGGTCGATCGCGAACTGCAGCTTGCCGTCGATGATGTTCTGCACGACGTCGGCGTTGACGTCGAAGGTGGCGACCTTGATGTTCGCGCCGGTGTTGTCGACCGCCTTCACCGCCTGGCCCGACATGTCACCACCCAGGGTCAGGATGCCGTCGATGGTCGGGTCGGCCTGGATCTTCGACTCGATCGTCGCCTCGGAGCCGGAGAGGTCGGTGTTGTCGACCTGCAGGTTGGTCATCGAGCCCGAGAACGTCGACTTGGCGCCGGCGCAGCGCTGCTCGAGACCGACGTTGCCGGCCTCCTGGATCACGCACAGCACGTTCTTCAGGCCGAGGCTGTTGAGCTGGTCGCCCGCGGCCTTGCCGGCCAGGGTCTCGCTCTGCCCGACATGGGTGATCGCGCCGAACTGCTTCCACTGGTCGATGCCGGAGTTGATGGTCACGACCGGGACGCCGGCTGCGACCGCGGCCTTGATGCTCTTCTCCAGACCGTCCGGGTTGGCCATCGAGACCACGAGTCCGTCGGTGCCCGCGGCGACGGCATTGTCGATCAGGGTCGCCTGCTTACCGACGTCCGGGTCGGAGTTGTAGTGCATGTCGACGTTCTCGTCCTTGCCGGCCTGTACGGCGCCGGCCTTGACGACGTCCCAGAACGAGTCGCCGGGGGCTGCGTGGGTGATCACGTCGATGCGGATGTCGCCGCTCGACGAGGTGTCCGCGGCACCGCCGGTGGAATCGGCTTTCGGGGCACTGCTGTCGTTGGTGCTGCAGCCCGCGAGGGCCAAAGCGCCGACAGCGATGCCCGCGGTGAGCAACCGTCGGATCTTCATGGTGTTCTCCTTCTCGACCGCTCTCGCGGACCTTCTCACTGACCACCCTCGGAGCCGGGCGGCTCGTCGGGACCGGGTGTTGCGGGTGTTTCCGGGGGATCGAGGTGGGCGCGCTGCCGCGCCTTGTGTGCGACGTACGTCGTGTGTGCGGCGCGGGTGGACTCGACGCCGGAGATCTGGGCGACCGGCACATCCCACCACGCGGGGCTGTCTGGTGCCGGGACCAGCGGGTCGGTCTCGACGTGGATCACCGTTGTCACCTCCGACGCCTGCGCGTCCGCTAGAGCCTTCTCCAGCCCGGCCAGGTCGGTGACCGAGACGACCCGGGCGCCGAGGCTCGCGGCGTTCGCGGCGAGGTCGACCGGCAGCACGTCACCGTCGAGCCCGGTGCGGGTGCGGTAACGGTAGCGGGTTCCGAAGCGCTGCGACCCGAGCGACTCGGAGAGCGCGCCGATGGACGCGAAGCCGTGGTTGTCCACCAGGACCACGATCAGCTTCATGCCCTCCTGGACCGCGGTGACCAGCTCCTGGGCCAGCATCAGATAGGAGCCGTCGCCGACCATCACGACGACGTCGCGGTCCTCCCCCGCGTCCAGGGTGGCCATCCGGACCCCGAGGCCGCCGGCGATCTCGTAGCCCATGCAGGAGAACCCGTACTCCACGTGGTAGCCCTTGCGGTCGCGGGTGCGCCACAGCTTGTGCAGGTCACCGGGCATCGAGCCGGCGGCGCAGACCACGACGTCCTGGGGCCGGGTCGTCCGGTTGACGACGCCGATCACCTCCGACTGGGCGGGGAGCGGACCGTGCCCGAGGTCATGGGCGCGTTGCACGATCGCGTCCCACTCGGCCGCGAGCCGGGTCGCGCGTGCCGAGTGCGTCTCCGGTGCGTGCCATCCGGCCAGGGCCTGCGTGAGCTGCTCGAGACCCGCACGGGCGTCGCCGAGCAGAGCCTCGGCCGACAGCTTGTGGGCGTCGAACGACGCGACGTTGAGATTGACGAAGCGCACATCGTCGTCGGCGAAGACGGTCCGCGACGCCGTGGTGAAGTCGCTGTAGCGGGTGCCGACACCGATCACGAGGTCTGCCTCAGCCGCGAGGGCGTCGGCCGCCGTCGTCCCGGTCGCACCGATGGCCCCGACCGCGAGCGGGTGGTCGTACGGCAGGCTGCCCTTGCCGGCCTGGGTCTCCGCGGCCGGGATCCCGGTGGCCTCGGCGAACGCCCGGAGAGCCTCGGTCGCGCCGGAGTAGATGACGCCTCCGCCCGCCACGAGCAACGGCCGCTGCGCCGCCCGGATCGCGGCCGCTGCCCGGGCCACTGCGTCGTCCGCGACAGGCCGGCGGGTCACGTGCCAGACGCGGCGCGTGAAGAGCGCGTCGTCCCAGTCCCACGCCTCGGCCTGCACGTCCTGCGGCAGCGCGATCGTCACCGCGCCGGTCTCGGCGGGGTCGGTGAGGACCCGCATCGCGGCGAGCAGCGACGACGGCAGCTGCTCGGGACGGTTGACCCGGTCCCAGTAGCGCGAGACCGGCTTCAGCGTGTCGTTGACGCTCACGTCGAACGACCGGGGGTCCTCGAGCTCCTGCAGCACCGGGTTGGCCACCCGGGTGGCGAAGGTGTCCCCGGGCAGCAGCAGCACCGGGATCCGGTTGACGGTTGCCAGCGCGGCACCGGTCACCATGTTCGTCGAGCCCGGTCCGACCGAGGCTGTGCAGGCGTACGCCGCCAGGCGGTCACGGTGTCGGGCGTATCCGACCGCGGCGTGCACCATGGCCTGCTCGTTGCGGGCCTGGTGGTAGCGCAGCACCCGCTCCCCCGCCTCGTGCTCGTTGGCCCACAGCTCGCGTTCGAGCAGCGCCTCCCCGAGGCCGGCCACGTTGCCGTGTCCGAAGATGCCCCAACACCCGGCGAAGAACGGCGTCTCGACGCCGTCGCGCTCGACGTACTGCTGCTCGAGGAACCGGACGACCGCCTGGGCGACCGTGAGGCGAGTCTTCTCTCCGGTCGTCACCTGGCCTCCCGCGGTCCGAACGGCAGCCGTGAGTCGACGGCCTGGGCGGGCCAGGTGTCGCGCACCCAGCCGTGGGCGGGATCGTCGCAGATCCGCCAGGCGCGCTCGTCACCGGGACCCGCCATCACGTTCAGGTAGTACAGGTCGTAGCCGGGGACCGCCATGGACGGCCCGTGCCACCCGTGCGGGATCAGGACCACGTCACCGGTCCGCACCTCCGCGAGCACGTCGATCTCCTGGTCGTCGTGCCCGTACACGCGCTGGTAGCCGATGCCCGCGCCCACCGGGCCGTCGGCGACCTCGAAGTAGTAGATCTCCTCGAGGATGCTCTCGGTCGGGGTGGCCTCGTCGTGCTTGTGAGGCGGGTACGACGACCAGTTGCCGCCAGGCGTGAGCACCTCGCAGGCGATCAGCGCGTCGGCTTCGAACGCCTCGGGAGTGCAGAAGTTGTTGACCTGCCGGCTCGCGGCACCCGCCCCGCGCAGCTCGAGCGGAACCGACTCGGCCGGCTGGTACCGCATCGGGAGCCGGCGCCGACACACCGCGCTCGGCAGCGCGAAGCGCCCGCCGTGCTCGCTGCGGATCTCCACCTCCGCGTCGCGCGGCACATAGACGAAGTCACTCGGTCCGGCAAAGACCCCGGGCCGTCCTTGGACGGTGAAGCTGCGGCGTTCCCCCGACACGACGCAGGATCCCGTCAGGGACAGCACCAGGGTCTCGGCCGGCCCGGTCCCCCACGTGCGGCTCTCGCCCGGCGCGAGCTCGAGCACGGCAAGCCCGCTGTAGCTCCAACCGGCGGACTCGGGCGTCACCAGCACAGGCAGTCCGTCCGCGGCACCCGCGCCGGCGCGCACGTGGAGGTCGAGGTGCCCGGTCGGGGTGGTCATCGGATCATCTCCACCACCGCGTCCACGGCACCTGCCACGTCGCCGTCCGGCGGGTACAGCAGCGTCCTCCCCACCACCATCCCGCGCACCTGGGGGTTCCCGATCACCTTGCGCCACGTGGCGAACTGCGCCTCCTGGTCGTCCGCGACCTCTCCGCCGAGCAGGAGCACCGGCAGGGTCGTGGCCGCGAGCACCGGCTCCATGTCGTGGATCACCGGCAGCTTCAGCCAGGTGTGCGCACTGGTCCGGCCGAGCCCGGAGGCGACGGTGGCGGACCGGATGACGGCCTCGGTGGTCAGGTCGTTGCGGATACGCCCGTCGACCCGGTGGGCGATGAAGGGCTCCACCATCGCCATCAGGCCGAGCGTGGCGAGGTCGCCGACGGCGGCGGCACACGCCTCGAGTGTGGGCGCCGTCGCCGGGTCGGCGGGGTCGATCCGCAGCAGCATCTTCCCGCCCTGGAGCCGAGCCCGCCCGATCCCTTCCGCGTCGTACGCCGTGAACCGGTCGTCGACCTCGAACGCCGTCCCGACGAGCCCGCCGCGGTTCATGGAGCCGACCGCGACCTTGCCCTCCAGCGCCCCCATCAGCAGCAGGTCCTCGAGCACGTCGGGGGTGCCCAGCACGCCGTCCACACCGGGTCGCGAGAGTGCCAGCGCCAGCCGGTCGAGCAGGCGGCCGCGGTCGGCCATCGCCAGCGGGTCCGCGCCGGCCCGCAGAGCACCCCGGGCCGGATGGTCAGCCGCCATCAGCATCAGGCGCCCCGTGTCGCCCGTCAGCCCCGGCGGCTGTCGCCGTGCGGCGAACAGCTCGGCGATCCGGTCCGGGTGCTCGACCCGGGTCCGCAGGATGTGCTCCACGGTCACGGACACGACACCTGCTCCAGCATCGCGTCCAGCTGGGCCGTGTCCGGCATCGCGTCCGCGCAGGCCAGCTGACCCGCGACGTACGCGCCCGCCGCATTGGCGAAGCGAAGGATCCGCTCCAGGTCCCAGCCGGCGAGCAGACCGTGGCACAGGGCGCCGCCGAACGCGTCCCCGGCGCCGAGCCCGTTGACCACCTCGACCGGCACCGGCGGTACGACGACGTGCTCGCCGTCGCGAACCCCCAGGACCCCGGCCGGACCCTGCTTGACCACGGCCAGACCGACTCCGGCGTCGCGCAGCGCAGCCGCGGCACGCTCGGGGTCGCGCTCCCCGACCGCGACCTCGCACTCGTCGCGGTTGCCGACGGCCACGTCGACCAGCGGCAGCGCCTCCCGCACGTAGCGGTGCGCCTCCTCCGCGGAGGACCAGAACATCGGCCGGTAGTCCAGGTCGAGCACGGTCAGCCCCCGCGAGCCTCGTGCCTGCAGGGCGGTCATCGTGGCCGAGCGCGACGGCTCCTGACACAGGCCGGTGCCGGTGACCCAGAAGATGTCGGCGTCCGCGATCGCGTCCAGGTCGAGCTCGGTGGCGCGGATCTGGAGATCGGGGGCGGTCGGGTACCGGTAGAAGTAGATCGGGAAGTCGTCCGGCGGGAAGATCTCGCAGAACGTGACCGGGGTCGGGATCTCCGGGACCGGCGCGACGAAGCGGTCGTCGACCCCGAACGACCGGAGCGCCCGGTGGATGTAGCGGCCGAACGGGTCCTCCCCGGTGCGCGTGATCACGGCGGCCGAGCGTCCGTGCCGGGCCGCGGCCACGGCGACGTTCGTCGCGCTGCCGCCCAGGAACCGGTGGAAGGTCGGGACGTCCTCGAGATGGGTGTCGGTCTCCGCTGGGTAGAGGTCGACCCCCACCCGCCCCATCGTGAGCACCTCGATCCGTTCGCTCACGCGCTGACCTCGGTGAGGTAGGCGAGGCTGGCGCGCACGGCCGCGACCGGTCCCTCTCCGGTCGGCCGGCCGGAGAGCATCACATCCTGCTCGAGCACGTACCAGCCGTCGTAGCCGGCTTTCTCGAGGATCCTGACCAGGCCGGAGATGTCGACGTCGCCCCCGCCGAGGGGCCGGAACATGCCTTCGCGGACGGCCTGGCCGAAGGTGGCCTGCCCTGCCCGGACCCGCGCCGCCGCGGCAGCGTCGACGTCCTTGAGGTGGACGTGCACGACGCGGTCGGGGTGGGAGGCGGTGATCGTCACCGGGTCCGCGCCACCGACGAGGAGATGGCCGGTGTCGACGCAGAGCCCGACCCGCGACCCGGCCAGCACCCGCTCGGTCTCCGGCCCGGTCTCGACCATCGTGCCGACGTGCGGGTGCAGCGCCGCCACGACGCCGCGCTCCGCCGCCCGGTCGGCGACCCTGTCGAGATTCCCGAGCAGGGTCGCCCACCCCCCCTCGTCGAGCACCGGACGCGCGTCGTACCCCTCGACGCCGGTGAAGGCCGCGAGCACGACCACATGCGCCCCCGTGGCCAGGCAGGCCTCGATGAACCCGTCGACCTCCGGCAGCGGGTCGTGCCCCGGATCGTGCAGCAGCACGGGCAGGAAGCCGCCCACCGCACGGAGCCCGTACGCCGCGAGCTGCTCGGCCCTGGCGCGCGGCGAGCGCTCCAGGAACCCGTCGGGTCCGAACTCGGTGGCCGCAAGGCCGAGGTCGCTCATCTGGGTCAGGACCGTGTCGGCGTCGAGCTGGTAGCCCCAGTCCGGCACCTCGCAGACCCCCCACGAGATCGGCGCGCCGGCAACCCGGTCTCGCACGGGTCGCCGCGTGCCGGCGCCGAGTGCCTCGGCCCCGGAGTGCGCCGGCTCGTGGGTCACGGGTGCGATTGTCGTCACAGAGCGGACAGCATGTCAACGAATTGTCCTGACATATTGACGTACTGACAGTTGGACCTCATGCTGCCTACGTCGCACTCTCCCAACCTCAGGAGCCTGGGTGTCGTTCCCCGACGTGGCCGTGAACCGCTCCAGCCCGGTCCCGCTCTACTTCCAGGTGGCCGAGCAGATCGAGCGGGCCATCCAGGACGGACACCTGGCGGCGGGTGACCGCATCGAGAACGAGGTCGCGCTGGCCGACCATCTCGGGCTCTCCAGGCCGACCGTGCGGCAGGCGATCCAGACGCTCGTGGACAAGGGCCTTCTGGTCCGCAAGCGCGGCGTCGGGACCCAGGTGGTGAACGCGACCATCCGCCGCACCGTCGAGCTGACCAGTCTGTACGACGACCTCACCAGGAGCGGGCTCCGGCCGGCGACCACGGTGCTCGCCCTGGCTCTGGAGGACCCTGACGACCGCACGGGCGGTCGCCTCAACCTCCCCGCCGGCGAGAAGGTGTGGCGCCTCGACCGGCTCCGGATCGTCAAGGGCGAACCGCTCGCCCTGATGTGCAACCTGGTGCCGGCGGCGGTGACCGACCTGGCCGCCGTGGACCTCGAGCGCACCGGCCTCTATGCGCACTTCCGCAGCCAGGCGATCAATCTCCGCGTCGCCCACCAGGTGATCGGCGCCCGGACGGTCGACAGCCGTGAGGCCAAGCTCCTCGGTGGGCGCAAGGGCGACCCGGTCCTGACGATGGAGCGCACGGCGTACGACGACAAGGGCCGGGCCGTGGAGTACGGCATGCACCTGTACCGACCCGACCGCTACGCCTACGAGACGACGCTGGTCGAACGCTGACCGAACGGTGACCGGACGCTGCCCTACTGGTCGTAGGCCCCGGGCACGGTCTGGTCCCAGTCGATGACCGACCCGGTGACCACGCCGCTGCGGTCGGAGAGCAGGAACACGACGAGATCGGCGATCTCGTCCGGCCGGGCCAGACGCCCCATCGGCAGGGTGGCTCCTGCACGCTCCTGCCAGCCGTCCTCGGCACCGTGGTAGCGGCGTTGGACCTCGTCCTCGCCCTCGGTGTACGTCCACCCGATGTTGAGGCCGTTCACCCGGATCCGGTCGTGTCGGTGCGCGTGGGCAACGTTCTTGGTGAGCCCGATCAGGGCGGACTTCGACGCGACGTACGGCGCGAGGTACGGCTGCCCGCCGAGCGCCGACATCGTGATCAGGTTGACGATCGAGCCGCCCTCGCCGCGGCGCAGCATGTCGCGCACCGCCGCCTGCATCAGGAAGAACGGACCCTTGGTGTTCACGGCCACGTGCTGGTCGAGCAGCTCCGGGGTGGTGTCCAGGAGAGTGCCTCGGGACGTGAGACCGGCACAGCTCGCCAGGGCGTCCACCCGGCCGTACAGCTCGACCGTACGATCCACGGCCGCGCGCACCTGGTCGACGTCGCCGACGTCGCAGGGCACGTAGTGAGCCTCCCCGCCGGCGTCCCGGGCACGCGCCACGTACGCCGCTCCCGCCTCGGCACCGCGACCGGTCACCACGACGTTCGCGCCGTTGCGCAGCGCCGCGTCCGCGACTGCTGCGCCGAGCCCCCTGGTGCCGCCACTCACCAGCACCACTCGGTCACGCAGCAGGTCGTCCGCCAGCCCGCTCACGCGCCCGGCACCTGCGAGTGTCGGCGGGCCCGACGGGCCTCCACCTCCTGGACCAGGCGACTGGTCTCCCAGTCCTCGTCGACGGCCCGTTGCAGGAGCTCGGCCTCCGTCTGCGGAACCAGAGACCCGACCGGCTGGTCCAGGTCGAGGTGCGTGGGGAACGGGTACCCCTCTGCCGACGCGGCGACGACGTTCGCGATCGTCCGGTCGCTCGCGCCCTCAGCACGCCAGCGGCGGAGCACCGGGTACACGGCCCGGCAGATCGCCCTCGTGTCCACGGTCTCCATGGCCCGCCCGAACGCGGACGAGACCTGGAGCAGGTTCGCCATCCGGCGGACGTCAGACGTCCGGTTGGTGCCGGCGCCGTGGAAGATCGCGGGGTTGAAGAACGCGCCGTCACCCTTCGCGAGGGGCAGCTGGACGTGGTGCTCCTCGAAGTACGCCGTGAAGGCCGGGTCGTGGTAGGCCAGGTAGCCCGCGCCGTACTTCTGGGAGTGCGGGAGGTACAGCGTGGGACCCGTCTCCACCGGCATGTCGACGTGGGCGACGGCCCCCTGCAGGGTGAGCGCCGGCGACAGGGCATGGACCTGGGCCGGGAACGACGCGGCACGCTCGAGGTCCATGAAGCCGAGGTGGTAGTCGCGGTGCGCGACCTGGGCCTGCCCGCCCGGGTTCACGACGTTCACCTGCGAGGTCACCTGGTACCCGGGGCCGAGCCACGCCTCGCTCACGAGGGCGAGGACGTCCGAGGCGTAGTACGCCGCGAACGTCTCCGGGTCGGCCACCGCCAGCTTGTCCAGCGCGCCCCAGACCCGGTCGTTCGACCCGGGGGCGGCGAAGTGGTCGCCGGCCGCGCCACCTGCCCGCTTCTGCTCGTCGATCAGTCGGCGGAAGGCATCGGTCGCCCGGTCGACCACGGCCTCGTCGACGGCTCCTCGGAACACCGCGATGCCCGGACCGGAGGCCAGCACTCGGGCCACCTCGGTCTGCAGGTCGCGCCGGGTCGAAGGGTCGTCGGCGACCCTGCGCCACCGCTCGGCGTACACCACGACGTTGTCGACCACCTCGTCCGCATGCGGGTAGTCGGCCGAGTCCGTGGTCTGCTCCACGACGGCGCGGAACGCGTCGAGCCGGCAGTCTGACGGCTGGTACCAACCGGTCGGAACCGGGCCCTGGTGGGTCGCTGCGGTGGGGGACGTCGTGCTCATGGTGGTCTCCGTGGGTCACTCGGTGCCGGTGAAGTCGGGCCGTTCGAAGAGCCGGCGACGGGTGCGACCGGCGCGGGTACGACGGATCCGGCCCCGACGCGACCGCCGGGCCGCCGAGCGAGCCATGTCGGCGGCGCCGATGAACCCCGCATTGGGACCGAGCGACGCCTGGAGGATCTCCGGCTCCGTGCGGTGGCCCCGGCCGGTCAGCGAGCGGGAGAACGCCTGCCGGGTCGGTCCGATGAGGAGGTCGCCGGCAGAGGAGAGACCGCCGCCGACGATGATGCAGCCGGGGTCGAAGGCGGCCGCCATGCCCGCGAGCCCGACGCCGAGCCAGCGCCCGACGTCGGCCAGGAGCTCGATCGACAACGGGTCGCCGTCGCGGGCAGCCTCCGTGATCTGCGGCCCCTCCAGCCGCTCGGCGTCGCCGTGTACGAGATCGCGCAGGTGGTCCGCCATCGGGGACGACGACCGGACCAGCTCGCGGGCGTCCCGCACCAGCGCGTTCCCCGACGCGTACTGCTCCCAGCAGCCGCGGTTGCCGCACTGGCACCAGTGCCCGTCCGGGACGACCTGCATGTGCCCGAACTCGCCGGCCATGCCGTTCGCGCCCCGGTAGACGCGGTTGTCGAGCACGAGCGCCCCACCGATCCCCGTCCCGAGCGTCACGCAGAGCACGAACCGGTGTCCCCGGCCGGCACCGAAGTGGCACTCGGCCATGGCCGCGGTGTTGGCGTCGTTGTCGACCACGACCGGGAGCCGGACCCGCTCGGCGACACGGGCGCGCAACGGCTCCCGACGCCAGTCCAGGTGGGGCGAGAACATCACCACGGTGCGGGTGGCGTCGACGAACCCGGCAGCCCCGATGCCGACCGCGGCCACGTCGTACTCCCGCGCGAAGCCGTCCACGAGGTCCACGATGGTGTCCTCCACGAGCCGCACGTCGTGTCCCTCGGTCGGCCGGCGCTCCAGCGAGAGCACCGTGCCGTGCGGGTCGACCACCGCCCCGAGCACCTTCGTGCCGCCGATGTCGATACCCACCGTCAGCGGCTCCCACCGCAACCCGCGCGTGCGTCGCGGCAGCACCTCGGACATGCGCTCAGGCTATCCACCCCCGGCTCCTCGCCCGTTGACCCGCGCCTCCTCCCCCGTTGACCCGCGCCCTTCAACGGACGACGTGGGTGCGGTGAAACCGCGGTGTAACCACACCTGCGCAGACTGGAAGGCATGGACGAGACCATTCCCGCAGTCCGGGCCGAGGGCCTGGTCAAGACGTTCGGCGAGCTACGCGCGGTCGACCGGGTCGACTTGGAGGTACGACGGGGTCAGGTGTTCGGCGTCCTCGGGCCCAACGGCGCCGGCAAGACCACGATGCTGAAGATTCTCGCCACCCTGCTGACGATCGACGAGGGCCGCGCCGAGGTCTTCGGCCACGACGTTCGCCGTGAGCCGCACGTCGTCCGCCAGCTCCTCGGTGTCACCGGCCAGTACGCCTCGGTGGACGAGAACCTGACCGCGACCGAGAACCTGATGCTCTTCGCCCGCCTGCAGGCCGTCGACCGGCAGACGGCACGACGTACCGCCGCCACCCTGCTCGAGCAGTTCGACCTCAGCCAGGCGGCGAACAAGCCGATCTCGGCGTTCTCCGGCGGCATGAGGAGACGGCTCGACCTCGCGGCCAGCCTGATCACCCGCCCGCCGTTGATCTTCCTCGACGAGCCGACCACCGGCCTCGACCCGCGGACCCGTGGCCAGATGTGGGAGACGATCCGCGAGCTCGTCGCCAACGGCTGCACCGTCCTGCTGACCACGCAGTACCTCGACGAGGCCGACCAGCTCGCCGACCGGATCGCGGTGATCGACCACGGGCGCAAGGTCGCCGAAGGCACCTCCGACGAGCTCAAGTCCTCGATCGGACGCTCGACGCTGACCCTCAACCTGGTCGAGAGGAGCGAGATCCCGTCCGCCGCCGAGGTGGCGCACCGGCTGGTCGGCGAGCCGCCGACCCTCACCCCTGAGGCCCGTCGGCTGACCGTGCCCCTGCAGCGCAGCGACCAGGCCGTCGACGTGCTCGTGACCCTCCGCGACCACGGCATCGCGATCGAGTCCGTGAACGTCCAGAAGCCCTCGCTGGACGAGGTGTTCCTCGCCCTGACCGGCCACGACACCCACGAGGACGACGCAGGCGGCCGTGCCGGCGACGGTGCAGATTCGACCACCGACAGCACCTCTCACCTGGAGATCGTCCGATGACCGCCCTCACCACCGCCCTGCGAGACCCGTCCGCGACCCTGCCCAGGCGTGTCAGCCCACGGGCCACAGTCAGCCAGACCCTGACGCTGGCCTGGCGGGCCACGATGAAGATGCGCCGCAACTTCGAGCAGATGTTCGACGTGACCATCCAGCCGCTGCTGTTCACCGCCATGTTCGCCGGCATCTTCGGCGGCGCCATCTCAGGCAGCGTGAGCGACTACCTGCCGATCATCATCCCGGGTCTGGTGGGGCAGACCGTGATGACGGCCTGCGTGGCGACCGGCGTCCAGCTCCGGGAGGACATGGACAAGGGTGTGTTCGACCGGTTCAAGGTGCTGCCGATCGCCCGGATCGCCCCGCTCGCCGGTCCGATGGTCGCGGACATGCTCCGCTACCTGATCGCGGGCACGCTCACCTTCCTCACCGGCATGGTGATCGGCTACCGCCCCGGCGGTGGTGTCTTCGGGGTGGTCGCGGCGATCCTGTTCGGCGTCTTCGCCGGGTGGTCGCTGGCCTGGATCTTCACCTGGTTCGGAACGATCGGACGCACGGCCCAGGGCGTCCAGGCCACGTCGCTGATGATCATGTTCCCGCTGACGTTCATCTCGAACGCGTTCGTACCGACCGAGACGATGCCGAGCTGGCTGCGGGCGTTCGCGGAGGTCAACCCGGTCTCCCACGTGATCTCGGCCCTCCGTGACCTCGCCAACGACGGGCAGGTCACCGCCGACCTCGGATGGGCCGTGCTCGGCCTCGCCGTGATCATCGCGATCTTCGCGCCGCTGTCGGTGCGGAGCTTCAACCGGAAGATGTGACCCGCAGCGAGTCCAGCACCCGCTCGGCCTCCGGACGAAGCCCCCGGCCCTGGCGGCCGTCGTACTCCTCGAGTACGGCGTCCAGCCGGCCGGGGGCCACGTCGTCCGCGAGCGCCCGGAGCCGCTCCCAGTCCATGGCCGGGAACCAGCGGTTGTAGCTGAACCCGTGCGCGAGCGCGACCAGCCGTACGCCGGCCTCGACCCGGTCCGCGTCGGTCTCGATCGTCAGCAGCCACGCCCCCAGCGCCGCCAGTCCCATCCCGACCACCGGGTAGTCGACGGCGGAGTCGGGGGTCACGCGCAGGTGGCTCAGCTGCTCCACGCCCTCGGCCGCGAGATGTCGTCCGCGGCGTCGCCGTTCGTCGGTGTCCGCGTAGCGCGAGTACGCCGCCAGGGCTGTCGCCAGCGGGATCAGCGACCAAGGCTCGAGCCCGCTCGAGCTCATCCCGGCGAAGACGACGCCCCGGAGGTTCGCCAGCGACCGGTCCAGCCCGTCCAGGCCTCCGGCAACGTCGCCGCGCACCAGGAGCAGCTCGGCGATCGCCTGGTCCCGGACCAGGCCGGCAGTGACGTCGGTGGCGGGCGGCTCCCCGGCCTCGTCGAGCAGCCGCTCGGCCTCGTCGAGCCGGCCCCGCCGAAGCGCAGAGAGCGCCACACCCGTACGCATGCTGAAGGCGTCGTCCTCGGCGTGCAGCCGGTGCAGCAGCGGGATGGCGGCCATGGCGTGCTCGGCAGCCTCCTCGTGCTCGCCACGGTTGAGCGCCTGCATCGCGCACTGGGTGTGCAGGGTCGCGACCTCCCAGACCGTCGTGTGCTCGTCCACCATCGCCAGCGCCTGCTCGAGGTAGCTGCGGGAGTCCTCGAGGGCGCCCTCGTTCTCGGCCAGGATCGCGGCCCACTGCCAGGCCATCGCGGCGGTACGACGGTCCGCGTCGCGGGTGAGCGCGAGTACAGCGTCGCGGCGACCCGACGAGAAGTCGCTGCCGGCGAACATCGCGCGCGCCACTCGGCTCCACGGCTGGCTCGGCTCCGGGAGGTCGTGGATCACGGCCGCCAGGTCCGCCACGCCGTCCGGGCGCATGAAGCCGAGGTGCACAAGGACCAGCACCACGGCCTCGACCGTGACCTCGGTGAGCTCGGGAGGAGGATGCCAGTCGAGGAGGACCTTCACTCCGAGATCGGACATCGCCAGGAAGCGCGCGAAGTTCCCGGTCACCGACCACAGACCGCCCAACGAGGCGAGCAACGGCACGGCGTGCGGGGCATCGCCCGCCACCAGGCAGCGGCGGAGCACGTCGGCGAGGTTGGTCTCCTCGGCGTCCAGCACGTCCACGACCTCGACCTGGCGCTGTCCGAAGAGGTGGGGCCGCGCCCACGTGGCCAGGCCCACGGCCCACCGGGTCTGGGCGTCCCTCGCCGCCTCGCCCTGACCCGCCTCGGTCAGCCGCTGGGCACCGAACTCCCGCACGGTCTCGAGCATCCGGTGCCGGGTCACGCCGTCGTGCTCGGTCACCGAGAGCAGCGACTGGTCGACCAGCGTCTCGACCAGCTCCGTACCGTCGGGGCCGAGCAGGGCGCGCGCGGCCTCCGCCGAGAACCCGTCCTGGAACACCGACAGCCAGGCCAGGGCCTGCTGCTCGTCGGCGGTGAGCAGGTCCCAGGACCACGCGATCACGGCGCTGA
>JAFMQY010000188.1 GCA_017354415.1 Nocardioides sp.
GCCTGCCGCCGCGCCGGCGCCCGCGCAGCAGGTGGCCGGCACACCTGACCTGGGTCCGAACGTCTACGTCTTCGACCCGTCCATGCCGGTCAGCCAGATCCAGGCGACCGTCGACGCGGTCGCCGCCCAGCAGGTGCCCCACCAGTTCGGGACGCAGCGGTATGCGCTGCTGTTCGAGCCGGGCACCTACGGCTCGGCCGACCAGCCGCTGAACTTCCAGGTCGGCTACTACACCGAGGTGGCCGGCCTCGGCCGTGACCCCGGCGACGTCGTCATCAACGGCTCCGTGGACTCCTTCAACCAGTGCGACAGCGGCGGCTGCTTCGCACTCACCAACTTCTGGCGCTCGCTGTCCAACCTCACCATCAACGCGATCCGACCCGACGCGGGCTGCCAGACGAACACCGAGTTCTGGGCCGTGTCCCAGGCCGCCCCGATGCGACGCGTCCACGTCAACGGCCAGACCAGCCTGATGGACTACTGCAGCGCGGGGCCGCAGTTCGCCAGCGGTGGCTTCATCGCGGATTCACAGTTCACCGGCGGGACCGTGGTCAACGGATCACAGCAGCAGTTCTACGTGCGGAGCTCCGACCTGGACGGGTGGTCGAACAGCGTGTGGAACCAGGTCTTCTCCGGCGACGTGAACGCGCCCGCGGAGTGCTTCGGCTGCACCACCGCGACGTACTACACGACCTTGGCGACGACCCCGGTGACCCGGGAGCGACCGTACCTCTACGTCGACGACGCGGGCGCCTGGCGGGTCTTCGTGCCGGCACCTCAGCGCGACGCGCAGGGCACCACCTGGGCGACCCACTCGACGCCGGGCCGGTCGCTCCCGCTGTCGGACTTCTACGTCGCGACCCCGGACGACTCGGTGGCCACGATCAACGCCCAGCTCTCACGCGGCCGCAACCTCCTGCTCACCCCCGGCGTGTACGACGTCGGCCAGACGATCGCGGTCAAGCGTGCCGACACCGTCGTACTCGGTCTCGGGCTGCCCACGCTGACCGCGCAGAACGGCGCGGTGGCCCTGTCGGTGAGCGACGTGGCCGGCGTCGACCTCGCCGGGTTCACCGTCGACGCCGGCCCGGTGAGCTCGCCGGCGCTGCTCCGCGTCGGCAAGGCGCACGGGCTGAACCTCGCCGGCAACGCAGGCGATCCGACAGCGATCCAGGACGTCTTCTTCCGGGTCGGCGGCCCGCACGTCGGCCGAGCCGCGACCAGCCTGGAGGTCAACAGCAACCACGTGATCCTCGACGACATCTGGGCGTGGCGGGCGGACCACGGCTCCGGCGTCGGCTGGGACCAGAACACCGCGACCAACGGCGTGGTGGTGAACGGTGACCACGTGGACGCCACGGGTCTGTTCGTCGAGCACTACCAGGGGTTCCAGGTGGTCTGGAACGGTCAGCACGGGTCAGACATCTTCTTCCAGAGCGAGATGCCGTACGACGTGCCGAGCCAGGACGCGTGGCGCTCCTCGCCGAGCACGGACGGCTACGCCGCGGTGAAGGTCGCGCCCGACGTCACGTCGTTCCAGGGCACCGGGATGGGGACCTACAGCTTCTTCAACCAGGGGCTCGACATCTTCGCCGATCGCGCCTACGAGGTGCCGACGACGCCCGGTGTGCACCTGCACGACCTGCTCACGATCTTCCTGGACGCCACCAACGGACGCGGTGGGATCCGACACGTCGTGAACGACACCGGCGGGTCCTCGACGATCACCAACCCGGACGTGCCGGTGACGGTCGTCGACTATCCGTGAGCGGCGCACTCAGAGGGTGACACGTGCGACGGCCGGCTCGTGGAGGCTGCCCAGCCAGAGCCGGCCGTCGTGCTCCCGCACGCCGGTCACCATGTGGTACCGGTCCGCCGGACACTCGATGTCGTGGACAAGCCTGCCCTCGTCGTCGAACGCCTGGGCCCGCACCGTGCGCTTGGGTTTCGGCTGGAGCGCCATCGGGACCATGGTCACTGACTTCCGCAGCAGCATGGGCCCGCGCTGGATGCGCTCGACCAGCGGGTCGCGGGGCGAGGCGATGCTCACCCAGATCAGGCCGTCGCTCCCCCGCGCGATGTTGTCCGGATACCCCGGCAGGTCGCAGGCGAGGAAGTCGCGCTCGCCCGTCCGCGGGCCGGTGAGCCACCGGCGTACGACGGTCCGGGCGGCGGACTCTGCGACCGCGACATACGACTCGTCCGCGGCGAGCGCAACGCCGTTGGCGAAGGCGAGCCCCTCGAGCACCACCTCGACCTCGCCGCCTTCGGTGAGCCGGAGCAGGCGGCCGGTCCGGGTGTCCTGAACGAACTCGTCGCGCCACCGGTCGAGGCCGTGGCGGGTCGAGGAGTCGGAGAACCAGACGCTCCCGTCGCTGGCGACGGCGGCGTTGTTGCAGAACATCATCGGGACCCCGGCGACGCAGTCGACGACGGGCTCGATGGCGCCGGTGCGTGGATCGAGATGGAGGACGCCCTGCTGGGCGTCGCAGACAAGGAGGCGGCCGTCCAGGTCCATCTCGATGCCGAGCGGGCGTCCGGAGGTGTCGCCGACCATGTCGATCCGCTTGCCGTCGTGACTGATGCGCCAGATCGCGCCGTTCTCGGTGCCGGTGAACACCGACCCCTCGTCAGGACCGTAACCGGCAACCACGACGTCCTCGGCCCCCGCACCGGGGACCGGAAGGACCTCGATGTTCACGGGCCCATCCTGGCCGCCGACCCCTCGGAGGGGAACCCCGGACCGTTTCTGTCGGGTGGTTTCGAGACGGTCGCAGAGCGACCTCCTCAACCACCGGGAGGCGCCTGGTGGTCCAATAGCGCGTTCTGCGCGCAGAGCGACCTCCCCAACCACCGGGAGGCGTCTGGTGGTCCAATAGCGCGTTCTGCGCGCGCAAGGCGACCACCTCAACCACCGGGAGGCGCCTGGTGGTCCAATAGCGCGTTCTGCGCGCGCAAGGCGACCACCTCAACCACCGGGAGGCGCCTGGTGGCTCAGGAGCGCGTTCTGCGCGCAGAGCGACCTCCCCAACTACCGGGAGGCGCCTGGTGGTCCAATAGCGCGTTCTGCGCGCAGAGCGACCTCCTCAACCACCGGGAGGCGTCTGGTGGCTCAGGAGCGCGTTCTGCGCGCGCAAGGCGACCACCTCGACCACCGGGAGGCGTCTGGTGGTTGAGGAGCGCGTCCAACGTCCGTCTCGAAACCACCTTCACCCAACCGAGGCGAGCCGCTGATAGGTCTGGGAGTCGAGGAAGTCCGGGACGCACAGCACGCCGGTCATCGTCAGGTCGAGCCGGCGTGCCCGCTCGGGCGGCACGAAGACGATCTGCCGGCCCTCCCGGCAGTCGATGTCGTCGTCGGTGAGGTCGACGCGGCCGACGTAGATGTGGACCCGGTCGATCGACGCGTGGTGCGGATGGAACACGTCGAGCACCGCGAACGACTCGAGGGTGCCGGGGACGAGCCGGAGGCCCGTCTCCTCCTCGACCTCGCGGTACGCCCCGGACTCGGGGTCCTCGCCCGGCTCGAGGTGCCCGCCGGCGAGACCCCACCGGTTCGGGTCGATCCACGCGTGCTCGTCGCGCTCCTGGAGCAAAACGTCGCCGGCGGCGTTGACGAGCAGCACGCCGCCGAAGCCGCGGGGCTCGGCGCGGCCGAAGCGGTCGGCGTACGACGGGTGGCCGAGGATCCGCGGCAGCGCCACCGCGAGCGAGCGGCTCCAGTCGAGGGTGTGGATCGTCCCGGGGTCGACGAACACCATCTGCCGACCCTCGTGACACTCGACGTCCTCGTCCTTCAGGTCCGTGATCCCGAGGAACAGCCCGACGGGGTGCGTCTCCGCGCACCCGGAGCAGTAGAAGTGGAACTCGCCGATCTCTTCGAGGTCCACCCCGTCGACCCCGGTCTCCTCCCGCAGCTCACGGACCGCTGCATCCGGGACCGTCTCTCCCGCGTCCACGCCACCCCCCGGCAGCGACCACTTCAACGGGTCGACGGGGGCCAGATCGTCGCGCTCCTGCAGCAGCAGCCACCCGCGCGAGTCGGCCAGGGCGATGGACGCAATGTGCTTGGTCACCGGTCCATCATCACGGGACGCGGAAAGTCGCCGACACCGGATGGCCGCCGAAGCTCCCATGCATGAGGGCCTGAGCGTGTCCCGCGGACGGCACCCTGGTGGCGGCGAGGAGTGCCGCGCCCGCGCGTCGAGCGCTCGGTACTGTGCCGACGTGGTGTTCGAGGCCGCTCCGGTCCGCGCGTCCGGTCTCCTGCCGACCGGCGACGGGCACGAGGTCTACTGGGAGGAGTCGGGGAACCCGGCCGGCATCCCCGGCCTCTACCTGCACGGTGGGCCCGGCGGCACGCTTCGCACGGGGAGCTATCGCACCAAGTTCGACCCGACGAGGTTCCGCATCATCGGGCTCGACCAGCGCGGCTGCGGTCGCTCCCGTCCCCTCGTCACGGCCCCCGGCTACGACCTCGAGCAGAACACGACCACCCACCTGGTGCGCGACCTGGAGCTCCTGCGCGAGCACGTCGGGGTGGACCGCTGGCTTCTCAACGGCGTCTCCTGGGGCTCCACGCTCGCGTTGGCGTACGCCCAGGCGCATCCGGAGCGGGTGGCGGGCATCGTGCTGATGGCGGTCACGACCACCAGCCGCTCCGAGGTCGACTGGATCACCGAGACCGTCGGCGCGATCTTTCCCGAGGCGTGGGACAGGTTCGCGACCCACGCCGAAGAGGCCGGGATCGGATACGTGCGCGGCCACGGCCGGCTGGTCGAGGCGTACGCCCAGCTGCTCCGCAGTCCCTCCCTGGAGGTCCGGGACGCCGCGTCACGTGCCTGGGCCGAATGGGAGGACTACCACATCTCGATCGGTGCCGGCGGGTTCCATCGCGATCCGCGGTGGGGCGACCCCGAGTTCCGTTGGTGCTTCGTCACGCTCGCGACGCACTACTGGTCCCACGACGGCTTCCTGGACCCGCCGATCCTGGACCGGATGGAATGTCTGAGCGAGATCCCGGGCACCTTGATCCACGGACGCCGCGACATCAGCGGACCCGTCGTCGTCCCCTGGAAGCTCCATCGCGCGTGGCCTCGCAGCGAGCTGGTCATCGACGAGGGTGAGGGCCATGGCGGCACCTCGATGGTCGAGGCATGGGCCTCCGCCAACATCCGGCACGCTGACGCGCTCGAGTCCGGCCGACCGCTTCTCTGAGCGGTACCGGCGACCGCCTCCGGGTCAGCCGTGCCCGTCGAGGTACGCCGCGACCAGGCCTCCGATCGTGCCGAGATGGTAGCCGCCCTCCTGCACCACGACGCTCGGCAGACCGAGCGAGCCGAGGAGCCGGCCGGCGCCGGCGTACCCGTCGGCGGTGACCTGGAGCGGGCTCTCGGGATCGTCGGCGGCTGCGTCGACCCCGAGCGAGACCACGAGCGCGTCTGACCCGGCGGCGAAGCCCGCCAGCTGCTCGACGGCCTCGAGCCACCGACCGTCGGTGGTGCCTTCCTCGAGAGGGAGGTTGCGGGTGGCGCCCGCCCCGTCGCCGGCACCGGTCTCGTGCGCGTGCCCGAAGAAGTGCGGGAACCAGCCGGCCCCGGGGTCGACGTGCAGCGAGCCGTACCGGACGTCGCCGCGCTCCCAGAAGATCGCCTGCGTGCCGTTGCCGTGGTGGGCGTCGAGGTCGACGACTGCGACGATCGCGTGGCCGGCGTCGCGGAGGGCCTCGGCTGCGGCCGCGGCGTTGTTGAGGTAGCAGGACCCGCCGTACCCCTGGCGGGTGACGTGGTGGCCCGGCGGGCGGCAGAGGGCGTACGCCGCGGTGGCACCGTCGCCGGAGGCGACCAGGTCGACGGCGGTGAGGGCGCAGTCGACGGCGGCGCGAGCGGCCTCCCAGGTGCCGGGGCCGACCAGGGTCATCGTGTCGTAGCCGAACTGTCCCGCCCGCCCGTGTGTCGCGACCGCCCCGGTGACCGGCATGCCCTGGGTCATCGCCGGTGTCGGGAAGACGTAGGGCACGACCCGGTCCTGGCCGGCCAGCTCGTCGTACGGGCCCTCCGCCCACTCCGCGTGGATCGTCCGCAGGTGCTCGACCAGCGCCGGGTCGTGGACCCGGTGCAGGATCTCGTCGTCGTGGCTCGTTGCCTCGATGCGCTTCCGGCCGGCCAGGGCGTCGAGGATCCGGTCGACGCGGGCCGGCACCTCCGTGCCGTCGGTCGGCACTCCGACCCAGACCTCGCGCATCGGCTCGTGGCGACGGGTCTCCGGCGACCACACGACGGGGATGCTCATGGCCGCAGCATGGCAGGGGTGCCGATAGTGTCTGCTCTGCGGTGGTTTCGAGACGGTCGCAGAGCGACCTCCTCAACCACCGGTGGCGGTGCAGCGACGTCCTCAACCGCCGGTGCCGGCGCATCTCGGTGGTTGAGGAGCGCGTTCTACGCGCGTCTCGAAACCACCGCGACGTGACTGGTTGGATGAGGCCATGCCGCGCGCCCGTGACCTGGGGATCGAGATCGGGTCCCTTCCGACCGGACCGACCAACTCCGTGCTGGATGTCGCGGGCGTGGGTCTGGGCCATTCCACCGTCTACCGCGACGAGCCGGGCCCGCCCGAGGGCCGCGGGATCGCCCGGACCGGGGTCACCTGCCTGGTGCTGGCCGAGGACGCGTTCACGCGGCTGGTCCCGGCCGGCGGGGCGGTGCTCAACGGAGCAGGTGAGTGCACCGGATTCATCACCGCGGCGGAGTGGGGCTCCGCCGAGACGCCCGTCTACCTGACGTCCACTCTCCAGCTCGGCCGGGTCTACGACTCGGCGTGCCGGATCGAGCTCGAGGTGAACCCCTCCAGCGCGGTCGACTTCATCATCCCGGTGGTCGCCGAGTGCGACGACTCGTACCTCAACGACGCCCGCCGGATGCAGGTGGAGCACGACGACGTCGTCGCGGCGTACGACGCGGCCCTGGAGTCACGCGGCTCGTCGGCGCACCCGGACGAGGGAGCGGTCGGGTCCGGGACCGGGATGTCGTGCCTGGGCTTCAAGGGCGGCATCGGTACGTCGTCGCGGGTCGTCGGCGGGCAGACCGTTGCCGTGCTCCTGATGACGAACTTCGGGCTGCGCGAGGAGCTGGTCGTGAACGGCGTGCCCGTGGGGAGGCTGTTGGGGCCCGTGGTCTCCCTTCGAGACGGCTCGTCCCTCGCCTCCTCAGGACAAGCGATAAGCTCGACCGACCGGCCAGCCTCGACCGACGGGCCGGAGAAGCCGGCCGGGTCGTGCATCGGGATCGTGGTCACCGACGCTCCGGTCGACGGCGCCTCGTGCGCGCGCCTCGCCCGCCGGGTCGGCCTCGGCCTGGCGCGGGCGGGGTCGGTTGCCCACCACGGCAGCGGCGAGATCTTCATGGCGTTCGGGACCGGAATGCGGATGGACCGCGACGGGAAGCCCGACGGCACACCGGTCTTGACCGGCCGAGCCCTCGACCCGCTGTTCGCGGCGGTGGTCGAGGCCGCCGAGGAGGCCGTTCTGAACTCGATCTTCACGGCCCCCACCGTCACCGGCCGCGACGGAAACATCAGCGAGTCCGCGTACAACGATGAAGTCCTGGGTCTGATCGGTGCCGTGGTCCCCCTTCGAGACGGCTCGACCCTCGCCTCTTCAG
>JAFMQY010000189.1 GCA_017354415.1 Nocardioides sp.
ACCGCGTCCACCAGCAGCTCGGCCGGGTCCTGCTCCGGGTGGGCTGCCGCCAGCGCGCTCACGACGTACGTCGTGGTGGCCGACGCCACCTCGCCGGCGGCGGCTCCCCCGACCCCGTCGACCACCACCAGCAGGTAAGGGCCGGCGAAGCCGGCGTCCTCGTTCGTCTCGCGCACCAGCCCGACGTGCGACGCCGCTCCAGAGGAGAACCTGAGCACCCCACCCACTCCTTCGCCCGACCGCGCCTGTGACTACCCGTGGCCCGAAATGGTTGTCGACGGTGTCCCTCCCCGCTAGCAGAGTGTCACCCATGGACAGCCGCAGCGCCGCCCTCGACCGTGCTCACCACCACGCGAAGGTCTGGCTCGACTCGCTGGACTCACGGCCGGTCCCTCCCTCGGTCGACACCGACGAGATGGCGCGGCGCCTGGGTGAGCTCCCCGACGGACCGACGCCGGCGGCCGAGGTCATGGACCTGCTCGCAGCCGCGTGCGAGCCGGGCCTGGTCGCCATCCCCTCCGGACGCTTCTTCGGGATGGTGGTGGGCGGCTCGCTGCCAGCCTCGATCGGCGCGGACTGGCTGACCTCGGCCTGGGACCAGAACGTCGGTCTGCGCAGCGTGACGCCGGCCGGGGCGGCGGTCGAGGAGGTCTCCGGTCGCTGGCTGGTCGACCTGCTCGGGCTCCCGACAGGCAGCGCCGTCGGGTTCGTCACCGGCGCCACAATGGCGAACTTCACCTGCCTCGCTGCAGCCCGGGACACGGTCCTGCGGCGCGCCGGGTACGACGTACGGGCCGGCCTGGCCGGGGGTCCCCCGGTCCGGGTGCTGGTCGGTGCCGAACGCCATCCGTCCGTCGACCTGCCTCTGCGCTTCCTCGGACTCGGCGACCCGGTCGTCGTACCCGTTGACGAGCGGGGGTGCATCCGGGCCGACGCCCTGGCCGTAGCCCTGGAGGCGAGTGAGGGCCCCACGATCGTCGCGCTCCAGGCCGGGAACATCCACTCCGGCGACTTCGACCCGTTCGCCGAGTGCATCTCAGCTGCGCACGCGCGGGACGCGTGGGTGCACGTGGACGGAGCGTTCGGGCTCTGGGCGGCGGTCTCCCCGCGGTGGGCGGATGCGCTTCGGGGCATCGCCGAGGCCGACTCCTGGGCGACCGACGCGCACAAGACTCTGAACGTCCCCTACGACTGCGGCCTCGCGATCGTCCGCGACGTCGACGCGCTGGCGTCATCGATGGCCATGCACGGCGACTACCTGATCCAGGCCGGCGGCGACCCTCAGGAGCGCACTCCGGAGCTCTCGCGGCGTGGACGCGGCTTCGCGACCTGGGCCGCGCTGCGAAGCCTCGGCCGCGAGGGCGTCGTCGCCCTCGTCGAGCGGCTCGCGTCGCATGCTCGGGCGTTCGCCGACGGCGCTCGGGCGATCCCGGGCTGCGAGGTGCTGAACGACGTCGTGTTCACCCAGGTCTGTCTGACCTTCGGCGACGACGACCGCACCGGCCGGGTCGTCGACGCGCTGCTGGCCGAGGGCACGACCTGGATGTCGGGATCGCGGTGGCACGACCGGGCCATCGTGCGGATCTCGGTGAGCAACTGGAGCACGACCGAGGACGACGTAGGCCGTTCACTGGAGGCCCTTCAACGCGCTGCGGCCCAGGCCTAATCGGGTGGCGCCCTCCCGCATGCTCGACCGACGCGCTCCCGGTGGTCGAGGAGGTCGCGTGGTCTCGACAGGCTCGACCGACGCGCGGCAGCACTCGGTGTCGCCGTGGAGCGTGGGCACGGTTGACTGGCGCCATGTCCCTGATCCGGCCACCCAAGGTGACACCCGGCGACCGAGTCGCGGTCGTGTCTCCGGCCTTCGGAGCGCCGGCCGTGGCGCCCGACGTGCACGAGCAGGCGATGCGACGGCTGACCGAAGTGCTGGGGCTGACCCCGGTGGAGTACCCGACCACCCGGCGCCTGGACGCGCCTCCGACCGACCGAGCCACTGACGTCAACGCCGCCTTCGCCGATCCGACGATCCGGGCGGTGCTCGCCACCATCGGCGGTGACGACCAGATCACGGTGATCCCGCACCTCGACCCCGACCTGGTCCGCGCCGACCCGAAGCCGTTCCTCGGATACAGCGACAACACGAATCTCCTGAACTGGCTGTGGAACCAGGGGATCGCGGCCTTCCACGGCGGCTCGACACAGGTCCACATCGGCGCCGGTCCCGCACTCGACGACCTCCACCTCCGCTCGCTGCGAGCCGCGCTGTTCGACGGCGGCCGGCTCGAGATCACCGAGCCGGGCGAGGCCGAGGACTTCGGCGTCGACTGGCGGAGCCCGGCCTCCCTCACGTCGTACGGCGACCGCGAGCCGACCGAGCCGTGGACCTGGGCCGGACCGGAGCGGGTCGTCACCGGTTCCACGTGGGGCGGCTGCATCGAGATCGTCCAATGGGTCCTCACCGCGGGCCGGTTCCCGGCAGACCCGTGGGTGCTCGCGGGCGGCGTACTCCTGCTGGAGTCGTCGGAGGACCTGATCCCCGCGTCCGAGTTCGCCCACATCGCGCGGTCGCTCGGCGAGCGCGGACTCCTCGCGGCGGTCGACGCCGTCGTGGTCGCGCGCCCGCCCGCGTCCACGCACGAGCACCGACCGAGCGCCGAGGATCGGGCTGCGCACCGCGCGGAGCAGCGCGCCGTGGCGGTCGAGACCGTGCGGCGGTACAACCCCGACGCGGTGGTCGTGGTCGGCGTTCCGTTCGGGCACACGCGGCCCCAGTGGGTGCTGCCCTACGGCGGAACGCTGACCGTCGACGGGACGCAGCGCCGGATCTGGGCCGACTACGACTGAGCTCTCCGTCGCGCGAGCCGGTGGAGGTGGTCGGCCTGTGACGCGCCGGCCCCACCCGACGTGCTACCCGCAGACGGCTCCGTGGGCGGCGGACTGCACGATCTTGGTGTACTTCGCGAGCACGCCCCGGGTGTACTTCGGCGGGAACGGCTCCCAGCCGTCGCGGCGCGACTCCCAGTCGTCCCCCTGCTCGACGTCGAGTCTTCGGTTGGCGACGTCGAGGGTGATCTGGTCGCCGCCGCGGAGGAACGCGATCGGGCCGCCGTCGACCGCCTCGGGCGCGATGTGCCCGACGCACAGGCCCGTTGTACCGCCGGAGAACCGGCCGTCGGTGATCAGCAGCACGTCCTTGCCGAGGCCGGCGCCCTTGATCGCGCCGGTGATCGCGAGCATCTCGCGCATCCCGGGACCGCCCTTGGGCCCCTCGTAGCGGATCACGACGACGTCGCCGGCGGTGATGGTGCCCGCAGCCAGCGCGTCGAGCGCCGCCCGCTCGCCGTCGAAGACTCGCGCGGTTCCGGTGAACGTCGAGTCGTCGAAGCCGGCTGTCTTCACGACGGCACCCTCGGGCGCCAGCGAGCCCTTGAGGATGGTGAGCCCGCCGGTTCTGTGGATCGGCCGGTCCATCGACCGGAGCACGTCGTCGTCGAGCCCGGGCGGCGAGAGCTCCTCGAGGTTCTCGGCCACGGTCTTTCCGGTCACCGTCAGTGCGTCGCCGTGCAGGAGGCCGGCGTCGAGCAGCGCATTCATCACGACAGGGATGCCGCCGACCCGGTCGACGTCGTTCATCACATAGCGGCCGAAGGGCTTGAGGTCGCCGAGGTGGGGGACCTTGTCCCCGATCCGGTTGAAGTCGTCGATGGTGAGATCGACGTCGGCCTCGCGGGCCATCGCGAGGAGGTGCAGGACGGCGTTGGTGGAGCCGCCGAGCGCCATCACCACGGTGATCGCGTTCTCGAATGCCTCGCGGGTCATCACCTGGCGCGCCGTGATGCCCTGGCGTAGCAGGTTCACGACGGCCTCGCCCGAGCGGTGGGCGTAACCGTCACGGCGGCGGTCGACGGCCGGTGGCGCCGCCGAGCCGGGCAGGCTCATGCCGATCGCCTCCGCCACCGTGGCCATCGTGTTGGCGGTGAACATGCCTCCGCACGCACCTTCGCCGGGGCAGATGGCGCGCTCCATCCGATCGACCTCGACGCGGCTGATCTTCCCGGCGAGACAGGCACCGACCGCCTCGAACGCGTCAACGATGGTCACGTCACGCCCGTCGAGGTGGCCGGGCATGATCGAGCCGGCGTAGAGGAAGACGCTGGCCAGGTCGAGCCGCGCGGCGGCCATCATCATCCCCGGCAGGCTCTTGTCGCAGCCGGCCAGCAGCACCGACCCGTCGAACCGCTCGGCCATCATCACCGTCTCCACCGAGTCGGCGATCACCTCGCGGCTCACCAGCGAGAAGTGCATGCCCTCGTGCCCCATCGCGATGCCGTCGGACACCGAGATCGTCCCGAACTCCAGGGGATATCCCCCGGCCGCGTGCACGCCGTTCTTCGCGGCCTGCGCGAGCCGTTGCAGGGAGAGGTTGCAGGGAGTGATCTCGTTCCAGCTCGACGCCACGCCGATCTGGGGCTTCGCGAAGTCCTCGTCACCCATCCCGACGGCTCGGAGCATGCCGCGGGCGGCGGTCTTCTCCAGACCGTCGGTGACGTCGCGAGAGCGGGGCTTGAGGTCCGGCGTACTCATGCCCAGCAACCTATCGCCGCACCCTCATGACCCGCCTCTGGTCTCACGCCCCGCCCAACGAGCATCGGGTGCGTCCTGAGGAAGAGGTGTGTCGCGACGCATCCAGCTGAAGCAGATCAGCCGGCTCCCGAGCTGGGACGCGGTCCGCGGGCACTGGAAGCCGATCCTCCTCAGCGCGCTCGCCCGGATGTCGGAGCAGGCGCCGTTCTACGTGATCACCGCCTTCTCCCTCGCCTACCTGACGGAGGATCAGGGCTGTTCCCAGACCTTCGCCCTGGCCGCGATCCTCTCCGCCGCAGCCCTGGAGGTCGTGGTGGTCCCCGCGTTCGGGCACCTGTCTGACAGCGTCGGGCGCAAGAAGATCTACATGATGGGCGCGGCGTTGATGGGCGTCTACGGCTTCGTTCTGTTCGCCGCGATGGACAGCGGCATCGCGGCGCGATCGCGTTCATCGGGGTCTTCCTGGCGCTCATCCCGCACGGCATGCAGTACGGCCCGCAGGCCTCGTTGATCGCCGAGTCGTTCCCCGCATCGTTGCGCTATGCCGGCGCCGGCATGGGCTACCAGCTCGCCTCGGTGTTCGCCGGCGGGCCGGCGCCGCTGGTCGCGACGTACCTGCTGGCACACACCGGGTCGGGCTACTCGATCGCCTGGGCGATCGCGGGATGTGCGGTGGTGACGTTGATCGCGGTCGCGTTGATGGACGACTACAGCCGACGCGACATCGACGACGACGTCTCCTACGACCGGCGTACGACGGCGGTCGCGTCACCCGAGCCGGTCCGGCGCGACTGACCCGGCCGCGCCGCCGAGGTCAGATCACGCCGGCGCGCACCACGCAGACGTCGGGGAGGTCGCGGTGGATCTCGTCCCAGCTCTCCCCGGCGTCGGGCGAGGCCCAGACGGCGCCGTTGCGACCACCGAAGTACAGCCCGTGCGTGTCGTGGGTGTCGACGCACATCGCGTCGCGCATCACCGCGACGTAGTAGTTGTCGGGCAGCGCGCCGTCGCCGAGGGCCTCCCAGTGGTCGCCCCTGTCGGTCGACCGCCAGACCCGTGCATGCCCGTCCACCGGCCAGCGGGCGCCGGCGTCCGTGATCGGGAACGTGTAGACCGTGTGCGGGTCGTGCGGGTGGACGGCGATCGCGAAGCCGAACTCCGTCGGAAGGCCGGGAGCGATGTCCTGCCAGCTGTCGCCACCGTCCTCGGAGCGATAGACGCCACCGTGGTTCTGCAGGTAGAGCAGGTCCGGCTCCGCGGGATGGCGGGTCACCTTGTGCACGCACTGGCCGAACTCCGGGTAGCTGCGGTCACCCGGGAAGAACTCGGCCTTGACCCCCTTGTTCGACGGGTACCACGACTCACCTCCGTCTTCGGTGCGGTAGACGCCGCCGGTCGAGATGGCGGCAAGCACCCTCGCGGAGTCCTGGGGGTGCGGAAGGATGGTGTGGAACGCCTGGCCCCCGTAACCGGCGTTCCACTCCTTCCGCTGGGGATTGTCCCAGAGGCCTCGCTCGAGCTCGAAGGTCTCGCCGCGGTCGGTCGACCGGAAGATGGCGCCCGGCTCGGTGCCGGCGTACACCACGTCGTCCTCCACGCCGGGCACGAGCTGCCATACGCGCGCGACGGACGCGTCGGTGTCGTCGGGGAAGCGGACGGCGCCGTTGGGCGTCTCCTGCCAGCTCTCACCGAGGTCGTCGGAGCGCCAGACCTGCGGGCCCAGCCAGCTCGAGCTCGCACCGGCGAGCAGCCGCGGCCGGTCGCCGCGGGTGTCGATCAGGCAGGAGTAGACCTCCTCCATCGGGAAGTGGGGCCCGGTCCAGGACCAGTCGCGCCGGGACTCGTCGGAGCGCCCGATCCACAAACCCTTGCGCGTGCCCACCATGACCATCGTGTCGCTCATGACCGCCCCAGCTCTCCCGATCTCTTCTCCGCCGATTTATTCCTAATAGGAAGAGTAGTCTGACCGGGTCATGAGTCAAGAGCCCCACGCCTCGCTGCCGATCACGGCGTACGCCCTGCTCGGGCTGCTCACCTTCGGCGACGAGCTGACGGGTTACGAGCTCAAGCAGCGCGCCGACCTCACCCTGCGGTTCTATTGGGTGGCGCCGGCGACCAGCCAGGTCTACAGCGAGCTCGCGCGGTTGACCGAGCACGGCCTGGTCGAGGGCGTGACCAGCCAGGGCGAGGGCCGTCGTACGACGGTGTATCGGATCACCTCCGAGGGCCAAGACGCCCTTCGCGCGTGGCTGGACGGTTCGCGCGTCGGGTTCCCCACGCTCAAGCACACCGTGCTGTTGCGGCTGCTGATCGGGCACGCGACGGAGCCGGCGCGGATCCGGGCGGTACTCGAGGAGTACGTCGACGAGCTCGCGGTCGCGCTCCGTGACCTGCGCGCGGTGCGGGACTCGCTCCGCGGCTCGGACGCGCCCGGCGAGGCGTTCTTCTACCCGTCGGTCGTGGCGGACTGGGGACTGGACTACTTCGCCGCGGAGACGCGGCACACCCGCCGCGCACTGGCGCGGCTGTCGGAGGGAGAACCATGAGTCGCCTGTTGTACTCCTGCGCGATGTCGCTCGACGGCTTCATCGCCGGCCCCGGTGGCGACATGCAGTGGCTGGCGCCCCACATGGGCCCGAACCCGGTCGCGGACGCGCTGGTGCCCCAGATCGGCTCGCTGCTGGTCGGGCGGCGGACCTTCGACGGGGACGACCCGAACCGCGGCACCGAGCACGAAGGCGCGTTCGGCGGGACGTGGCACGGACCGTCGTTCGTGCTCACGCACCGCCCTCCGGAGGATCCGCCGAACGACCCCGATCTGACGTTCGTCACCGACCTCGAGACGGCGGTCGCGGCCGCCCGGGAGGCCGCGGGTGACCGGTACGCCAACGTCCTGGGCGCCGACGTTGCTCGCCAGTGCCTCGGCGCCGGGGACCTCGACGAGATCCTGGTGTGGATCGTGCCCGTGCTGCTCGGGGACGGCACCCGCCTCTACGACTGGTCCGGCGGCCACAGCGTCGACCTGGTCAGGCGCGAGTCCACCGAGGACACTTCA
>JAFMQY010000303.1 GCA_017354415.1 Nocardioides sp.
CCCCGAGAGCGGTCGCATCGCCGTCATCCACGAGTACCGCCGCCTCACCCAGGACGTCCGGCAGGCTCGAGTTGCGATACCCGACCACGGGACAGCCGCATGCCATCGCCTCCACAGCCGGCAGACCGAAGCCCTCGTAACGGCTGGGGTAGAGAAAGCAGGCGGCGGCCGAGTACAGGTCGGCCAGAGTCTCGACGGGGACCTGCCCGACGCGCACCGTGCCGGGCATCTCGCGGGGCGCCTGCGGCCCGGGGTCCCCAGACAGGACCAGCGGGACGTCGAATCCTTCGGCGCGGACGACGCCCCAGGCCCGGAGCAGACCGGCCGGGTCCTTGCGCGCGTCGAGCGCGCCGGCATAGAAGAGGAAAGGACCGCTCACCCCGAAGTTGCTCCGCACCCGCTCGGCCGCACCCTCGCGAGGCGCGAAGACAGGCGAAGCCGCCTCCGGGATCACGGTGATCGTTGCGGGATCGACGCCGGCGAACCGGGACGCGTCGTCCGCCGTATGTCGGGATACCGCAATCACCACGTCGGCCTGGCGGAGCAGCCGGCGTCCGATCCACCAGCGGGCGCGCTCGCCCCGGAGCGCCGGACCTCCCAGTGCCCACGGGATGAGGTCGTGGAGGGTGACCACGGTCGGGATCCGGCTGCGCGCCGGCAGGGCAAGGCTGGTCGCGTGATACAGCCCCGGTCCGATACGGGCCAACTTACGCGGCATCATGACCGCCTCCTCGACGAGGCCGGCCCGCCCGCGGTAGCGAGGACGGACCGAGAAGGCGACGAAATCTCCACGCGGCAGGTCCGGCAACGGCTGCCTTCCGTCGACGAGCAAGCCCAGGTGGCGGTCGAAGCCCTCGTCGGTGAGTCCAGCCACCAGGCCGCGCACGTAGGTCCCGATGCCTCGCAGCCGGTCACGGCCCTGGAGCGGGCGCACGTCGAGCAGGACGCGACGGTCGGCGACTGGCGGCATGGGAGCGGAGGCCTCCGTGAAGGTCCGGATCAGGTCGGTGTCAACGGCAGCCGCGGCGATCGCGCGTCACTCCGACCGCATGAGCCTGCAAGGCTAACAAAACCCCCCGGATGGACTTCCGGTTGACAAATCGCGGCACGCGCTCATACTTCGCCTCGGCTCAAACATCGTCCCCGAACTCACGCACAACCGGCGAGGGTTTCGACAACGTTCTAGAGGAGAGATATGGCGGAAGCTACACGTCCGACCACCGCGGCTGTCCAGGGGCCGACCCTCAAGCGTGAGATGGGGCCGATCGCCATCCTGTTTTCGTCGGTGGGCGTCGTCATCGGCTCGGGATGGCTGCTGGGTGCCTACCACGCCACCCTGATCGCAGGGCCGGCCGCCCTGGTTTCCTGGATCATCGGCGCGCTGGCGATCCTGATCCTCGGGCTCAACCTGGCTGAGCTGGGGGGCATGTATTCGGTGGCGGGCGGCCTGGTCCGGTACCCGCACTTCGCTTTTGGAAGCCTCGCCGGGTTCAGCGCCGGCTGGTTCTACTTCCTGGGCTCGGTGACGACCGCGCCGATCGAGGCGCTGGCGGTCCTGACCTACGCCTCCAACTACCTGCACGGCCTCCTGAACCCGACCACGGGCAGCCTGATCTGGCCGGCCGGGTACGTGGTGGCGGTCCTGATCATGGCCGTCCTGACCATCCTCAACGTCATCGGCATCAAGTGGATGTCGGAGGTGAACAAGTACGCGGTCTGGTGGAAGATCCTGATCCCCAGCATCGCCATCGTCGCGATCATCATCGTCGGGCACAACTCCTCGCTCTTCAGCGACTCTTCCCATGGTGGGTTCGCACCCGACGGCTTCCACGGCATCCTGGCCGCGGTGACCGCCGGTGGCATCGTGTTCTCCTACACCGGCTTCGAGGGGGCGATCTCGTTCGGCGCCGAGAGCAAGAACCCCGCTCGGGACATCCCCTTCGCCGTGATCGGAGCGATGCTGATCGGGGCGGTCATCTACATCCTGCTGCAGGTGGCGTTCCTGACCGGCCTCCCCGCGCACGACGTGGTGTCGGACTGGACCAAGATCAACCTCGGAGCCAGCGCCACCGGCCCCTTCGCCGCCATCGCGGCCGCGCTCGGGATGAGCTGGCTGGCGCTGGTGCTCTACATCGACGCGATCATCTCGCCCGCCGACACCGGCCTGCTGCAGATCGGGACCGCCTCGCGGACGATCTTCGCGATCGCACGCAACAAGTACATTCCGAGCTTCTTCGGCCGCCTCAACACGTTCGGCGTGCCCTGGATCGCGATCGTCTTCTCGTTCATCGTCGGCCTCATCTGCTTCGGCCCCTTCCCGAACTGGGGCACGCTGGTGGGCCTCGTCACCGACTTCGCGCTCCTGACCTATGCCACCGTGCCGATCTCGGTGTCCGCCCTGCGCAAGCTGGACCCTGACCGGCCTCGCCCGTTCAAGCTGCCGGGGCTCGCCGTGCTCGCGCCGGCCGGCTTCATCATCGCCAACGAGCTCCTGCTCTTCGCAGGCTTCGGTGTGGTCTGGAAGATGTTCGTCGCAGTGGTCATCGGCGTGGTCCTGCTGCTGGTCGGGCTGGTCACGCGCCCCGCCTCCGACCGCCCGCAGCTGGACTTCCTCAACAGCTGGTGGATCCTCCCCTGGCTGATCGGGGTGGTCGTCATTTCCTACTTCGGCTCCTTCCAGGCCGGCGGCGGGACCGACGCGATCCCGTTCACGAAGCTGACGGGCGGCAATGGCACCCTCCATTTCGGCGTCGACATGGCCGTGCTGGCAGCGTGGAGCCTGATCATCTACTACCTCGCCGTGCCGGTCCGGCTCAGCCGGGAGCGCGCTCAGCAGTACATCGTTGACTCGTCGTCCGCCGAGCTCATCGAAATGGCCGAATAGGAAACC
>JAFMQY010000190.1 GCA_017354415.1 Nocardioides sp.
AGCATCCGTCAGCACCGCAGAACGCGACATGCGTCAACAATCCCGGCCCACACCGCCGATCTTTAGGAGACACGCCCTAGCCCGGACTCAAGCGGACGACTCGGTCAGCTCGGAGGCGAAGAACTCCAGAGCCGTCTTGGTCTTGGTCTGCTGCTCGCCCCCCACCGGGATCCCCCGGGACTCCAGGAAACGGCGAGCCTCGCGCGCCACGTCGAGGCCCTGGCCGGGGAGGCACTTCGTCGACACCTCCACCACCCGGGAGCCATCCGGATAGATCCACATCTCCACCACCAGCCGACGCGAGAACTCGGCGGGCGGGATCTTGAGCTTGAGGACGAGGATCGGGCCGAGGACGGAGAGGTCGTCCATCGCCAGACCCTCGGGCGCGTGGGCGTCGTAGAAATGACGCTGCTCCTTGGAGAACAGCTTGTGAACGGGACGTTCGCCGTTGACCGAAGCGAGCACGGCGGCGGGACCCACGACGCTCTTCATCGATCCCGAGCAGACGTAGCCGCCCGGCATCGCGTCGACCTCGATCGAGAACTGACGCGACGCACGGACCTTCTCGGACACTTCGGCGGGCTCGATCGGACGCAGCTTGACCGTGGAGTCGCCGTCGCGCCCCTGGATCCTCCGGGCACGGACCACGACACCCGTCCGGTTGAGGGCCAGGTCAGGGGTGTCGAAGAAGAACACCTGCCGGATCTGCGCCGTGAGCGGGTCGATTCCCAGGGCCTTGGCCGCGGGGCGGTAGGCGCTGGCCGGCACCGTGAGCTTCAGCTCGATGCTGTCCGACCGCCGCACCAGCTCCATCAACCGCAGAAGGTCGTCGGGCACCAGTACAGAGGGGCTCGGGGTGGTGGTCATCGGGACTCCTCTCGCCGGCGGTCACCGTGCATGGTGGCGCAGTAGGGTCCGCCAGAACCCACCCGAAACGGACTAACCGAAGCGCTCGCTCAGCACGCCGTACCGCAGGCCGCGGTCGCTCACGGTGAGCGAGTCCTTGCCGAGCACGCGCAGGACGGTGCGCACGATGAGAGCACCGGCCAGGATGACCTCCGCCCGCGCGGGCTGCAGGCCGACGACCTCGCGGCGCTGGTCGGCGGTGTGGGTGCGGTACAGCTCGATCTGCCGCTCGATCTCGGCCGCGTCGAGCACGGTGCCCTGGACGACGTCAGGGTCGTAGGCCGGCAACGCGTGCCGGACGGCGGCGAGGTTGGTGACCGCTCCTCCCATGCCCACGAGCGTCTCGGGCGTCCCGTGCCCCCGCAGGCGCCCGAGGTCCTGCTCGATCGCCCCGAGGGCCCCGGCGAGCACGTCCGGGGACACCTCGCCGTCCAGGGCGTACTGCTCGGTGAAGCGCACGGCGCCCACCTCGACGCTGAACCGCTCGGTCACCCGGTCGCCGTCCCCGAAGCTGAACTGGGAGCTGCCGCCGCCGGTGTCGAAGACGACCCGGGAGCCCCGCCCCTTGAGCCCGAGCCCGGCGACCGCGGCCAGGTAGGCGAGCCGGGCCTCGTCCTCCCCCGAGATGACGTCGACGTGTACGGCGCAGCGGGCCTCCACGGCGTCCACGAAGTCCTGCCGGTTGGGGGCGATCCGCAGCCCGGCGGTCCCGACCGCGGCGATCGCTGCGACCCGTTGCGCCTTCGCCTCGGAGGCCATGCCGGCGATCGCCTCGACGGTCCGGGCCATCGGCTCCGGGTTCAGCCGACCGGACTCCTCGAGGCCGTCGCCCAAGCGGGTGACCTCGGCGCGGTCGACCACCCTCCGCCAGACGCCGTCGGCGTTGCGTTCGCCGATGTGGAACTTCACGGAGTTGGTGCCGACGTCAACCACCGCGCAGCGCTCCACGCCGAACCGCGCCAGCACCCGCAGCGCTCGGGAGTAGTTGACGTTGGGCCGGGTCACCAGCCCGAGCTCGGCGACGGCCGCCATCACGCTCTCGGCGCTCTCGGACTCGACGGCGAGGGTGCGCGTCGAGCCGTGGTCGGTGCGGACGTCGGTGAGCTCGGCCTGACACCCGCCCAATTTGAACCGGCGCCGCGTCTTGTGCACCTCGACGGCGAGCAGGTCCGGCTGCGGGTCGACCACCTCAACCAGCAGCTCGGCCCAGGAGTACGTCGTACGTGCCGGCGGCGACGTGAGCTCGACCCCCAGCGCCTGTACGACGGTGGCGAGGTCGGTCGAGGAGAGCGGGAACGGCGCCTTCAGCACCGGCGACCACCGCTCGAGGCCGTCGGCGTCCACCTCGTGCAGCTGCTTGACGTCCATCAACTCGTCGCGGACCTTCACCACGCCCTCGCCGGCAGCCGAGACGACGTACAGCTCGGAGCTCTCGACCACCTGGACCGGAGATAGAGCGGCGAGCGTCGTCTCCGCCCTTCCGAACTGCCGGTCGAAGGTCCGCCACTCCCAGCGAGGGACGATCTCGCTCACGGTCCACCCGCCTTTCAGAGCGCAGCGCGCAGCAGGGAGCCTAGCGCCGTCGGCGCGCTCGATCGCGCGTGCGCAGCCACAGGTCGGTACTCGCCGTGCCGTCGCCGGGCCGGGCTAGGGTCGCGGCATGGACCTGCCCGTCATGCCGCCGGTGAAGCCGATGCTGGCGAAGAGCGTCAAGGGGATCCCGGACCCGGCGAAGTTCGCCGTGGGTGGCATCGAGGGTCTGAGCTTCGAGCCGAAGTGGGACGGCTTCCGCTGCCTGGTGTTCAGGGACGGCGACGAGGTCGAGCTGGCCAGCCGCAACACCAAGCCGCTGACGCGCTACTTCCCCGAGGTGGTGGAGGCGATGCAGGAGCAGCTGCCCGACCGGTGCGTGCTGGACGGGGAGATCTTCGTGGCCCTGCGGGGCGCCGACGGGGTCGACCGTCTGGAGTTCGAGACCCTTCAGGAGCGCATCCACCCCGCCAAGAGCCGCATCGACATGCTCGCCGAGAAGACGCCGGCGGGGTTCGTGGCGTTCGACCTGCTGGCGCTGGGCGACACGGCGTACGTCGAGCGCCCCTTCGCCGAGCGCCGCGCTGCGCTCGAGGGGGCCATCGGCGGCCTCGAGGGACGGTGCTTCCTGACTCAGACGACCACCGATCCTGCTCGGGCGGAGGAGTGGTTCCACCAGTTCGAGGGCGCCGGGCTCGACGGGGTGGTCGCGAAGCCCCTGGGTGCGCCGTACGTCGAGAACGCCCGCACCATGCTCAAGATCAAGCACGAGCGCACTGCGGACGTCGTCGTCGCGGGGTACCGCGAACACAAGACCAGCACGCCCGAGAGGCCTTTGCTCGGCAGTCTGCTGCTCGGTCTGTACGACCCGGTCGGGCCGTCCGGGCAGCTCCAGCACGTCGGTGTCAGCGCCAGCTTCACCGAGTCGCGGCGGGCCGAGCTGATCGAGCAGCTCCAGCCGCTCGTGGTCCCGCTCGAGGAGCATCCCTGGGGTCACTGGGCGGAGTTCCTCACCGCGAACCCCGACCGGGTGCCCGGCACGCAGAGCCGCTGGAGCCAGGGCAAGGACCTCAGCTTCACGCCCTTGCGCCCTGATCTCGTGATCGAGGTGGCCTACGACCACATGGAGGGACGGCGCTTCCGGCACACCGCTCAGTTCCGGCGCTGGCGCACCGACCGCGACCCCGAGAGCTGCGGCTACGACCAGCTCGAGGAGCCGGTCTCCTACGACCTCACCGACGTGCTCGGCGGCCCTCCGGTGGCCTAGGATTTCGGCATTGGTCCGGAGTGCGGGGAGCTTGAGATGAGCGAGATCTACACCGTTGTCCTGCTGGTCGAGCAGACGCTCTCTGCGGCCGATGCCGCCCAGGTGCGCTCGCTCCACGAGTCCCTCGACGAGGAGGTCCACTACCACGTGATCCTGCCCGTCGAGGACGCGGCGGCTCGGGTCGAGTCAGCGATGGGCGCGGTCGGCGACGAGCCCATGGGCGGGGCCCGCGTGCCGCTCGACCCCGAGTCGCTGGAGACCGTCCGGGAGGAGAGCGAACGCCAGTCGTCCGCCGCGCTCACAGCCACTCTGAACGCCCTCCGCGACGCCGGAGCCAAGGCGGAGGGCGAGGTGGTCGACACCGACCCGATCGACGCCCTGGCGGCGGCCGTCGCCGCCGTCGACGGCCGGGAGGCGATCATCCTGACCCGGTCGCACGTGGTGGCCGAGTTCTTCCACGTCGACTGGAGCTCCCGCGCCCGGCGCAAGATCGGCGTACCGGTGCTCCACCTGCTCGAGCACGAGAACTTCGACGAGCAGGCCGGCTCCGGGGAGGGCGTCACCGGCCTGTGACGTCGGGCGCCGCTCCCGTCGTACCTCTCACTCGACGATCCGGTTGCCCTGTTCGTCCCAGTGGGCCTCGACCTTCTTGCTCGGCTGGACCCGGGGTGGCTCGCCCGGCATCTTGGGGTAGTCGGGCGGGTAGTTGAGCTCGACGCTCCCTTGCTCCTCGAACAGTCGCAGCAACGGCTCGAGGGAGTAGTGCTCGTCGTCGATGCTCGCCCAGGGGTCGCCGTCCTGGAGGCGTTCGGGGACGGTGAAGAGGTTGTACTCCCTCGGGTCGGTCACCCCGGCGAGCTCCGCCCAGGTCATCGGGGTCGAGACCGGGGCGCCCGGGATCGGCCGCAAGGAGTACGCCGAGGCGATGGTGCGGTCGCGGTTGTTCTGGTTGAAGTCGACGAAGATGCGCTCGCCGCGCTCCTCCTTCCACCAGTTGGTGGTCACGCCGTCATCACGCTTCGCCAGCTCACGGCCGAACCCGATGGCGGCGTGCCGTACGTCGACGAACTCCCAGCGCGGCTCGATCCGGACGTAGACGTGGACTCCGCGGTTGCCGCTCGTCTTGGGATATCCCTTGAGGCCGAGCTCCTCGAGCAGCTCCTTGGCGACACCGGCGACCCGCACGGCGTCCGCGAACGTCGTACCCGGCTGTGGGTCGAGGTCGATCCGCAGCTCGTCGGGCCGGTCCACGTCGGTACGTCGTACCGGCCACGGGTGGAAGGTGAGGGCACCCATGTGGGCGCACCAGACCGGCACCGCGATCTCGGTGGGACAGATCTCCTCGGCGGTGCGGCCTGACGGGAACGTGACCTGCACCGACTCGAGGTAGTCCGGAGCGCCCTTGGGCACCCGCTTCTGGTAGAAGGCGTCGGCATCCTTGTCCATCGGGCCGGTCGCCAGCTTCATGCCGGGACGGACCCCGGACGTCCAGCGCTCGAGCGCGGTCGGCCGGTCACGCAGCGCCCGCATCAGGCCGTCGTCGACGCTGGCGAAGTACTCCGCGACCATCAGCTTGGTGACCTCGGCCGTGCGGTCGGTCGCCTCGTAGATCACCCGGTCGGGGCTGCTCACGCGCACCGATCTCTGCCCTGCCTGTACCTCCGCTGCTGGCGCCTTCGGCATGCGCCTCAGGCTAGCCGTCCGCCGCACCCGAAAGTCCCTCGCGGCCGGATGCCTACGGTTGACGGGGTCCTGGACCCTCGGCTCCGGACGGCCGTGGCGTCACTCCATCCGGGCGCCCAAGTCACCGACTTCGCCTGGGGGTCAGACCTGGACGCGATGGTGGATGCCGGGTACACGCCCCTCGGCCCACAGCGGCTCTGGGTGCGCAAGGAGGAGTAGCCCGCTGTGGATAGCTGGCGCCTCTTTCCGGTACTCCCTGACGAAACGGTCGAAGAACGCGTGAGATCTCGACCATTTCGTCAGGGACTATCGCTTCAAGCCGCCCATGCTGGGGCTGGTGCGTCTCGGTACCGTGGAGGCATGGGTTACCAGGTGGAGAAGACCGACGAGCAGTGGCGGGAGGAGCTCTCGCCGGAGGAGTACGCCGTATTGCGCCAGGCGGGCACCGAACGGCCGTTCGTCGGTGAGTACACCGACACCGAGACCAAGGGCGTCTACTCCTGCAAGGCCTGCGGGGCGAAGCTGTTCGAGTCCGACACCAAGTTCCACTCCGGGTGTGGGTGGCCGAGCTTCTACCAGCCGATCACGGACACCGTGGAGTACCTCGAGGACACCTCCCACGGCATGAAGCGGGTCGAGGTCCGCTGCGCCAACTGCGGCTCCCACCTCGGGCACGTCTTCCCCGACGGGTACGGCACCCCCACCGGCGACCGGTACTGCATCAACTCCATCGCCATCTCCCTCGAGCCCGCCGACCGTTGAGCCCGGAGGGCCAACTCAACGAGCCCGCAGGGCCAACTCAACGAGCCCGGAGGGCCAACTCAACGAGCCCGGAGGGCCAACTCAACGAGCCCGGAGGGCCAACTCAACGAGTCAGGGGAGGCGGGCGAGGAGGTCGGGGACCGGGGTGCGGGCACCGGTGTAGAAGGGGATCTCGAGGCGCACGTGGCGGCGAGTCTCGGAGCCGCGCAGGTGCCGCATCAGGTCGACGATCCGGCCGAGGTCGTCACCTTCGAAGGCGAGGATCCACTCGTAGTCGCCGAGGGCGAAGCTGGACACCGTGTTCGCCCGGACGTCGGGGTACTCGCGCGCCATCATCCCGTGCTCGGCCAGCAGCCGGCGGCGCTCGCCGTCCTCGAGCAGGTACCACTCGTAGGAGCGCACGAACGGGTACACGCACACATACGCCTTGGGCTCCTCGTCGGCAAGGAACGCCGGCACGTGGCTCTTGTTGAACTCCGCCGGCCGGTGCAGCGCCATCTGCGACCAGACCGGCGCGAGGCGGCGACCGAACGCCGTACGGCGCAGACGGTGGTACGCCGACTGGAGCTGCTCGCTCGTCGGCGCGTGCCACCAGACCATCACGTCGGCATCAGCCCGAAGCCCGGCCACGTCGTACGTCCCGCGCACCACGACGTCCTCTGCCGCGAGCTTCTCGAACAGCTCTGACACCTCGGCCGCCTCGGACTCGCGGTCGGCCTCGCCGAACGGCTGCGCCAGCCGGAACACCGACCACATCGTGTAGCGCACGGTCTCGTTGATCTCCCGCGTACGTCCGGCTCGGGTCTGCTCGGTCATGCCCTCATTCTGCCGCGACGACCTCAGCCGCGGCCCGGCGGGCCGACCCGATCACCGCGGGGATCCCGACTCCGTCGTACGCCGCCCCGCACACGGCGAGCCCCGGGACCCGGGAGACGTCGGCCCGGATCCGACCGACCCGGTCCAGGTGTCCGACGGCGTACTGCGGGAGGGCTCCGCCCCAGCGCTGCACGTGCGCGTCCACGGGCCGCAGCTGCTGTCCGAGGGCCAGTGACAGGTCGCCCACGACGTGCGTGACCAGTTCCTCGTCGCTCGCCTGGAGGGTCGCCTCCTCGCGGTGCCGGCCGAGCGACGCGCGCACGATCCGGAGATCCGACGCGTCGCCCACCCAGGCCCACTTGTTGAAGGAGTACGTCGACGCCTTCACCCGCCGCCCGTCCACCGCAGGGACCAGGAACCCCGAGGAGTCGCCGACCTCGAGCGCCGGGACAGCCAGCGTGACCACCGCCATCGAGGCGTACTCGACCCCAGCCAGCTCCGTCGAGGCCACGGGCGCCACATGCGCGAGCAGCCGTGCGGCCGGCGCGGCAGGCGTCGCGAGCACGACCCGCGCGGTTTCGATCGTCACCGGCGTCCGAGCAGAGCCCACGGTCAGCCGGAAGCCCGCGCCCGCACGCTCGAGCACCCGCACCGGAGACGAGG
>JAFMQY010000191.1 GCA_017354415.1 Nocardioides sp.
CCTGGTGCTGCGCGGCATCCCCACCGGCAGCCTCGCCGGGCGACTCCTCGCCCAGGCCGGCCTGGGCTGACCAGCCGCCAACCCTCTGTCGGGATCGGCCCTGAAGCTGACCTGGCAGACGTTGTGCCGGCTGAGCCGTCGACCCGGCACAACGACTGCCAGGTCAGCGAACTCGCGGGTGGGGCAGGGGGCCGGGGGACACCACGGGACGGTCGCAGACATTGCCCCGACACACGTACGCCGCGGGGCGGCCGCCAACTGCGTCCCGGCCGTCCAACAGGGGCAGCGCGGCTGAGGGTCCGTCCGCGACCATCACGACAGCGCCCGGCCAGAGGCGCGCCTGACGTTCCAGGACGTCTCGGTCCGGGCCGGGCGCGCCGAGGACCGCGATCTCCGGTGCCGCGTCGAGGAGCGACTGCGCGGCGGCGAGAGACCAGCCCGCGAACCGGGGTGCCCGCCGGGCCAGGGTGGCGACCCCGGCCAGCGCCTCGTCGGCAGCCTCGCGCCAGCGACCCTCTCCGGTGAGGGCGTGCGCAGCCAGCAGGGCGTGGATCGTCGCGGATGTCCCCGACGGGCTGGCGTTGTCGCCCGGGTCACGCGGCCGCGACACGAGCCGTTCGCCGTCGGCGGGGGTGTCGAAGAACCCGCCGTCCTCGGCCCGGAACCGCGTGAGCGCCTCGTCCAGGAGATGCGTCGCGCGGGACAGCCAGCGTTCGTCTCCGGTGGCACCGCAGAGCGCGAGAAAGCCGGAGGCCACTGCACCGTGGTCCTCGAGAACGCCCGCCGGCGTACCGACCCTGCCGTCGCGGGACACCCGGCGGAGCCGGCCGTCGACCAGGTGGGTCGTCGCCAGCAGCTCGCCCGCGGCCAGGGCGGCCGCGACGTACTCCTCCCGGCCCAGCAGGCGACCTGCGTCGACCAGGCCGGAGACGGCGAGCCCGTTCCAGGCCGCGACCACCTTGTCGTCCCGCTCCGGCCGCACGCGCAGCTCGCGAGCGGCGAGGAGGCGCGTGCGCACGTCGTCGAAGCGGTCCCAGTCGTCGGGGTCGTGGGGGAGCTGCAGGGTCGAGGTTCCGTGCTCGAACGTCCCCGTGACCTCGAACAGCTCGGTCGCCCAGCCTCCGTCCTCCGCGCCGAGCACCTCGGCCAGCTGGTCGGGCGTCCAGACGTAGAACCGCCCTTCCTCGCCCTCACTGTCGGCGTCCAGCGCCGACGCGAAGCCTCCTTCGGAGGTGCCCAGCTCGCGCAGCATCCAGTCAGCGGTGCTCGTGGCCACGCGGTCGCCCATCGGCGTACCCCAACGGGCGTACAGCCCGACCAGCTGCGCGTTGTCGTAGAGCATCTTCTCGAAGTGGGGCACGACCCAGCCGGCATCGACGCTGTAGCGGGCGAAGCCGCCACCCAGCTGGTCGTGGATGCCGCCCCGCGCCATCGCCTCGAGCGTGCGGTCGAGCATCCGCCGGGACGGTCCGTCGTCCCGCCGGCGGAGCAGCTCCAGCACCATGCTCGGCGGGAACTTGGGGGCACCGCCGAACCCGGCGTGAGCCTCGTCGAAGTCGGCCGCGAGCGCCGCCACCGCCACGTCGAGGTCGCTCGACGACAGGGCGGCGCCGGTCAGGGTGACCTCACGGGTGAGGTGATCACGCACCGACCCTGCCGCACGGCGTACGTCGTCCGGCCGGTCGCGCCATGCCTCGGTGAGCGCGGTCAGCACCTGGCGAAGCGACGGCTGCCCGCCGCGGGGGCGGTCCGGGAAGTAGGTGCCGGCGAAGAACGGGTTGCCCTCGTGGTCGAGCACGACCGTCATCGGCCAGCCGCCCTGTCCGGTCAGCGCGACTGTCGCCTCCATGTAGACCGCGTCGACGTCCGGCCGCTCCTCGCGGTCGACCTTGACGCTCACGAAGTCCTGGTTGAGCTGATCCGCGGTCTCCGGATCCTCGAACGACTCGTGCGCCATCACGTGGCACCAGTGGCACGCGGCGTACCCGACCGAGAGGAAGATTGGTGTATCACGGCGCTTCGCCTCGGCGAACGCTTCGGGTCCCCATTCCCACCAATCCACGGGGTTTCCCGCGTGCTGGAGCAGGTAGGGGCTGGTCGCGTTGGCAAGGCGCTTGGCCATTTCCCATGACTCCTGACGAGTGGCACGTGTATCATTCCCGTCCGAGTGATACACGAGATTGATACACGACGCGGATTCTCGGGAGCCTGATGCGACTCCCACCCGTCCAGCCTAGGAGGGACGCCGGTGGCACCTCGGAAGAAGCCCACACTGCTCGCGCAGGGCAAGCCGCGCACCATGGGCGGCGGCGGGCGACCGTGGCGCGTGCGCCTGTATGCGCCGGAGCACGGTGGGACGAAGTACCAGGTGATGTTCCGGGCGCCGGCCGGCGCGGGCGAGCCGTGGAAGAGGGTACTCCGGCGGGCCAGCTCAGAGTCCGAGGCGCGCAAGATCTTTGCGCAGGCCGAGGCCGCGCTCGACACGGGAAGGGAAACGCCGGTCGGCGCCGACGTCCGCGCGACGCGGACGATCCGCATGCTCGGCGAGGAGTACCTCAGGGATTCGATCGAGCGCGGGAAGCAGCCGCGCACGATGGAGCAGCGCATCTCCCGGCTCAACGCCCACATCCTGCCGACCATCGGCGACGTGCCGGTCACGAAGTGGCGCGTCGAGCACAGCCGTCGCGTAATGGAGAAGGGGTCGAAGACGCTCTTTTCGCAGCGCGGTCGCGAGGACCTGCGCGGCCAGCTCGCCGCGATGCGCAAGCTCGCGTGGCGGCTGGGCTGGCTGGATCGGTCGATCGATCCGCTGGACGGCCTCGAGATCAGCCGAGCAACCATGCATCACGGCGCAACCGCGCAGTACGTCGACCCGCGGCTGCGCCCGGAGACCCGTCAGGTGAAGGCGATGGCAGCGGCTGCCGACAAGCTGTGCGGCCCCGAGGGCACCGACCCGCTGATGACCCGCCTCCCCCTGTTCGGCACCAAGATCCGGGTCGCGGGGTTCGGCGGACTGCGCCTCGGCGAGCAGAACGCGCTCCGCGCGATCGACGTCTTCTTCAACCACGGCTACCTCCACGTCAACGGCTCCTGGATCACACCACGCGGTCAGGCCGGCTTCCGCGGTCCGGTGAAGAACCAGACAATCCACGAGGTGCCCCTGCCCAAGTCGCTCATGCACGTCGAGCTCCTCCCCCGCGTCAAGGAGCTGCTCGGCCTACCTGCGGAGGCCTCCTTCCAGCAGGTGGTGAACGCTCAGGAGGCCGAGCGCCAGCGTCGCGCCCCCCTCGCGACACGGACGAAGGATCGGAACCTCACATGGTGGAACTACCCCGTCCCTCCCGAGGACGAGCTGTGGCTCTTCGTCGACACCGTAACCGGCCTGCCCGTGAAGCCCGAGATGCACAACGAGCGCTGGCACCGCATCCGCGCGTGGGTCGAGACGAACGACCCCGACAACGCCTGGCCCCGCACGATCGTCTACCGCAACCTCCGCCACCACGCCGCCACCAAGTGGTTCCACGAGGAGCTCGGCGAACCCTGGGAGGTCGTCGCGCAGTACCTCGGCGACAAGCTCACCACCGTCCTCAATCATTACGTCAGAGCCGGCGAGGATGCCCTCCGCGACTCAGTCAGCAAACTGGCGGGTTTGTAGATCCCAGGATTGGGTGCGTCAGGTAGCCCACTCCGGCCCAGAATGCAGCGGGCTGACCCGGCGTGCGCGGTCCTTCGATTGGGTGCCTGGGCCGTCGTTGGCGGTGCGGCCCCTGCTGGCTGGCGGTGGTCAGGTGGTGTAGTTGAGGAAGTCGCCGGTTGCGGTGTGCACTGCGTTGTAGGTCTGTAGCAGCGTGGCCGGGGTGGTGGTCACGCTTGCCACGTCGTCTGGGGAGTGGAACTCGCGGAAGTTGCCCGCGATCGAGAGCAGGGGGACGTTGTCGCCGAGGCGGTCGTGCCAGACCTGGCCTTCGCCCGGCCACTTGGCGGCGATGCCGATGTTCGCCGCCTGCAGGTCGGTGACCAGGTTGGGGACCGTCGCGTTCGCGGGTTGGCTGTAGGCGTTGCGTGGCCCGAGCGCGAGGGTTCCGTCGGGCTGCATGCGTGAGGCGGCGAGCGCGGAGCCGAGGTGGAAGACCGCGCGAGGGGCGAGGTTGAATTCCTCGGTGAGGTATTTGCGGGCGCCGTAGTTGTTGAGTTCGTGGCCGGTGTTGCCGAGGAAGAAGACCGGGTGGTTTTTGGCGAGGTCGGTTGTCAGTTGGAGCGCGAGCGCCAGGCCGGTGCCGCGCTCGGCGGCGCAGTTGAACCAGCCCGTCAGCGGCGTGGTCACGATGATCGGGTCGTTGATGGGGTTGTCGGTTCCGAACCAGCTGGACAGGACATAGGTCTGGCGAGTCACCGTGCGTGCCGAGAACTCGACATCGGCGCCGTAGGCGGCGAGGTCGTTGGCGAGGCGGCCCGGGACGAGCAGTGTGGGGATGCCGGTTTTGGTCAGGTCGGGGTCGCTGTTGTAGCCGACCAGTCCGTCGTAGAGCGGGTTCGTGCCGATCGCCGCGTTCGTCGCGAGCACCGCGAGTTTCGCCCCCTCAGCCTGCGCGTCAGCCAGGGCGCTGAGCACGGCCGGGTCGTTCCCGTCCAGCTTCGTGGTCACCGAGCGGATGAAGTCGGCGCGGCCGGAGAACGTGCCGTTGCCCTCGAAGTAGAGGGGCACGGTCTCGACGTGATGCTGCCCGACCCGGAGGTCTGCCTGCCAGTCGTAGAAGGGGTAGTCGTAGCCCCAGCGCGAGACGCGGCCTCCGCGTCGCTTCAACTCGCGCTCGAGCCACTCCAGGGCGAGCTGCTGGGAGGGTGTGCCGGTGCGGTGGTAGCCGAACTGGCTGTATCCGAGGACCGAGGCGTAGAGCGAGTCGGTGGCCGAGGGCGGGTGCTTCGACGACACGCCGAGCTCGTTGTTCTTGGCGAAGGCGGGTGTCGGGCTGAGGGCGGCGACTCCGGCTAGTCCCGCGAGCCCTGCGCCGGCCGCAACGACGCCGCGGCGGGAGAGTCGACCAGCAGCCAGCTGGTTTGAGGTTGTCATGAGTCCTCCGGTATCGGTCCGTGCGATGAGTTGGATGTCGACAACGTCGACTTGAAACGTCGAATCTGTAAACGGTCTGGAGATGAGACGTCGACCGCGCGCATCAGCCGGGTGCTCGACTCCGGGTGGAAGGCGATGACATCGGGGCGAGCCCGAACCAAGGGTTCGAGGCTGCCGCCTTGAGGTTGGCCGACGCCGTAGTGGGTCGTAGCGCCTCGCGGTTGACCTAGGTCTGGGATGGCACGATTCGCGAGGAGGCCCGGGAGGAGACTCGGGAGGCGACACCTCTCACGCGGCCGTCGGACCTGCTTGCCTTACTCCGATGGGGCGGTCGCCGGCGAGTGTGATCCTGCGCATGACGCGTGGTTCGTGGTAGTCCCTGTTGGCGTAGTGGGAGGTGCTCCGGTTGTCCCAGATTCCGACGTCGCCGAGCTGCCAGCGGTGCCGGATGGTGTGTTCGGGCTTGGTCAGGTGGGCGTAGAGCAGATCCAGGATGGCCCGGCTTTCTGCGTCGGAGACTCCGACGATGTGTGAGGTGAACCCGGGGTTCACGAAGAGCCCGGGGCGGCCGGATTCCGGGTGCACCCGGACGACGGGGTGTTCTACTGGCGCGAGTTCTGTGACCTGCTTGCCGTCCCAGATGTTGCCCTGGCCCTGGCGGCGTCGTAGGTAGGCTCCCCATTCGCGGTTGCCGTCGTGGACGGCGGTGAGCTGGTCGACGAGCTGGCGTACGGGCGCGGACAGCGAGTCGTAGGCGAGTTGGGTGTCGACCCAGCTGGTGTCTCCCCCGGAGGTGGGAAGCTGGACGGCGCGCAGAATGGATCCCAGCGGCGGCTTGTCCATGAAGGTGACGTCGGTGTGCCAGACGTCGGAGAAGGAGAACTCCGGGTCGGTGCTGTCGATGTTGTAGATCTCGGGGTGCTGGACCGCTGGGCTGTGGGCGACGGGGTGTCCGGCGGTCAGCTCGCCAAGGCGCCGGCCGAGGTCGACCTGGGCGGCATCCGTGAGGTCCTGACCACCGAAGAAGAGCACCTTGTGTTCGACGAGGGCGGACCGGATGGCGAGGATCTGGTCGTCGGTGAGGTCGCGGAGGTCTACCCCGAGCACCTCGGCTCCGAAGGAGGGTCCGAGCTTGTCGAGGGTCAGGGCGGAGGTGCGGGTGGCGTGTTCAGTCACGGTGTTGCTCCTGTTCGGTTCGGATGTGGTGGACGCGGTCAGCGTCGGGTTGGATCGATGCTGCGGTGGAAGAGCCGGAGGAGGGAGTCGAAGAGGATGCCGAGGATCGAGATGGTGACGATCCCGCTCAAGACCAGCGGGGTCTGAAGGTTCACGCCGGCGTTGTTGATGAGGTAGCCCAGGCCACTGGTGGCCGCGATCAGTTCGACCGCGACGATGCTGGTCCAGGCCCCTCCCATGGCCAGCCGCATCCCGGTGATGATCGCGGGCAGGGCGGCACGCATTCGGACGGTCACCAGCGTCCACAGCGGTGTTGCGCCCAGGCTGCGGGCTGCCTGCTCGAGCTCCTCCGGCACGGCGTCGAGCGCGGAGACGGTCGCGATCACCATGATCGGCACGACACCCACCAAGATCAGCAGGAACTTGGACTCCTCGCCGATGCCGAACCAGACGATGAACAGCGGGATGAACGCCAGTGGCGGCAGTGGGCGGGTGATCTCGATCAGCGGGTCGACGATGTGGCGGACGATCGGGACCGAGGCCATGACGCCGCCGACGGCGACCCCGACCACCACGCCAACGCCCCAGCCGACACCGATCCGTGCGGAGCTGACCAGTGCGTGCTGCCACAGGGTCTTGCCGGTCGCGGCGGGGTAGCGCTGACCCAGGTAGGACCAGAACGTCTTGGCGGTCGTCTGCACGGTGGGCAGGATCACCGGATCGTTCTTCCAGTAGGCGAGCAGCTCCCATAGCGACAGCGCGAGGACCACGCCCAGAACGCCGTACCAGATGCGGGCTCGGCCCTGCCCGCGTCGGGCACCGCCCAGGACAATGTTGTCGGCGGCGGGGGTGTTCGCGGTGGCGGCGGAGGGCCGCGGCACGGTCTGTGTGCTCATCTCAGTGACTCCCTTCGAGGGACTCCCGGACCCGACGTTTGAGGTGGACGAACTCCAGGGTGTCGGTCATCTCAAGGTCACGGGGGCGTGGGAGGTCGACGTCGAAGACGGCGCGTGTGGATCCCGGCGTTCCGGTCATCACGCAGATCCGGTCTCCGAGCAGCACCGCTTCCTCCACGTCGTGGGTGACGAAGACGACGGTCATCCGGTCGCGTTCCCACAGATGCAGCAAGAAGCGCTGCATGGCGACGCGGGTGATGGCGTCGAGCGCGCCGAACGGTTCGTCCATCAGCAGCAGCCGGGGACGGTTCACCAGGACTCGGGCTAAGGCGGCACGGTGACGCATCCCCCCGGACAGCTCGTGCGGGTAGGCGTGCTGCGACTGCGCCAACCCGACGGTCGCCAGCAGCTCGACGGCGCGTCGTCGGACGTCCTCGCCGCGCTCGTGACGTGCCCGGGGCCCGTACAGG
>JAFMQY010000070.1 GCA_017354415.1 Nocardioides sp.
GCCCTAGTGGTTGCTGTCGGCGCGGGCGGCACCCGGGTCTCGACCCGCCGGTCAGAGCTTCTCGACGGGCGCGTACCTCAGCAGCAGCCGCTTGACACCGTCGGAGCCGAAGTCGATGGACGCGACGGCCTTCTCCGCGACGCCGTTGACCGCGACCACCGTGCCGAGGCCGAACGTGTCGTGCTGGACCCGGTCACCGGGCGACAGCGAGGGGACCGCGCGCGCGGGCTTCGACTTCGCGGCGGCGTCGGCCCGGGCTGCCGCGGCGCTGAAGTTGCGGCGGCCCGCGACGGTCGGTGAGCCGAGGCCTGTCGTGCGCGACAGGTCGGGCCGCTGCCAGTGGACCTGGTCTGCCTCGGTGCGCCGCCAGTCGACGAGTGCGTCGGGGAGCTCGCCGAGGAAGCGGGACGCGGGGTTGTGCGCCGGTGCTCCCCACGCGGAGCGGACCAGAGCCCGGGACACGTACAGCCGCTCCTGGGCGCGGGTGAGACCGACGTAGGCCAGACGGCGCTCCTCCTCGAGCTCGCCGCCGTCGTCGAGGCTCCTCGAGTGGGGGAACACCCCGTCCTCGAGCCCGGTCAGGAAGACCGTGGGGAACTCCAGGCCCTTGGCGGTGTGCAGAGTCATCAGGGTGACCATGCCGCCGTCGTCATCGTGGGGCGCATCGGGGATCTGGTCGGTGTCCGCGACCAGGGCGACTCGCTCCAGGAAGTCCGCGAGGCCGGGTGAGACCGTGCCCGCGTCGACGTCCGCCGGGTCCGCCGACGGCCCGGCCACGGGGTCGTCGGAGAACTCACGGGCCACCGCGACGAGCTCGGCGAGGTTCTCCAGGCGGGTGCCGTCCTGGGGGTCGTCGGAGGCCTCGAGCTCGTCGAGATAGCCCGACCGGGCGAGCACCGACTCGAGGATCACATCGGCGCGCTCCCCGGCGTCGACCATCGACTGGAGCTCCTCCACCAGCGCCACGAACCCCTGGATCGCCACGAGCGAGCGGCTCACCAGCCCTGGGGCCTGGTCGGCCCGGCGCAGGCCCTCCCAGAGGGTGATCCGCTCCCGCCGGGCGTACGACGTGACGCACTCCAGCGCGCGGTCGCCGATGCCGCGCTTGGGGGTGTTCACGATCCGGCGCAGGGACACCTCGTCGTCGGCGTTGACGAGCATCCGCAGGTAGGCGAGCGCGTCGCGCACCTCGCGCCGCTCGTAGAACCGCACGCCACCCACCACGCGGTAGGGCATGCCGAGGCGGATGAAGACCTCCTCGAACACACGCGACTGGGCGTTGGTGCGGTAGAAGACCGCGACGTCGCCGGGCCGCGACCCCGCGTCGGTGAGAGCGTCGATCTCGCCGGAGACGAAGCGTGCCTCGTCGCGCTCGTCGTCGCCGACGTAGCCGACGATCTTGGCGCCCATCCCGGCGTCGGACCAGAGGTTCTTCGGCGTGCGGCCACGGTTGTGACCGATCACGGCATTCGCGGCGTTCAGGATGGTCTGGGTGGAGCGGTAGTTCTGCTCGAGCAGGATCGAGGTGGCGTTCGGGAAGTCCTGCTCGAAGTCCAAGATGTTGCGGATGTTGGCTCCGCGGAACGCGTAGATCGACTGGTCGGCGTCGCCGACGACCATCAGCTCGGCCGGCGGGACCCGCTCCACCGGCTCGTCGAGCGGCTCGACCGACGCGATCGGGTCCTCCAGCGAGTCGGCGCAGAGCTCGTGGATCAGGGCGTACTGCGCGTGGTTGGTGTCCTGGTACTCGTCGACGAGCACGTGCCGGAACCGGCGGCGGTAGGTCTCGCGCACTTCGGGGTATGTCGCGAACAGGTCGACCGTGGCCATCAGCAGGTCGTCGAAGTCCAGGGCGTTGGCCTCGCGGAGACGCTGCTGGTAGCGCGTGTACGCCGCGGCGTACGCCTCCTCGAACTTGTTGTGGGAGTCGGCCGCGACCTCCTCGGGACCGCGCAGCTCGTTCTTGTGGGTGGACACCCAGTGCAGGATCGCGCCGGGCTGGTAGCGGCGGGGGTCGAGGTCGAGATCCTTGACGATCATCCCCATCAGTCGCTTGGAGTCGGCCGCGTCGTAGATCGTGAAGCTGGACTTGAAACCGAGCTTGTCGATCTCCTTGCGCAGGATGCGCACGCAGGCCGAGTGGAACGTCGACACCCACATCAGCCGGGCTCGCGGGCCGACCAGCGCCTCGACCCGCTCCTTCATCTCGGCCGCGGCCTTGTTGGTGAAGGTGATGGCCAGGATCGAGCCGGGATGAGCCTTGCGTTGGGAGACGATCCAGGCGATCCGGCGCGTGAGGACACGGGTCTTGCCCGACCCGGCCCCGGCCACCACGAGCAGCGGTGTGCCCTCGTGGACGACGGCGGCACGCTGCGGCTCGTTGAGTCCGGCGAGGAGGTCGTCGGCGGAGGGGCCTGGGCGGCGCTCGGGCTGCTGGGCTTCGTCGGCCGGTCCGAGGGTCTGGCCGATGATCGGGAGGGTGTCGCTCATCTCCCGTCTACCCTACGGGCCACCGCCCCCGGCGATCTCAGAGGAGGCGACGATCGGACGCCCAGCGGGTCAGCTCGTGGCGCGACGACAGCTGCAGCTTGCGGAGCACGCTGGACATGTGCGTCTCGACGGTCTTGATCGAGATGAACAGCTCGCGCGCGACCTCCTTGTAGGCGTAGCCACGGGCGATCAGCCGCATCACCTCGCGCTCGCGCTCGGTGAGCCGGTCGAGGTCCTCGTCCACCGCCGAGATCTCGATCGATCCGGCGAACGCGTCGAGCACGAACCCCGCCAGCCGCGGGGAGAACACCGCGTCGCCCTCCGACACCCTCCGGATCGCGTCGACGAGCTCGGGACCGGTGATGGTCTTGGTGACGTAGCCGCGGGCTCCGGCCCGGATCGTGCCGATCACGTCCTCGGCGGCGTCGGAGACCGACAGGGCGAGGAAGCGCGGTCCGTCGGCGGACCCGAGCCGGGTGGACAGCCGTCGCATCACCTCGGCGCCACCGCCGCCGGGCAGGTGCACGTCCAGGAGTACGACGTCCGGCCGGTGCTCGATGACCGCCGCGACGGCCTGGTCGACGTCGGCCGCCTCGCCGACCACGTCGACAGCGGTGCCGAGCTCGGACCGGACGCCGGACCGGAACATCGCGTGGTCGTCGACGATGAGGACACGGACACGGTTGTTCACTGTTCGTTCTCCTGTCGCGGCAGCTTGAGCCGCACCTCGGTTCCGGTGTCGGGCGTGGACCGGATCTCGGCGGTCCCGCCGTGCCGCGACATCCGGTCGAGGATGCTGTTGCGGACGCCCTGGCGGTCGGCGGGAATCGTCTCGGGATCGAAGCCGGTGCCACGGTCGCGGACGTAGACCTCCACGAGGTCGGCGCCGACCTCGGCGTAGATGTCGACGGCGGGCGTACCGGCGTGCTTGGCGGCGTTGGTCGTCGCCTCGCGCGCGGCCGCCACGATCGGCGCGATCCGGTCGTCGAGCTCGAGGTCGCCGACCGTGACCAGCTCGACGTCGACCCCGTAGGTGTCCTCGATCTCGCGGACCACCCCCCGGAGCGCGCCGGCGAGAGTGTCGTCATCGCCCGGGGCCGCGTCGAACAGCCACGACCGGAGGTCGCGCTCCTGCGAGCGCGCGAGCCGGGCGACCGTGGGGGCGTCGTTCGCGTTCTTCTGGATCAGCGCCAGCGTCTGCAGGACGGAGTCGTGCAGGTGTGCGGCGAGATCGGCGCGCTCCTGCGTGCGGACCCGCTCGGCACGCTCCTCCGAGAGATCGCTGGTGAGCCGCCACACCCACGGACCCAGGATGATCGCCAGGCCGATCCCGCCGAGTGCGGCCGAGACCAGCACGTCGTACACCTGGGTGACGTGGCCGTGGCGGAAGGCGAAGAGGGCCATGGCGGCGACGATCAGGACGAAGCCGGCGCCGACGCGCACGTACGCCGCCCAGCCGCCACTCCCGAAGACGGCGCGGACCGGGTTGAGCCGCTCGGACTGGTCGAGCCAGCGTGCGCGCTGGGCCTCGTCGGCCTGCCGCCAGAGGAGCCCGAAACCGACCACGGCGAGCACGATCGCCCAGAGCAGCGCGCCGTTGCCTCCGAAGATCGCCTCGGCGATGAGGACCAACCCGAGCCCCAGGGCGACCAGCGCCACGGCCGGCCCGGAGTCGGCGAGGCGTCGGATGCGGCCCGGTCGTTTGCCCTGCCGCGTGGCGCTCTCGAGACCGGGCGCCTCGCGGTCGAAGGGCTCGGCCGGGAGCACCAGCCAGAGGCCGGCGTAGAACAGCACGCCGCTGCCGCCGAGCACGGCCAGGACCAGGAAGGCGGCACGCACCCACACGGTGGGCAGCCCGAGGTGGCGCGCGAGCCCGGCCGCGACGCCGCCGATGATCGGCTCGCTGGTGTCGCGGTAGGCCTTGCGCGCCTGGGGCTCGGGCTGCGCGGACGCAGGAGCGCTGGCGGTCATGACGTGTCCATCGTCGCAGGTCGGCGGGGTGTGGACCACGAGGGCGACCCCCGGTCGTACCCTGACCCGGACCCCGGCGACCACGGGCCGGATCAGGGGATACCCCGATGGTCCGGACCGTGAGCCTGACGCACTGTTGATGCCATGACCACACCATCCGACACGTCTCCGCCCCCGCCACAGGGTCCGGACTCTGCTCCTCGCGGGGCAGGCTCCGGCCCACGCGTGGGGTGGGACGACATCCGCGACCTGGCCCGGATCCGGCGCAGCCGCTCCGACCGTCGCGTCGCCGGCGTGGCCGGCGGACTCGGCCGGCATCTCGACGTCGACCCCGTGATCCTGCGGGTGGCGTTCGTGGTCCTCACGTTCTTCGCCGGCGTCGGTCTCCTCCTGTACGTCGCGCTGTGGCTGCTGCTGCCCGAGGACGGTTCCGACTGGGCCACGATCAAGCTCGACCGGCGCAGCCGGACCGTCGCTCTCGTGATCGTCGGGGCGATCGCCCTGCTGCTCCTCGTCTCCAACGGCTGGTGGGGTCATCCGGGCCCGGTGTACCTGGTGCTCGTCGTGGCCGCGATCGTCGTACTCGTCACCCAGCTTCCCCGCCGGGGCGAGCGGCACCAGGTACCCCCGCCCGGGGCGCCGCCGTACGCCGCTCCCCCGCCTGGTCAGCCCGCCGAGGCCCAGCCCACTGACGGTCAGCCCACTGACGGTCAGCCCGCTGAGGGTCAGCCCGTTGAGGGCCAGGCCGGTGAGGCGCCGACCGTCGAGCGGACGGCGACCGAACCGACACTGGTGGAGCCGCTGCCGGACCCGACCGCGCCGTACACCACCGCGGGGTACTACCCGCCGCCGTCCTCCTCGGTCCCCGAGCAGCCACGCCCGGTCAACCCGCGCAAGAAGGGCCCGATCCTGTTCTGGTTCGCGATCGCGACGATCGCCGTCGCCCTCGGTGGCCTGGGCATCGCCGACCTGGCCGGCGCCCACATCGCCCCGTCGGCATACCCAGCGACGGTGCTCGGACTCAGCGCGGCGTTCCTCCTGGTGGGCTCCTTCTGGGGTCGCGCGGGAGGTCTGATCCTCGTCGGACTGCTCGCCTGGCCGGCGATGGCGATCACCACCGCCATCGACAAGTGGGACGTGAACCGCACGGTCGACACGCCCCTCACGTCCACCGACGTGAACAGCAGCTACCGGATGGACAACGGTGAGCTCGTGGTCGACCTCGGCCAGGTCGCCGATCCCCAGGCGCTCGACGGCCGGACCATCCATGTGACCGGAGACATCGGGCACCTCGACATCCGGACGCCGGACGGCGTCAACGTCGTCGCCCACCTCGACATCAACGGACCGGGCGGCATCAGCGCGTACGGCCGCGACGAGGGCGGGATCAGTCACACGATGGACACCCAGTACGTCGCTCGAGCCGGCGCACCCACCCTCACCATCGACGCCCAGCTCGATATCGGCGCGATCGACCTGCACACGGAGAGTCAGCGATGAGCGACCCCTACAGCCCGGACGCGTACGACCTTCGCGACGGCCCTGAGAGCAGCAGCCCGAGCTTCCGCGAGGGACTGCACCCCGTGAACATCGGCCATCTGGTGATGGGCGTGGCGTTCGCCGGTCTCACGATCATCTGGGCCCTGTTCATCTCCGACACGGTGCAGGGCCACGATCTACGCTGGCTGCTCCCGATCCCGTGGGTTGCAGCCGGCGTCGCCGGACTGGTCGCCGCGGCGCCGCGGATGCGCGGCTCGCGCGACTGAGAGGGCGGGCAGGGCCGGCGCCCGTGCCGTGCGACAGTGACGCCATGTCTCTGCCCCGTCTCGGCTCCTTGGAGTCCCTGCCCGTCCTCGCCCACCCCGAGCTCCTGGCACCGCCGGTCCACGAGGCACTCTCCGAGTGGCCCGGAGCCGAGGACCTGGCCGTGGTCGAGATCGACCCCGCACTCGCCGACACGGCCGCGATGAGCGCGGCGTACGACGTCCCGATGGCCTGGGGCGCCAACTGCGTCGTGGTCATGGGCAAGCGGGAGGGCGAGGAGCGGATGGCGGCCTGCGTCGTCCGCGCCGACACCCGCGCCGACGTCAACAACCTGGTCAAGCGCACGCTCGACGTCCGCAAAGCGTCTTTCCTCTCCATGGACCGCGCGGTCGAGGAGTCGGGGATGGAGTACGGCGGGATCACCCCGGTCGGGCTCCCGGACAGCTGGCGGGTGCTCGTCGACGAGTCGTGCCTGCAGATCGAGACGGCGGTGATCGGCTCCGGCGTACGACGCTCCAAGCTGCTCGTGCCCGGCCGCCTCCTCGGCGAGCTGCCGCGTGCGGAGGTGCTCGCAGGCCTCGGCCGCTGACGGACCGGCCTTGCGACCGTGACAGTGGTTCTGTCACAGTTGAACGGTGCCGATGAAGCTCTCGACCCAGCTCATGTACGCCGGTAACCCACGCGAGGCGGCCGACCAGGTGAAGGCCCTCGAGGATGCCGGGCTCGACACCGTCTGGGTGCCAGAGGCCTACGGCTTCGACTCCCCCACGCTGATGGGCTACCTCGCCGCCAAGACCGAGCGGGTCGAGATCGGCAGCGCGATCCTCAACATCTACAGCCGTACGCCCGGCGCGCTGCTCCAAACGGCCGCCGGCCTCGACAACGTCAGCCAGGGCCGGGCGGTCATCGGGCTCGGTGCGAGCGGCCCGCAGGTGATCGAGGGCTTCCACGGCGTGCCGTACGACAGGCCCCTCGGCCGCACCAAGGAGATCATCGAACTGATCCGTCGCGGGCTCCGGCGTGAGACCCTGGTCCACGACGGGATCTTCACGCTCCCGCTCCCGGAGGATCAGGGCACCGGCCTCGGCAAGCCGCTGAAGCTGCTCACCAAGCCGGAGCGTCAGAGCGTCCCGATCTACATCGCGGCGCTCGGCCCGAAGAGCGTCGAGGGCGCCGCCGAGTACGCCGATGGCTGGCTGCCGTTCCTCTTCGTGCCGGAGAAGTGCGGTGAGGTCTGGGGTGACGCGCTCGCCCGCGGGAAGGCGAAACGGCAGGAAGGCCTTGCCCCGCTGGAGATCTGCGCCGGCGGCATGGTCGCGATCGGTGAGGGCCCGGAGACCAAGGCGCTGCTGGACTTCGTCCGCCCGATGGTCGCGCTGTACGTCGGCGGCATGGGTGCCAGGGGCAAGAACTTCTACAACGACCTGATGTGCACGTACGGCTACGAGAAGGAGGCCAAGGAGATCCAGGACCTCTACCTCGGTGGCAACAAGCGCGACGCCGAGGCCTTGGTCCCCACCGAGCTGCTCGAGCTCGGCAACCTGGTCGGCCCCGCGTCGTACGTCAAGGAGCGGATCGCGGCGTTCGCGGAGGCGGGGGTGACCAACCTCCAGGTGATCCCGGCCTCGGACGACCCCGCCGCCACCGTTCGGCGGCTCAAGGAGATGGTCGCGTGAGGTCGTGCCGGTGAGGCTCGCACACCCGCGCCGCTACGAGATCCGGGACCACATCCGGACCCTCGACCCCGTGCGCGACCGCGACGAGATCGTCTGGCTGACCACCCGCCACGAGTTCCCCTGGGACTACCACCGAGGCACCGGCATCGCCTTCCTGCGTGACTACGGCATCCCCTCCATCGCGGCCCTGCTCGACCGGACGGGCGAGTTCGAGCAGGACGGCGTCCGGAGGTACGACGACACGCTCCTCATCGGCGAGGAGGCGACCGTGGAAGGTGTCGACTCGCCGAGGGCCCGCGCGGCGGTGCGCCGGCTCAACCGCATCCACGGGCGATACGCCATCCCGAACGACGAGTTCCAGTACGTCCTGGCCACGACGCTCGTGGGCCCGGTCGAGTGGATCCGCGAGTACGGCTGGCGCGACCTCGAGCCGGTGGAGCTCCAGGCGATGGCCGACGTCACCAGGCGGTTCGGCGAGCTGATGGGCATCACCGGTCTCCCGACGACGTACGACGGCTACCTCACGCTGCTGCGCGACTACGAGGCCGCGCACTTCGAGTTCACCGAGGCCAACAGACGCGTGACCGAGGCGACGCTCCGGGTCGCCCGGGCCGTCTCGCCGCCGCCACTGCGGCCGGTCATCCGCCGGATGACCATCGCGCTGATGGACGAACCGCTCCGGATCGCGCTCGGGATGCCGGAGCAGCCGGCGTGGTTCGTGTCCGCCGTACGCCGTGGGCTCGCGGCCCGCGGACGCCTGCTGCGGTTCGCGCCTCCCCGCCGCACGGCCTACCACCACAAGCCGACGAGCTACCCCCGCGGTTACGCGCTGCGCGACCTCGGCCCGCACTCGATGCTCGAGACACTCAACGACGAACGTCGGTCGAGCCGCGGCACCTCACCACCCGCCAGGGCCCTCTGCGGTCGTCGGCCGGGCGCAGCCGGTGCCTGAGACCGGTAGACCCGGCCGGTGGGCGTGCGGATCTCGATCGTGTGCGGGTCGCCGCGCACCGGTCGGACCCGCCACCCGGGCGCTTCCTTCCCGTCGTTGCACTGCTCGCAGAGGCACTGCCCGTTGACATCGCTCGTCTCGCCGGCGTGGGCGGCCGGCTCCGGGTGGTCCGTGTGCCTGATGGGTGCATCGCACCACGGGGTGCGACACACCCGGTCGCAGAGCCGGATGAACCGGGCCAACCCGCCTCGGAACCGGCGGCTGCGGGAGTCCATCGCCACCAGCTGACCGTCTGAGGGGCGGCGGTAGAGCCGGCGCAGGCCGGCCAGGTCGTGCGCGGCGGCCCGCCCGGCCAGCTCCCGGGCCAGCTCGGCCGGGATCGGGCCGTAGCCGTCGAGGTGGGCGGAGTCATCGCGAGTGCCGAAGAGCACCTCGTCGCTGACCACCAGCCCGACCTCGACCGGCACGACCCCGTCGGCTGCGCCGAGAACCCTCCCGACCAGGGTGTCCGCCATGACCTGCCCGCGGGTCCGCGGGTCACCGCCCGCCCGGGCCCACTCGACGACGTCGGACAGCGCCTTGAAGACGGCCACCCCCTTCGCGACCGGCAGCTCTGTCGACAACCGCGACATGATGTCGGGCGCCGGTCGCAGCGTCACCCGGCGCTCGGACTCCGCGATCCGCCGCCGGAGCACGCATGCGGCCGGGTCGAGCTCGGATGCCAGGCCGCGGGCAGCGCCCTCGAGCTGTCGATCGCCCATCTTCTCCAGCCGCGGCGTGTCGGCTGCGAGCCGCCGGTCGATCGCCTGCCGGTCGGCCAGCGACAGACTCGCCGTCTCTCGTGCGAGGATCGTCGCCTTCCAGCCCGTGGTCCGCCCGGCCCGGAGCGCCCGCCGCGTGCACGGCATCTCGTCCCGGAGAATGCGCCCCAACCCGACCCGCTGACGCCCGCGACGGGGTGACTCGCGACACGCCAGAGCGACCTCGGCCGCGACCCCGCGTCCCTGCCGATCGGTCGGCACACCGTGATCGGCCTCCACGCGGCGCACGGAGGTGTCGAGGTCGGCAGCGACGTCCGCCTGCAATCCGGTGGCCGCGCAGACCAGCCGCTCGAGGGCGCCCAGCATCTCCACCCGAGCCTTGTCGTTGTCGGGGCCTGCGCTGGCCGCGAGCTGCTCGACCCACGCCAGCACCAGGTCCGCATCCACAGCGCTCGCGCCCGGCGTCTGTCTCGAACATGTGTTCGATTCTACGTGGAGCCAGCACCCCCGACAAGGCCTGCTCGTCACCTGTGGACGAAACTGCCCCGACGCCGGCGAGCCACCGTTAGGTACCTCCTGTGGCCATGCGAGCGCACCTCACGGCCGCGCTCGTGCCTCGCGCGCCGCGCCGGTCTCCCTTGCATCGTGACAGTGCCACTGTCACAGTTGGCCGCATGAGCCGCACGATCTTCGAGCCCGAGCACGAGGCGTTCCGCGAGACGGTGGGCACGTTCCTCGACAAGGAGGCGGCGCCGTTCCACGAGCAGTGGGAGAAGGAGGGCATCGTCGACCGCGAGGTCTGGGCGAAGGCCGGCGCGCAGGGCCTGCTCGGCCTGCAGCTGCCCGAGCAGTACGGCGGTGGCGGCACGACCGACTTCCGCTACAACGCGGTCGTCGGCGAGGAGATGACCCGCCGCGGGATCTACGGGTGCGCGTTCCCGCTGTTCAACGACATGATCGTGCCGTACCTCGTGGCCGGCGCGACGCCGGAGCAGCAGGCGCGCTGGTTCCCCGGGCTGTGTGCCGGTACGACGATCGCCGCGATCGCGATGACCGAGCCGGGGGCGGGGTCCGACCTCCAGGGGATCCAGACCCGCGCCGTCGACGAGGGCGACCACTACATCCTCAGCGGGCAGAAGACGTTCATCTCCAACGGGATCCTCGCCGACCTCGTCGTCGTGGTCGCGCGCACCGATCCCGACGGCGGCCACCAGGGCATCAGCCTGCTGGTGGTCGAGCGCGGGATGGAGGGCTTCGAGCGCGGCCGCAACCTCGACAAGATCGGTCAGCACGCCCAGGACACGGCCGAGCTCTTCTTCGACCACGTGCGGGTGCCGAAGGAGAACCTCCTCGGCGAGGAGGGATCGGGCTTCGTCCAGCTGATGACCAACCTCGCCCAGGAGCGGCTCTCCATCGCAGTCTCGGCCGCCACCGCCTGCGAGTCGCTGGTCGACGAGACGCTCAGGTATGTCAAGGAGCGGACCGCCTTCGGGCGCCCGATCGGCAGCTTCCAACACACCCGGTTCACCCTCGCCGAGATGGCCACCGAGGCCCACATCGCGCGGGTCTTCATCGACGACTGCCTGGCTCGGCATGTCCGCGGCGAGCTCGACGCGAAGACCGCCTCGATGGCGAAGTGGTGGACCACGGAGCTGCAGAACAAGATCGTCGACCGCGCCGTCCAGCTCCACGGCGGCTACGGCTACATGTCCGAGTACCCCGTGGCCCGCGCCTTCGTGAACTCCCGGGTGCAGACGATCTACGGCGGCACGACGGAGATCCAGAAGGAGATCATCGGTCGCTCCCTCGGCCTCTGAGCACCCCAGCGCCGCAACGTCATACGGCGAGTGGCTTCCATGCCTCGGACCGATGACGTCCGGGGTGGTTCCGACGCAAGGGCACCAGTGCCACGATGACCGCCATGGCGAGCGACGAGCGACGCGAGATCGAGGACCTGGTCGAAGGGCGCACCGTGATCGACGGCCTGGTGCGGACGGCGGAGGCGTACGGCGACCACCCGGCGTACAGCGACAAGGCCGACGGCCGCCACCAGTGGCGCACGCTCACCTGGTCCGAGCTCCGTGCCACGGCCCGCGCCGTGGCCGCCGCCCTGGTCCAGCGCGGGGTGGAGCCGGGGCGGACCGTCGCGATCATGGCGACCAACCGGATCGAGCACGTCGTCGCGGACCACGCCGCGCTGCACGCAGGCGCGGTGCCGATGTCGATCTACAACACGCTGTCGCCGGAGCAGGTCTCCTACATCGCCGGGCATGCGGAGCCGCAGGCGGTGTTCCTCGAGACCGCCGACCATGTCGCGCGGTGGCGGTCCGCCCTGGCGGAGGTGGGCTCGGTCCGGCTGATCGTGGGCATCGGTGACGCCGAGGTCGACGACGACCGGTTCGTCCGCTGGGACGACCTCGTCAGACAGGGCCGCGACCTCACCCAGGACGAGGTCGACGACCGGGTGGCCGGCGTACGTTCGGAGGATCCCGCGACGATCCTCTACACGTCCGGCACGACGGGTGATCCCAAGGGCGTCGTCCTCTCCCACCGGAACGTCGTGTTCGAGTGCGAGGCCGTGAACCGCCGTAACGGCGCCGAGAGCGGCAACATCACGTTGTCCTACCTGCCCTACGCGCACATCGCGGAGCGGGTGCTGAGCATGTACCTGCCGCCCCACGTCGGCGACTGGCAGGTCTACCTCGTCGGCGACCCGAACGCGCTGGTGCCGGCCCTCACCGAGGTGCGTCCGCTACAGTTCTTCGGCGTGCCGCGGGTCTGGGAGAAGATCCGGTCCGGGGTGTCGGGCCTGCTCGCCGCGGAGCCGGACGAGGCCAAGCGCGCGGCCGTCACGCAGGCCATGGCCACGGGAGTGGAGTACGTCGAGTCGCTCCAGACCGGACACACCACCAGCCCCGAGCTCCAGGCGAGGTACGACGCCGTGGACGCCGCCGTCCTGACCCCGATCAAGGCCATGCTCGGGCTCGACCGGGTCACCTGGGCCGGAAGTGCCTCGGCGCCGATGCCGCTGGAAGTGGCCCGGTTCTTCGCCGGGCTCGGCCTGGCGATCAACGACATCTACGGGATGACCGAGACCTGTGGTGCCGCGACCGCCTGCGGGCCGGGCAGCTTCAAGCTCGGCAGCGTGGGCGCTGCCCTGCCCGGCATCGAGCTCGCCATCGCCGAGGACGGCGAGGTGCTGATGCGCGGCCCGATCACCACGTCGGGCTACCACCGCCGTCCCGAGGCGACCTCATCCCTGCTCGACGCCGACGGCTGGGTGCACAGCGGCGACATCGGGACCCTGGACGCCGACGGCTTCCTCTCGATCGTCGACCGCAAGAAGGAGCTGATCATCACCTCGGCCGGCAAGAACATCGCGCCCTCGAACATCGAGGCGCTCCTCAAGGAGTCGCCGATCATCGGTCACGCGCTCGCGTTCGGCGACGACCGTCCGTACGTCGTGGCCGTGCTCACCCTCGACGGCGAAGTGGCGCCGATCGTGGCGAAGCGCGCCGGGATCGCGTTCACCGACCTCGCCGACCTGGCCGAGAGACCGGAGGTCCTGGCGATGGCCCAGGACGCCGTCGACCGGGCCAACGAGCGGCTGTCGCGGCCCGAGCAGGTCAAGTCGTTCCAGCTGCTGCCGACGGAGTGGACCGCGGAGTCGGAGGAGCTGACACCGACCCTCAAGCTCAAGCGGCGCGTCGTACACGCCAAGTACGCAGACGTCATCGACCGGCTGTACGGCTGACCTGAGGTACCTCAGAGCCGGACCGGGTCCGACAGCAGGATCGAACTCGGGGAAAACCCCGATGACGGCCGTTGGGGCCATCTGCTGCACTTGACCAATGCATCGACAGATAGCGGGGAAGCTGACGGGGCGAGTCACGAAATGGGTCGTGCTCGCAGTGTGGATCGTGGTTTTCGCAGTCGGGGGGGTTCTCTCGGGGAAGCTGAACGGCGTCCTCGACAACCAGGCGTCGTCCTGGCTGCCGGCCAGCGCTGAGTCGACGAAGGCCCTCGACAAGACAGCGCCGTTCCAGAACGAGAACGACATCCGAACCGCCCTCGTGTACAAGAAGGAGTCCGGGCTCACTCAGGCGGACCTGGCCAAGATCGGCCAGTTCGCAGACCAAGTGGGCGGCTTCCAGGGCACGGTGCCGATGACCGGCCCGTCAGGTCAGCCGATGAAGCCCAGCGAGACCCTCCAGGTGTCCCAGGACCACCAGGTCGCGCAGGTGTACGTGACGTTCAACTTCGGCAAGGACGGCTGGAACCAGATGCCGGACGTCCGAGACCACATCCGCAACGTCGCAGAGCTGCCCGGTGCCACGCTCTACGTCACCGGACCCGGCGGTGAGGCGGCCGACCAGGCCAGCATCTTCGGCAACATCGACGGGAAGCTGTTCATCAGCGCGGCGATCGTCGTCATCCTGATCCTCCTGCTCACCTATCGCAGCCCCGTGCTGTGGATGCTGCCGGTGATCAGCGCCGTCGTGGCGGTGCTGACGGCCCAGGGGCTGATCTATCTCCTGGCGAACTACGCCGGTCTGACCGTCAACGGGCAGAGCTCGGGCATCCTGCTGGTGCTCGTCTTCGGCGCCGGCACCGACTACGCCCTCCTGCTCGTCGCCCGATATCGCGAGGAGCTGCATCGCCACGAGGACCGGCACGAGGCGATGGCATTCGCCCTCCACCGGGCCGCTCCGGCGATCATCGCGAGCGCGCTCACGGTGATCCTCGGCATGCTCTGCCTGGTCATTGCGGAGATGAACTCCACCGCCGGCCTCGGCCCCGTGGCCGCGATCGGCATCGGGGTGGGCCTGATCGTGATGCTCACCCTGCTCCCCGCACTGCTCGTGATCTTCGGGCGCTGGATCTTCTGGCCGCGCCGCCCCAGGTACGGCGACGTCGAGCCGTCCTCCGGCGGCTTCTGGGCCCGGATCGGCGCGCGGATCGCGCCGCGGCCCCGGCTGGTGTGGGCGACGACGGCCGTCGTGCTCGCGATCTGCAGCCTCGGGATCCTGCAGCTCAACGCGCACGGCCTCGCCACGAAGGACTCCTTCACCCAGACGTTCGAATCGGTGACGGGTCAGCAGGTGCTGGTCGACCACGGGCTCGCCGACACGTCCAACCCGGTGATGGTGCTCGCCAACGCCGGGCAGGCCGACGAGGTCCGCGCTGCGATGAAGGGCACCCGCGGGATCGGGGCTCCCGCCCAGCCGATCGTGAAGGGCGGCACGGCGCTGATCGAGGCTCCCCTGCTCTACGACCCGGCGTCCAGCCAGGCGGCCGACACGGTCTCGGCCATCCGGGCCAAGGTGCACGCCGTACCGGGAGCCGACGCCCTCGTCGGCGGGGGCGCTGCGATCGTCGCCGACACCGAGAAGGCGTCGGGGCGCGACACCCGCACGATCATCCCGATCGTGCTGCTCGTCGTGCTGCTCGTGCTGATGGTGCTGCTGCGGGCGGTGCTCTCGCCACTGCTGTTGATCGGCACGGTGATCCTGTCCTTCGGGGCCGCTCTGGGCCTGAGCTCGTTGCTGTTCCGCCACGTGTTCGGGTTCGCCGGTGCTGATCAGTCGTTCCCGTTGTTCGTGTTCGTGTTCCTGGTCGCCCTGGGCATCGACTACAACATCTTCCTGATGACCCGGGTCCGCGAGGAGACGCCGGAGCACGGCACGCGGCGGGCCTCGCTGATCGCCCTCGGCGCGACCGGCGGTGTGATCACGTCCGCGGGCATCGTCCTGGCCGGCACGTTCGCCGTGTTGGGCACGCTGCCCCTGGTGGCGTTCGCCGAGATCGGTATCGCGGTGGCGCTGGGCGTCCTGCTCGACACGCTGATCGTGCGATCCGTGCTGGTCACCGCGATCAACCTCGATGTCGGCAGCAGGATCTGGTGGCCGAGCAGGCTCGACCGCGGTGGCGGGCAGCCGACCCCGGTCCAGGCGGCCGAGCAGGTCGACGCACTCGACTGACGCCCTCGACAGCCCAGACCAAGGGCCGCCGCCCAACCCGGGGCGGCGGCCCTGTCGTGTGGATCGCGCCCGTCCGGTCCCGGTGGGTCAGCCGTGCAGGCGGACCGGGACCGACTCCACGCCGTACACGATCGACTTGGCGTGGTACTCCAGCTCCCCGGCCGGCACCGCGAGGGTGAGGTCGGGGAAGCGCTGGGCGAGAGCGGGGTACGCCGCTCGCAGCTCCATCCGGGCGAGCTCGGCTCCGACGCAGCGGTGGAAGCCGAAGCCGAACGCGAGGTGTGAGACCGTCGCCCGGGACGGGTCTATCGCGTCACCGGCGGGGTAGGTGCGCGGGTCGCGATCGGCCGCGGGCAGGTGGACCATCACGCACGAGCCCTTGCGGATGCGCTGGCCGCCGACGACGACGTCGGTCTTGGTGAAGCGCGGGAAGGCGACCTGCACGACCGAGAGGTTGCGGAGCAGCTCCTCGACCGTCGGCGTCACCGTGGTCGGATCCGTGACCAGGCCGGCGTACAGGTCGGGACGGCCGAGGAGCACGACCGTGCCGAGCGCCAGCATCGAGGCGGAGGTCTCGAGGCCGCCGGTGAACGCGCCGTCGGCCAGCCCGCCGAGGTCGAAGTCGGAGATCTCGTCGCCGTGCTCGCGGACGATCTGGCCGATCAGGCCAGGCCCGGGGTCGGTCCGCTGCCGCTCGCACTCGGCGAACAGGAACTCCCGCGAGGCCCCGACGGCGCCCATGATGGCGCCGCCGCCGCGGCTCACGTCGAAGCGGGCGGTGCCGAGCGCGCGGAACGTCTCCCGATCGTCGTCGCGGAGCCCGAGCAGCTCGCAGATGACCAGGAACGGGATCGGGAAGGCGAAGCTCTTGACCAGGTCCACGACCCCGTCGTTCTCGGCCGCCACGCGCTCGGTTTCGTCGAGCTGCTGCTCGATGATCCCGTCGATCGCGGGCTTGAGCCGGGCGAGGCGGCGCATCGTGAACTCCGGCGTCAGCAGCTTGCGGAGCCGGGTGTGGTCCGGAGGGTCGGTGAAGCCCAGCCCCCCGATGTCGCCGTCCGCGGCGCCGGAGCTGCCGAAGTAGGGCCGCACATCGGTGGAGTACGACGTCTGGTCGCCGAGCACCGTACGCGCCTCGGCGTCACCGGTCACCAGCCAGATGTCCATGCCGAGGAAGGTGATCAGCTTCGAGACCGGGGCCTCGGCGCGCTGCTCCCCGAGGCGGGCGACGGGGTCGGTGACCACCCGGTCGAGCGGCCAGGTCAGCCGGTCGGGGACCCGGTGGACCTGACTCAGGTCCATGCCGCCGACACGCGCGACCAGGCGGCGGCGTACGGCTCCCCTGACACTCTCCAGCAGCGGCACGGACCAAGAGTAGGGGGCCAGGGTGTGAAGCACCTGAGAGGCTCGTCGGCGGTGTGATCGCGGGTGTCGGCCGGGACCCCGGAGCGGCACCTGAGCGCTGCTCATCGGTCGCCGTGCTCCGCCAGCGGGCCCACCGGGAGCCCCTCGTTCGCGAGCTGGTCGAGGAGGGTGTCGGTCGCGGCCAGCGTGGCTCGCCACGACCCGGGCGCGGAGGTCCGGTCGGTGTCGTGGAGGAGCACGGTCGCGCCGGGCCGCAAGTGTCGCGTCACGGTGTGCACCACCTGCTCCGGCGTCCGACCGCGACGCCAGTCGATGCCCCAGTCCGACCAGAGCACGGTTGTGAGACCGGCAGCGCGGGCCGCGGCGAGGGCATGGCTGGTGAGGACGCCGTACGGCGGCCGGTACCAGCGCACCGGGGTCCGGGTCACCTGTTGGACGACGCGGCGGGTGGCGCGCAGCTCGCCGGTGAGCCGCCGGGGACCCACGCGCACGACGCACCGGTGGGTCCAGCCGTGAACCCCGATCTCGTGCCCCTCGTCGGCCATCCGGCGGATCAGGTCCGGCTCCTCGGCGGCGTACCGCCCGAGCACGAAGAACGTCGCGCGCACCTGGCGGCGCGCCAGCAGGTCGAGGAAGTACGGCGTGCTGGCGGGGTCCGGCCCGTCGTCGAAGGTCAGGGCGACGTGCCGGGTGCCGGCGACCCCGGACAGCGAGTCCGGCAGCACAGCCGGGGTCAGGAGGCGGCGTACCGGCTGCAC
>JAFMQY010000304.1 GCA_017354415.1 Nocardioides sp.
GGATCATGCCGAACGGCATGTCGGCGCCGGGGAAGGTGTCCACCTGCCCGACCACCTGACCGCCGCTGCCGGTGCCGACGAACGGATCCACCAGCGACGCCGGGTCGGTCACCGCGGCGGAGGGCGTCGAGGCGGCTGAGGCGAACGCCGTGGGCGTGCCCGCCTCCAGGAGCCCCGCCACCAGCACCACGGTCGTCGCGATCCCGAGCACCAGGTGCCACCCGTGCACCCGGCCGCTCACGCCCCCACGCTCGAGCATGTCCTTCTATCGCCTCACATACGTCCGGACTCGAACAAACGCCGCCAACCGTCGCCGCCCACCGCGAGGGGCGCGGGACGGAATCATGCGGTGCCGCGGGCCGGCAAGTCAAGCCCACTTTGTTCGTCGTCGAAAGCGCTTGACGCCGGGGTGCCGGCCGTCGCAATAATTCCGCAGCCGTCATTCCCGGCCGAGGCAGTGCCGAATGGAGACACCCGGATGCGACGAACGTTGCTGGTCACCCTTTCACTCGCGGTGACGCTGGTGGCGATGGCGGCGGCCATCGTGCCCGCGAGCGCCGAAACCAACTACGGGAACCCGGTCACCGCCGACCGGCCGGTCCCGGTTCCTGACACCGCGCACTGCAGCGTCACGGTGATGCAGCACACGTTCGCGGCGAGCTACTACCAGCCCTACGTCGGTACCTGGAGCCCGCCCGCGGATTGCCCGGGCCCCTGGTCCAAGGTCGTCCTCACGCTCTCCGGGAGCGTGGCCGGCCGCCAGTACGACCGGATCTCCGGGATCTGGATCGGCGGCGCCGAGGTGATGCGGACCTCGACCCCGGAGCCCGACCCGGCCGGCATCAGCTGGCAGGTGCAGAAGGACGTGACCGAGTACTCACCGCTCTTCACCGCCAATCAGTCGGTGCAGGTCCAGCTCGACAACATCTACAACTCGACCTACACCGGCGCCTTCGACGAGACGCTGACCCTGACGTTCTACGAGGCGTCGCAGGCGGCCCCGGCGGGCGCCCACCCGGACCAGGTGATCGGCGTCACGAATCCCGTGGGCACCAACACCGGCGAGTGGAGCTATCTCAACAGCGCCGGCGACGCGATCTCCAGCCCGGTCACGTTCCCGCGCAACCTGACCCGCCTCGACGCCGAGGTCTACACCTCCGGCCACGGCTGCGAGGAGTTCTGGTACGGCAACCAACCGGACTCCTATGCGGGTCCGAACGGCCTCTGCGGCGGCGGTCCGTACCGAGAGGTCGACGTCTACCTCGACGGCAGGCTGGCCGGCGAGGCGATGCCGTTCCCGACCGTGTTCACCGGCGGCTGGAACCCGATCCTGTGGCGGCCGATCCCGGGCGTGCGCGCCTTCGACCTGACGCCCTATGAGCTCGACCTGACGCCCTTCGCCGGCACCCTGACCGACGGCCAGCCGCACACCGTCAGCGTGCGGGTCGCGAACCAGGAGGGGTTCTGGCTCACCGACGCCGACCTGCTCGCGTACACCGACCCCAACAGCACCCAGACCACTGGAGCGGTCACCAGCTACAGCGCACCCGCGCTGAGCGAGCAGGACAGCTACCAGGCGAACGGCACCAACGCGGGCGTCTTCACGACCACCGCCAGTCACACGCTCACGGTCTCGGGCTACGTCAAGAGCTCGGCCGGCCAGACCACCTCGACGGTCACCGAGAAGCTCGGCGACCAGAACGTGCAGCAGGTGAACCTGAACAACTTCCTGGAGAACATCCAGGCGTCGGCCACCGACGACGCCGGCACGACGACGGTGGCCCCCGACGGCACCACCTCGGTCACCTCACTCCAGCAGACGTTCCCGTTCACCGGCCAGTCCGCCTACATCACGCACAAGAACGGACCCAACAGCGGCCAGTTCAACCTTCCGGCGCACCTCGACTTCAGCGACATCGACAGCTGGTCGACCACCGTCAACGGCACGCTCCGGTCGTGGACGAAGCTGAACAACGAGGTGATCGCGGCGGCGAAGCTCAAGGAGGGCGGCACCGCCGGCACCAGCGCGGTCGGCTCGACCAGTCAGGACTACGACTTCAGCGACTCCACCGGGGTCTGCTACAACCACTACCTCTCGGCGGATCAGGGGTACGTGACCACCGACGAGATGAAGCCGGCCTGCTGATCCGGCGCGAAACGGCGCGATGGCGTCAACCTTGCTGGCGTTCGCTCGCGAGGTGACGCCATCCGCCGGAGCGACGAGGACTACGCTGGCGCGGTGGCCGAACGGATGATCCCCGACCGTTTCGAGCCGGCCGTCAGGGCGATTCGATCACTCCAGCACGACCCGCGCTACCTCGGCGCGCTCATCTTCGGATCCGTCGCCGAAGGCCGGACCAACCGCCACAGCGACCTGGATGTGGTGGTCCAGGTTGGCGAGGACAGCCCGTGTCCGAACGTCAATCACCCCGGGTACTGGCCGCACAAGGTCGACATCACCTTCCGCTCACTGCGGCAGATCGCAGACCTGGCGGAGCCGGACCCCGGCAACCGGACGCGGGCACCCATCCTGGCTCACGCGGTGGTCCTGTTCGACAAGACCGGCGAGCTGCAGGCGCTCCAAGACCGGATGGCTGCGGTGCGCCCGACGCCCCCGACCCGGGACGACCGGCAGTTCATCGCGTTCATGGCCTATCACGGCGACGACAAGGTCCGCCGCAACATGGGCCAGGATCCCGACGCGGCGCTCTATTCCATGCACGCGTGCATCGGCGATCTGCTCGAGATGCACTTCCGGCTCCACGAGAGGTGGTGGGTCAGCAGCAAGAATGTCCTGCGGGACCTCGATGCATGGGATCGCCCGCTGGCCGGCCTGGTCCGCCGGTTTCTCGCCACCGCCGACGTGGAG
>JAFMQY010000305.1 GCA_017354415.1 Nocardioides sp.
ACGGACCGTCGTGGTCTCGGCCGGCGGCACCCGGGAGCCGCTCGACCCCGTCCGCTTCCTCGGCAACCGCTCGTCGGGCCGCCAGGGGCTGGAGCTGGCGCGTGCCGCGGCAGCCCGTGGCGCAGAGGTGACCCTGGTCGCGGCCAACGTCGCCCTGACCGATCCCGCAGGGGTCAAGGTGGTGCGGGTCGAGACCACCGAGGAGCTTCGCGACGCCGTCATGGCGTCCGCCGTCTCCGCGGACGCCGTCGTGATGGCCGCCGCGCCCGCAGACTTCCGGCCGGTGACCACGAGCGACGCCAAGATCAAGAAGACACCCGACGGGGCCGCGCCGCCGATCGAGCTGGCCCAGACACCGGACATCCTGGCCGAGCTGTCCCACCAGCGGCTCCGGCCGGGCCAGGTCGTCGTCGGGTTCGCCGCGGAGACCGGGGACGAGACGGGCACCGTGCTCGACCTGGCCCGCGCCAAGCTCGCCCGCAAGGGCTGCGACCTGCTGGTCGTCAACGACGTGGGCGGCGGAGCCGTCTTCGGCGCGGACGACAACGAGGCCGTGATCCTGTCCACCGACCAGCCACCGGTCGACGTGCCCCGGGGCTCGAAGACGGCGTTGGCGCACGTGGTCTGGGACGAGGTCGCCCGCCGACTGCCCGACTGACCATCACCGACCATCCCGCGACCGGGGGACCGGCGAAGCCAGGTCGCCCGATATCGTGACCCGGACGCCGACCGACCACCCCCGGTGCGGCCAGGACAGCGAACCAGGAGCATGCACACCGTGACCGGACGCCTCTTCACCTCCGAATCCGTCACCGAGGGGCACCCCGACAAGATCGCCGACCAGATCAGCGACTCGGTCCTCGACGAGATGATCCGGCAGGACCCCCACAGCCGCGTGGCCGTGGAGACCCTGCTCACCACCGGCCTGGTGGTGGTCGCGGGCGAGGTGACCACGACCGGGTACGTCGACATCAAGCAGGTCGTGCGCGACCGGATCCTGAGGATCGGCTACGACTCCTCGGAGAAGGGGTTCGACGGCGCCTCGTGCGGCGTCATGGTCGCGATCGGAGGCCAGTCCGGCGACATCGCCCAGGGCGTGGACACCGGCCACGAGTCCCGCACCGGCTCTGTCGACGCCATGGACAAGCAGGGGGCCGGCGACCAGGGCCTGATGTTCGGCTACGCGTGCGACGACACCGACGTCTTGATGCCGCTTCCGATCGTCATGGCCCAGCGACTCGCCGAGCGGCTCACCGCGGTGCGCAACGACGGGACGCTCAGCTATCTGCGTCCCGACGGCAAGACCCAGGTCACCATCGAGTACGACGCCGACAACCACCCGGTGCGGGTCGACACCGTCGTGCTCTCCACGCAGCACGCCGACGACGTCGACCTCGTGGTCACCCTCGAGCCGGACATCAAGAAGCACGTCATCGACCCCGTTCTCGCGACCTTCGACATCCCGTCCGACGGCTACCGCCTGCTGGTCAACCCGACCGGCCGGTTCGTGGTGGGCGGCCCCATGGGTGACGCCGGCCTGACCGGCCGCAAGATCATCGTCGACACCTACGGCGGCATGGCCCGCCACGGGGGCGGCGCGTTCTCCGGCAAGGACCCGTCGAAGGTCGACCGCTCCGGCGCGTACGCGATGCGCTGGGTCGCCAAGAACGTCGTCGCCGCGGGCCTGGCCACACGCTGCGAGGCGCAGGTCGCCTACGCGATCGGCAAGGCCCAGCCGGTGGGTGTCTTCATCGAGACCTACGGCACCGGCGTGGTCCCCGACGAGGACATCCAGAAGGCGGTGCTCGAGGTCTTCGACCTGCGGCCCGCCGCGATCATCGAGGACCTCGACCTGCTCCGCCCGATCTACGCGCTCACCGCGGCGTACGGCCACTTCGGCCGCGAGCTGCCGGAGTTCACCTGGGAGAGCACCGACCGGGTCGACGAGCTGCGCAAGGCCGCGGGCCTCGCGGTCTGAGCGGACCGGTGCCACTGCCGGCGTGGCAGCCGTGTCGATCCGCGACGCTGAACGTCACTCCCTGCCGCTGTGGCCGCTCGTCGAGCGGGTGCCCTTCGGCGACTGGGAGCTGCGCACCGATCCGGCGCCGGACGGCCGCCTGATCAAGCGCGCGAACTCCTGCCTGGCCCTCGGCGCTCCCGGAGTGTCCCTCCAGGCCGCCGCCGACGCCGTACGCCGCTTCTACCGGGACCGGGACAGGCCGGCACTGGTGCAGGTCGAGCGCGACTCGGCCATCGAGCGGGAGTTCGCCGAGCTGGGGTGGCAGGTCGTCGCCGGTGGTGACTCCCACTTCATGCATGCGGACCTGGTCGGCGTACTCGCCCGCCTGGGCGACGCCTCGGAAGCGTTGGTGGAGGAGGACGGTCCGCGCGTGCGAGTCATGCGGGTCGTCGAAGGCGTCGAGGTGGGGTCCGGCCGAGGGGCGGTGGACGACGACTGGTTCGCGCTGCACGCGCTGTCGGTCGAGCCGGCGTACCGGCGACAAGGGCATGCCCGCGCGCTGCTCGCGGCGCTGTTGCGCTGGGGTGCCGCCCGGAGCGCCTCGGTCGCGTGGCTGCACGTCGAGACGGACAATGCGGCCGCGCTGGCCCTGTACGACGGTCTCGGGTTCACGACCCACCACAGCTGTCGTTACCTACGCGCCCCCGACGACGGTGCCTGACCCGACGCCCGGTTCTCCGGATGATCGCGTTTTCCCTCTGACGTCCGAGCAACACGCAGGGGTCTCCTCGACCCCCGGGCTCTCCGCGCCTTCTTGACCTCACGGGCGCCGCGACGGCTAGATTGCCGAGGAGACGAGGCCAGGCCGGCCGGGGACGGGGCGATC
>JAFMQY010000071.1 GCA_017354415.1 Nocardioides sp.
GTGGAGCGGACGACTCCTCCCTTTGGGGCGTGGGATGCGGTAGCAAGGGCGTGTGCAGTTCACCCATGACTGGCTTCCGCAGCGCGTTCGCTTCGCGACCGGTGGGGCGGCGGATGCTGTCGGCGAGGAGGTACGCCGGCTGGGGGCGACGCGGGCGATGGTGATCGCCTCCGACGGCTCCCGCGCCGAGCCGGTGCTGGGCGGCGTACCGGTGACCGTCCTGCACACCGAGGTCGCGATGCACGTGCCAGTCGATGTCGCCGAGCGGGCGCGCACCGTGGCGGCAGACCACGACGTCGACGTCCTGGTCAGTGTGGGCGGTGGCTCCACCACCGGGCTGGCCAAGGCCGTCGCCCTCACCACCGGCATCCCGATCGTCGCCGTCCCCACGACGTACGCCGGCTCCGAGGCAACCGACGTCTGGGGACTCACCGAAGGCGGCCGCAAGACCACCGGCGTCGACTCGCGGGTCCTGCCACGAGCGATCGTGTACGACGCGAGCCTGATCCTCGCCCTCCCGGTGCCGACCAGCGTGTCGTCCGCCCTGAACGCGGTCGCCCACTGCGTCGACTCGATGTGGGCTCCACGCACGGACCCGGTCGACCAAGCCCTGGCCCTGGAAGGGATCCGCGCGCTCACCCTGGGCCTGCCGCGGGTCGTCGAGGAGCCGATGGAGGTCGCCGGTCGTGAGCAGACCCTGTACGGCGCGTACCTCGCGGCCGTCGCCTTCGCCTCCGCCGGCTCCGGCCTGCACCACAAGATCTGTCATGTGCTCGGCGGGATGTTCGGCGTGCCCCACGCCGAGACCCATGCCGTCGTGCTGCCCCACGTCCTGGCCCTCAACGCGCCCGCCGTACCCGGCCTCGACCAGCGGATGGCCACGGCCTTCGACGCGAGATCGGCCCTGTCCGGACTCTTGGCCCTGCGGGACGAGGTCGACGCACCGCGGGCTCTACGCGACCTCGGCCTGGACGAGCACGACGTACCGAAGGCCGTCGGGCCGATCCTCGAGGCCGCGCCGCCGAGCAACCCGGTGCCGGTCACCGCCGAGAACATCGAGGCGCTGCTACACGCTGCCTGGTCAGGGAAGGAGCCCGGATGAGCGAGATCTCCGCCGAGCAGGAGGCCCGCGAGGCCGCGCTGGTCGAGCGCGTCCTGACGTCGTTCGCCGGCTCTCCCGACCCGCGGACCCGCGAGCTGGTCGAAGCGCTGACCCGGCACGTGCACGCGTTCCTGCGCGAGACCCGGCTGACCGAGGAGGAGTGGCGTCGTGCGATCGAGTTCCTGACCGCTGTCGGCCACATGACCGACGACCGCCGGCAGGAGTTCATCCTGCTCTCCGACGTGCTCGGAGCGTCCATGCAGACGATCACGATCAACAACGAGGCCTACGCCGACGCCACCGAGGCCACCGTCTTCGGCCCGTTCTTCGTCGAGGGCTCCCCGGACGTCGGACTCGGCGGCGACGTCGCCGGCGGTGCCGAAGGTGAGCCGTGCTGGGTCGAGGGCACGGTCACAGACACCTCGGGCGCGCCGATCGCCGGTGCGCGGATCGAGGTCTGGGAGGCGGACGCCGAGGGGCTGTACGACGTTCAGTACGGCGACGACCGGGTCGCCGGCCGCGGTCACCTCCACACCGACGCCGACGGGCGGTACCGCTTCTGGGCGGTGACCCCCACGCCGTACCCGATCCCCGACGACGGCCCGGTCGGTGAGCTGCTCCGCGCCACCGGCCGCTCACCGATGCGCGCCGCCCACCTCCACCTGATGGTCGAGGCCGACGGCTGCCGCACACTGGTGACCCACGTCTTCCCCCGTGGCGACACCTATCTCGACACCGACAGCGTCTTCGGCGTCCGGGACTCGCTGATCGTCGACGTCCACCACCAGCTGCCGAACACTCCGACCCCCGACGGGCGCGAGGTCGCCGGCCCGTGGTCGAGGATCGACTTCGACCTGGTGCTCGCGCCGGGCACCGTGTCGAAGGACAGCTGACTAAGTGGTCGTCAGATGGCAGATCTGGCCCCGGCGCGTTGCAGTTTGACGACCAGTTAGTTCTTTGCGGAGCGCCCTCCTCAACCACCGATGCGGCGCAGCGTCGCCTCGACGAGCGCCCTCACCAGGTCGTCCGGGAGCGGCTCGTCGACGGGGAAGTGCAGGGACCCCGAGGTGCGGGTGTAGCCGGCCACGGCTTCTCCCAGGTCGTCGAGGACCTCGCCGCTGTGGGGGAGATAGCTCAGGTGGTTCTTGAACGCCGCGAACCCGGCAACGACCTTCCCGTCGACCCGGAAGGCCGGCATCCTGTAGGAGATGCACTGCTCCGCGTCCGGCACGACGGCGAGGATGGAGCGCCGGAGCGCCTCGAGCGTGCTCCGCTTCGGCTCGTCCAGCGTGGCGAGGTAGTCGTCGATCTCGGCTGTTGCCATCAGTCCGAGGCTCCCGACCGCGCGCCGGCGCCGACCGGCGGGACCTCGCCGTCCTCCGGTGCCCAGGCGTAGTTGAGCTTGTGTCGCGAGATGTAGATGAACGACTCGGTCGATCTGACACCTTCGACCGCGCGCAGCTGCTCCACGAGCCGGAGCAGGTCGTTGTTGTCGGTGCACACCAGCTCGATGAGGATGTCGAAGCTGCCGGCACTGATCACGACGTACGTCGTCTCCGGCCACGTGGAGACGAGGTCGGCGATCCGGTTGAGGTCGTTGTTGGCCTGGACCCCGACCATCGCCATCACCCCGAACCCCATGCTCCCGGGGTCGGTCAGGCCGATGATCTGGAGCACCCCGGACGACGTGAGGGCCTGCACCCGGGCCCGGACCGCGGCCTCGGAGATCCCGAGCGTCCGCGCGATCGTCGTATTGGGACAGCGTCCGTCCCGCTGCAGCATCGCGATGATGCGACGCGAGACCTGATCGATCTCCATATGCGAAATCCCCTTCCCCGAGGGTGCCTGACTGCGATATTCGGGGGATTGACGGCCGTATGGCCGCGAGATACGTTACAGCGCGGGCGGCGGCATGGCCATCCGCCCGATACCCAGGGCGTCTGGCGCTGGCGTCCCCGACGTGCGTTGGCGGGAGGCAGATGCGTGACTTCTGACGCAGGCGGGGCCTCGGTCGACATCGAGTTCCGCTCGGTCACGAAGCGCTTCGGTGACCTGACCGCGGTCAACCAGGTGTCGTTCCAGGTGCTCCAGGGTGAGTTCCTCTCCTTGCTGGGCCCGTCCGGCTGCGGCAAGACCACCTCGCTGCGGATGATCGCCGGCTTCGAGCAGCCGGACGAGGGGCAGATCCTGATCGGTGGCGTGGACAGCATCGGCACCCCGCCGTACCGGCGCGACGTCAACACCGTCTTCCAGCAGTACGCCCTGTTCCCCCACATGACGATTCTCGACAACGTCGCCTACGGGCTGAAGCAGAAGCGCGTCGCCAAGTCGGAGCGCTACGCCCGGGCCCGCGAGGCCCTCGAGCTGGTCCGGCTCACGGGTCGTGAGAAGCACCGCCCGTCGATGCTGTCCGGTGGCCAGCAGCAGCGGGTCGCCCTGGCCCGAGCCCTGGTCAACCGACCGCGGGTCCTCCTGCTCGACGAGCCGCTCGGCGCCCTCGACCTCAAGCTCCGGAAGGAGATGCAGATCGAGCTGACGCGCATCCAGCAGCAGGTCGGGATCACGTTCATCTACGTCACCCACGACCAGGGCGAGGCGCTGGCCATGTCCGACCGCATCGCCGTCATGTCCGACGGCGTCGTCGAGCAGCTGGACACTCCGGCCGAGATCTACGACCGCCCGCGGACAGCGTTCGTCGCCGACTTCATCGGGGAGATGAACTTCCTGGAGGGCGACGTGACCCATGCCGAGGACGGTGAGTTCGACCTGGACACGAGATCCGGGATCGTGGTCCGCGGACGCGGTGAGGCGACGAAGGGGCGTCCCGCGCGGGTCGGCATCCGGCCCGCCCGGCTCCACGTCGTCACCGGTTCGGTGGACGGGGCGACCAACACCGCCCATGCCGTGGTCGAGACGAAGATGTATCTCGGCGACGAGGTCCAGATCGTCGCCGAGCTCAAGGGCGGCACCCGGTTCGTCATCCGCGAACAGCGTGCGGGCACCGACGACTTGCACGACGCCATCCGTCCCGGCGAGCCGATCACCATCCAGTGGGAGCCGACGGCACCAGTCCTCCTGGCCGACGCGCCAGCCCCGAATGAGGGAGGAAACGATGACTGACAACCGCGACCAGGTGAGGATCCTCGCTCCTCGGGCGACCAAGCCGAAGATGGACCGGCTGCAGCGCCTGGTCGAACGGGCGGCCGGCCACCCGCTGTCCCGGCGGACCGCGCTGGGACTCGGTGGGCTGATGGTGCTGTCCGCGTGCGGGGGTACGACGACCGGCACCGGTGCCACCGGCGGGTCCACCCAGAGCGCCGGCACCGACGCCCTGGCCGGGAAGCCGCTCGAGAACCATCTCGAGATCTTCAACTGGTCGGAGTACGACGACCCGTCGACGTACAAGAAGTTCAAGGCGCTCCCCGCCGAGGCCAAGGCGGGGCTGCAGATCCACGAGACGTACTACTCATCCAACGACGAGCTGCTGGCCAAGCTGAACGCCGGCGGCACGACGTACGACATCATCGTGCCGAGCCAGAACGCGGTCGCCCAGCTGATCCAAGAGGGCAAGCTGATGAAGCTGGACACCGCCCTGCTTCCCAACCTGAAGAACCTCGACCCGTCCTTCATCAAGGCGTCGTACGACCCGACCGGGGAGTACCACGTGATCAAGGACTACGGGATCACGATGATCTTCTACAACAACCAGGTCGTCCAAGAGCACCCGACGACGATGCTCGACTTCTACCACCTGCTGCCGAAGTACGTCAGCAAGGGCCGGACCAACGTGCTCGACGGCGCGGAGGAGGTCGTGCCCCTCGCCCTGATGGCACTCGGGCTCGACCCCAACACCGACAAGAAGTCCGACTTCGACGAGGTCACCAAGTTCCTCATGGGGATCCGGAAGGGCGTCACCACGATCACCTCGTCGTCGTACATCGACGACGCGATCGCAGGGAAGATCATCCTCAGCCAGGGCTGGAACGGCGACGTACGCCGGATCGTCCAGGGCCGCAAGAAGCAGGGCGACATCACCGGCGTGCTGCTCCACGAGACCTCGGAGATCTGGGCCGACAACTGGTGCATCCCCACCACCGCCCCGCATCCGGTCGCGGCACATGCCTGGATCAACTGGCTGCTCGAGCCCTCCACGGCCGTGACCGAGATGGAGTACCACAACTACGGCATCCCGATCCCCCAGGCCCTCAAGGAGGTGCCGGCATCGCTGAGGAACGACCCGTTCTTCAACGTGCCCAAGAGCTACACGGACAACTACAAGTACATCCTCAACGTCAGCCCGGACGTCGTGCAGCAGCGCACGCAGATCTACACGCAGTTCCGCGCGGGCTGATGGCCGCCGCCGAGGACGTCACCGGCTCGGACGTGGGGCGCACGCGGCGGTCCTTCAGCCCGAGGTACCCGGCCTGGCTGACGTCCCCGTCGTTCGTCTACTACGCCATCTTCTTCCTGGGTCCGCTGGCCATCCTGGTGGCGTTCTCGCTCGCCACGCAGACCGGGTTCAACGCGATCACCTACGGCTTCGACACCAGCCAGTTCCATCTCGTGACCGGCTCGCTCTACGTGAAGATCTTCGCCCGCACCTTGGTCATGGCCGGGGTCGGCTCGCTCCTGACGATGATCGTCGGCTACCCGATCGCGTACTGGATGGCCCGCTACCTCACGACGTACAAGATGCTGGCGCTGCTGCTGGTGCTGGTGCCGTTCTGGACGTCGTTCCTGATCCGCACCTATGCGCTGAAGATCATCCTCGACTCGCACGGATACCTCGCGAAGTACCTCGGGATCAACATCATGTACACCAAGTACGCCGTGGCGGTCGGTCTGGTCTACAACTACCTGCCGCTGTTCATCATCCCGGTGTTCGCGTCTCTGGAGCGGATGGACTGGTCCCTCGTCGAGGCGGCCACCGACCTCGGGGCCAAGCCGTTCAACGCGTTCCGGGAGATCACCCTGCGACTGACTCTTCCAGGCGTGGTCACCGGCGCGCTGCTGGTGTTCATCCCGATGTCGGGCGAGTACATCATCCCGAACATCCTCAGCGGCGGTAATTACGAGTTCGTCGGCAACGTCATCGGCGACCAGTTCGTCTCGGCACAGAACCAGCCGTTCGGGTCCGCCCTGTCGATCAGTCTGATGATCGCGCTGTCCGGGTTCGTGGCGATCTACATCCTCTTCGCCACCAAGGAGGAGCGGTTCGGTGCGTAGGGTGGTCACGGCGAAACGAGCGTTCACCGCGTGGGCGGTGTGCGTCTTCGTGTTCCTCTACCTGCCGATCGCGGTGATGGCGCTGTTCGCGTTCAACAAGCCGTCAGCCGCGGCCCTCGCCGGCTTCCACGGCTCCAACGTCTGCGACATCCCACCGACCCAGCTGGGCAACCTCACGGTGTGGAACGGGTTCACGACCTGTTGGTTCGCGTCCGGGCTGCACGACCCGACGTACATCCCGGCGATCGTCACCAGCATCAAGATCGGCGCCGCCGCAGCGGTGGTCTCCACGCTGCTCGGGCTCGGGGCGGCGCTGGCGCTCGCCCGGATGAACAAGTTCCTGCGCGTCCCGTTCGACTCGCTGGTCTATCTGACACTGGTCGTCCCGGAGATCGTGATCGCGGTGGCATCTCTGATCTTCTTCGTCCAGGCCCCGCGCTACGTTCCGTTCTTCCCGGCGCTCGGGCCGTGGACGATCTTCTTCGGGCAGGTCGTGTTCGGAGCCTCGTTGGCGATGCTGATCATCCGGGCGCGGTTCGTGGGCATGGGCGACACCCTCGAGGAGGCCGGTTACGACCTCGGGTCGGGTCGGCTGTCCACCTTCTGGCAGATCACGCTGCCGCGGCTGATGCCGGCGATCGTGGCGGCCGCCCTGCTGACGTTCACGTTCTCCTTCGACGACTACGTCCTGCCGGCCTTCACGAACGGCACGACGAACACCTGGCCGATCGTGCTCTACTCCGCCGTCAGGTTCGGGATCACGCCCGCTGTGAACGCGCTGGCGACGATCATGCTGTCGGTGACGATCGTCGTGATCGCCGTTACGGGAGTGGTGCTGCGCCGGTCCCGCACGCGTGCGGGCACGGACACCGACCAGGCGACTCCCGCGGCGACACTCCGGATCGGCTGACCGTTCCCGGTGGTTGAGGAGGCCCGCCAGGGCCGTCTCGAAACCACCGCCGAGGTCGGGCGGGGCCTCGAAGCGGAGGCCTCCGTCGCTGGCGGCCCGCGCGTCGACCGCGGTACGCCCTGGGTGGGTGCGAGGTCAGGCGCAGAGCGTCCTCCCCAGCCAGAGACGCCGCTAGTCGGCCTCCGCCTCGGCCGTGGCTTGGGGCTCGGACTCGGGCTTGGAATGGCGGTGGTGGTGCTCGACGATCGACGCCTGGGCGTCGAACTTCGGGTCGGCGACGAGGTACTGCGCCATCAGGCTGTCGTGGCGATGGGGTGCGGGGTGCACGGGCTCGGGGATCACGCGGCCCTCGGCGTTGTCCCAGAACCGATCCGCGACCGACCACATCTTCCGGGCCATCAGGCCGAGCATCCCCGTGTGGGGCGTCTTGGGATGGGGACGGGTCGGGCCGTGCGACTCGACGTCGAACATCCGCCTGGCCAGCCCGTCCACCGTCTCCGGGTCGCCGTGCTGGATCAGCTCGGCGACCATCCGGCTCTCGACCTGGTTGTGTGCGGTGAGCTCGGAGTGGGCCCGGTCCCAGAGGTCCGGCCAGGCGAGGTGCATGCAGTACGCCTCGCCGTACAGCCGCCCCTTGATCAGCGCCAGGGTCTGCTCGAGGTGTCGAGCCGCCTGCAGGTAGTCGTGCACCAGGGCCCCGCCGTTCGGCACGCTGTGTCGTACCGGACGCAGCAGCGAGCCCTCGACCGCGGCCAGATGCCGGCTGGTCGCCGCAAGGAAGGTGTCGGTGGCCGCGTAATGGTCCCGCGGCCTGTTCGAGTCGTGGTGGGGGAGGAGGGCCTCCCCGAGCCGCTCCTCGAGGGACCGCTGTGTCGCCTCGACGGTCAGTGACAGTGAGTCTCCGTGCGTCATCGCACCCACCTCGTCAGTGAGTAGTAATCCGACGCCACTGCGGCCGCGTCGGACCGCCTGTCCCCCAGTGTCGCGCTAGAGGTGTTTACGGACAACCGGCTCGATCGGTTCAGAACCACCCCGAGGCTGTCCTGGGTCGGGTGGTTTCGAGACGGGCGCAGAACGCCCTCCTCAACCACCGGGGACCGCCCGGGTGCCCTGCTCGACCACCGGGGGACGGCCGGGGCGCCCTGCTCAACCGCCGGCGTGCGTCGGGTCGAGCCTGTCGTGCTCGCCCGTCAGTACGAGTGCTTCTCGGACATGACGGACCTCACCGTGACCTCGTCGAACTCCTCGCCCAGCCAGTCGAACAGCCCCCTGAGCTTCCGGGGATCGGTCACGTAGTCGTCGTAGTGCACCCGGTAGGCCCGGGGACCGAGGTCCTCCGCGATCTCGAGCAGCCGCTTCTCCGCCCGGAGCAGGTTCTGGTGTGCCTGCGGATCCTTGGCCCACCACTTGCTCTTGGCGACCTCGTCGAGGTTGCGGGTGTTGACCACGAAGCGCGCGCCGGGGAAGACACGCGTCATGAACCCCACGAGCTCCTTGACGTTCGCATCGTTGTAGCGGATCTCCTTGAAGCCGGTCACCCGGGTGTCGCTCGCCGGGCGCAGCAGCGCATCGCGCACGAGCTCCCGGAAGCGCTCTTCGGCCAGGGCTACGTCGTAGCCGTCGATGCCGAACCACGAGGACCTGGGACCACGCTCCGTCCCGGGCATGGAGTCCTTGCGGTCCGTCGCGCGCTTGTGGGCGGCGTAGAGGCCCTTGAGGTAGCCGGCGTTCTCACCTCGGATCACGTAGCCCGGGATCGAGTTGAGGATCCCCTGGAGGAGCGTCGATCCCGACCTCCCGTAGGTCAGCACGAACAGGTAGTCGAGCCGGCCACTCGGGTCGCGCGCTGGCATGGGCCCGATGATGTCACGGGTCGCAGGTCCGCCCACCTACCGATCGTGCCCCCCGGACGGCCCGTCTCACTCCTCGTCGGTGCCGGACACCTCGTCGGTGCCGGACTCTTCGTCGGTGCCGGACGACAGCGCTTCGGTGAGGATCGCGACCAGGGTGTCGACCTGGACGTCGGCTGTCGACGCGGCCTCTTCGCCGGCGCCGTCCAGCGCGCGGGCGGCGAGACCGGCCTTGGCGTCGATCAGCTCGGCGATCTTGGCGTCGATGGTCTGCGCGGCGATGATCCGCCATGCGGTGACCGGCATCGTCTGGCCGATCCGGTGCACCCGGTCGATCGCCTGGGTCTGCTCGGCGTTGGTCCACGACAGCTCGGCGAGTACGACGTTCGAGGAGACCTGGAGGTTGATCCCGACGCCGGCGGCTGTCAGCGAGCAGACGATGACGTGGACGTCGGGGTCGTTCACGAACCCGTCGATCGCCTTGTCGCGTGCGGTCCGGGTCTGGTCGCCTCGGATGGACGTCGAGCCGACACCGCGGCGGGCGAAGAGGTCCTCGGCGGCGTCCATGACGTCGAGGTGCTTGGCGAAGAACACGACCTTGCCGGCGCTGCGCGCCAGCTGGACGGCGTAGTCGGCGGCCAGCTCCGCCTTGGCCTGGCCGATCTTGCGCACCATCGTGAACACGTTGTCGCCGGTCTCGGACTCGCTGCCCTCCGCGACCTCGCGCTCGGCCACGCGGCGTACCAGCTCGTGGTCGATGCCGTCTTCGCCCAGCACGGAGAAGCCTGGACGACGGTGCTCGAGCGCCGCGTGGTAACGACCCACGAGCCGCTTCGCGAGCTGTTGCTCGGCCTCGCGGATGGAGCGGCCCATCGCGCCTTCGAGCTCGACCGGCAGGTCGGCGATCCGGCGAGCCGGGATGTCTGCGGCGACGTCGACCTTGCGCCGGCGGACGATGCCCAGGTCGACGACCGCCTGCCGCGCGGCCGGGTAGAACGCGTGGTCGGCCGGCGTGAAGCCGGTCTCCTCCAGCGAGGCCATCAGCACGTTGCCGGGCTTCTTCTCGTCGATCCAGCCGAGCATCTGCCAGATCGCGCGGAAGTCGTCGATGTCGTTGATCAGCGGGGTTCCGGTGAGGGCCATCATCAGCGGCCGGGCGATCCGCTGGCGGATCCGGTCGGAGACCTCGAGGACGTTCTGTGAGCGCTGGGACTTCTTGTTCTTGATGTAATGCGCTTCGTCGACGACCAGCCCGCGGAACCCGTGCTCGCCCATCCAGCCCACGTGCCGGTCGAGCACCTCGTAGTTGACCACCACGATGTCGGCGAACCCGTCGACGTCGAGTCCGTCGCCGTGTACGACGGTGACGGTCCGGTTCGGCGTCCACATCTGCGCCTCACGCGCCCAGTTGGTCTTCACGACGTTCGGGACGATCGCGAGCAGCGGGTAGGCGTTCGCCACCTGCGCGGCGAGCAGCGCCTGGGCGGTCTTGCCCAAGCCGGGCTCGTCGGCCAGCAGGAACGTGCGGTGTCCTTCGGCGGCCGCTGCCAGCAGCTTCGCCTGGTGAGCCATGAGCTCGACGTCAGGGGGCAGCAGCATCGGGCGCGGGTCGGGGAGCTCCATGCTCGCCGGGGCGCCGGGCGCGGCCTGCTCGAAGGAGTTGAGCAGTGGCTCGATCAGCTCCCACCCCGCCAGCCGGCCCTGCACGCGTGGTGCGGCCTGGCTGAAGTCGGGCACCAGGAACGGGTTGGCCAGCTGCGCCTGCCGGACCGACAACGGGAGCGCCGTACGCTCGCGGGCGTTGTTGGAGAACGGCGTGCTGGGGGGCTCGGGCTCGGGCTCCGGCTCGAGGCCTGCCTGGATCTGCATCTCGCGCTCGAGCCGCCGAGTCGCGTCGGAGACCTCGGCGTCCTCCTGGAGCAGCGCGAACAGCGAGGGCTCACGCGTCGCGATCTGCGCCAGGATCGTGGCCAGCCCCTCCAAGCGCTTCAACTGGGTCTCCCGCTGGGCCTGGCTCAGCGACTCGTCGGCGCGCACGTTCGCCCGCTCGGCCCGGGCCAGCAGTGCCGAGGCCTGGAACCGGGCCCGCTGCCCGGATGTCAGCTGCCGGGCTGCGACGGCTCGCTCCACCTCGCGCACCGCTTGCGCGAGCACCGGAATGATGCCCTCGTTGTCGCGGTACCGCGCCCGCCCCTGGCTCCTGCCCTGGGTCCGGGAACGCTGTCCCGTCCGGTTGTCACCGGACCGGCGTCGACGCTGTGTGGCCAACCAGCCGCTCTCTTCCTGATGCCCATCGCCGCCGTGGCGAGCCCGCCTCGCCCCGGCGTCCCGTCGTCTCCGACGGGATGATCTCGGCAGCCCTCCCCGCCTCCGGATCGAGCCCCCTCGGCCGTGTCGCACCCAGATGGCGCTGACACCCGGTGCGGGTGGCGATCAGATCGGTCGGTCACCCGGCGGTGCCGATGGATCAAGTGTACGGCCTCGGCGTCCCTCTCGCGCACTTCGGGTCAGTTCCTGGGTCTCGAGACGGGCGCTGGGCGCCCTCCTCGACCGCCGGCACCGGGTGGTCGACCGCCGACGCCGGGTCTCGAGACGGGCGTTGAGCGCCCTCCTCGACCGCCGGCACCGGGTGCTCTATCGATGTGGGAACCGTGACCCGTGCTGCCGGCCCCGGCATTCCTGAGCGGTCAGCAGGCCACTGCACTGTCGGGACCACGTGGTCCCGACAGTGCAAAGGCCGAAGGGATGGGGCGCGGTGGTTGAGGAGGCCCAGCCGGTGGTTGAGGAGGCCCAGCCGGTGGTTGAGGAGGCCCGGCCGGTCGGCTACCGGTGGTTGAGGAGGCCCGCTAGGGCCGTCTCGAAACCACCCGCACCGGCCCTGGGCGGTGGGCTACCGGTGGTTGAGCAGGCCCGGCCGGTGGTTGAGGAGGCCCGGCCGGTGGTTGAGGAGGCCCGGCCGGTGGTTGAGGAGGCCCGCTAGGGCCGTCTCGAAACCACCCGCACCCCGCCCCCCGGGCCATCACCGCGCGCAGCCGCCGTCTCCGTCCGGGCGAAGGTGGGGGCGGGTGAGGTCGGCCGTCCCGGCCCACGCGTAGGGGTCTCGCCCGGCGACCATCACGATGTCGCGGTGGTCGGCGAGGGCCATCGGCTCCCCGGCTGCGGGGGGAGTCCAGGGGAGCAGAGACGTGGCGCTCATGTAGTGGTTGACCAGCGCGCGGCGCATCCCGTGCCGGGCGGTGTTCGGGAGCGAGCGGTGGAGGAGGTAGCCGTTGAAGATCACGGCGTGCCCGGCGGGAACCTCGACCGGGACGGCGTCGGCCTCCCGGTAGCCGAAGTCGAAGGCCTCGTCGGTGCAGTCGAACTGCGGGTCGTCCTGCGCACGGGTCGGGAACAGGACCCCCGACCGATGCGAACCGGGGATGACCCACAGGCACCCGTTCTCGACGGTCGCATCGTCCAGTGCCAGCCAGGCGGCGGTCAGGGACCGGTCGCGGGTAGGGATGTGCGACTCGTCCTGGTGCCAGGCCTGTCCCGGCTTGCCCTCGGACTTGATGAAGAGCATCGACTGCATCATCTTCACGTCCGGCCCGATGACCCGAGTGAGTACGTCGACGACGGCAGGCAGCCTGGCGAGGTCCGCCATGATCGCCGAGGCCTTGTGCGGGAAGTGGACGCAGAGGTACTGGCGCAGCACATCGGTGTCGCTGAGGACCGCGCCGGCCGGGTCGATCCGATCCGGCCGCGGCATGCCGTCGATGTGGCCGCGACGGCCGCGGCACAGCGCCGTCGCCTCGCCGCGGGCGTCCTCGAGCTGGGTGTCGTCGAGGGCCCCGGGCACGACGACGTAGCCGTCGCGGTGGAAGTCGGCCGCGAGATCGGTGGTGGGCGCTGAGGTTGTCGTCATGGGCCTTCCTCGGGGCTCGGTCGGGCGTTGGTGAAGGGAAGTGTCCGGGTTCGTGGAGGCCCTACGAGCGTTGCTGTCCGAGCCACTCGGTCATCGCATCCGGCGTCGGATCGTCCCCGACCAGGGCCCGGACGGCATGCCCGATGGCCGCGGCGCACAGCGTGCGATCGGCGAAGTCCTCAGCCGTGCCGAACGGGAGGTAGGGCTTGGCGATCATCAGTGCAGCGACCCCGTGGGCCGCGGCCCACATCTCGAAGGTGATGGCCCGCGGCTCTCCCCGGAAGATCCCCGCAGCGACACACTCCTCCACGGTCGACTGCATGTGGGAGAACGCCGAGGAGTGCAGCACCTCGTCGATCTCGATGTTGGGCTTGGGGCACGGCTCGAGCATCGCCAGTCGGTAGTGCTCGGGATGGTCGAGGGCGAACCGGACGTAGGCCAGGCCGAACGCCCGCAGCCGTCCCAGCGGCGTCGTCTCTTCGGCAGCCGCCTCGACCATCGCGGCGTCGAGCTCGCCGAAGACGTCGGCAACGACGGCCCCGAGCAGTTCCTGCTTGTCCGCGAAGTGCAGGTAGATGGAGGGCGTGGTGACGCCGACGGCATCTGCGACGGCGCGCATCGGTACGTCGTCGGCACGGTCGGCCTCAGCGAGGAGTCGCTTGGCGGCCACGACGATCTCCTCGCGCAGCAGGTCGCCGGACCCGCGCTTGGCCCGAGTCCGTCGTACGGCGGGTGCGCTCACGCCCGTCCCTTCGTGATGGTGCCTGAAGGCTCAGTCTGCACCAATGGGTTCCGGTCTCCGGTCTGTGGTCGGCTCGTCGGAGAGCCCGATCCGGCGGTGGAGTCGTGACAGGGGGCGTGGTGCCCACCAGTTCCACGTGCTCGCCAGCTTCATGTACGCCGGCACGAGCGTGCCGCGGACGACGGTGGCGTCCATCAGCACGGCCAGGGTCAGGCCGGTGCCGAACAGCATCATGAAGGAGATGCCCGAAGTCGCGATCGACGCGAAGACGATGGCCATCAGCAGCGCGGCCGCGGTGACGATCCGGCCGGTGCGCCCCAGCCCGATGGCGACCGCCCGGGTGTTGTCCGCCGCTGTCCGGTCTGATGCCAGCCACGCCTCACGGATGCGCGACAGCAGGAACACCTCGTAGTCCATGGAGAGGCCGAAGGCCACGCAGAACATCAGCAGCGGCATCGTGGGCACCAGATACCCGGTCGTCGTCAGGTCGGGGTAGAGCGCCGCGAGGTGGCCCTCCTGGAAGATCCAGACCATCGCTCCGAAGGTGGCCGACAGCGACAAGGTGTTGAGCAGCAGCGCCTTCAACGGCAACACGACGCTGCCGGTGAAGAGGAACAGCACCGTGAACAGCGCGAGAGCGATCCAGAGCAGCGCATAGGGCAGAGCCCGTGCGAGCGCGTCGAGGCTGTCCTTGTTGTCGGCGGTCTCGCCGCCGACCACGGTCGGCCACGGCGACGGCATCGCTTCGACGCGGGACAGCAGGTCCTTCGCAGCCCCGGACTGCGGGTCCGTGCTGGTCTGCACCAGGAGGTACGTCGCGCCGTCCTTGGTCATCGACGGATCTGCGGGGGAGACGGCGGCGCCGTCGGAGTAGGTGCCCGCCGCCGATGTCACCGCCGTGACGTCGTGCAGCCGCGACATCTCCGCGGCGTACCGGCCGACGGCATCGGCCCTGTCGCCCACGTCGGGCGCGACGACGAACATCGTCGAGGCGGCGTTCGACCCGAACCGGTCGCGCAGGTCGTCGCCGACCCGGTGGGCCTGGGCCGAGTGCGGCAGCACGCGGTCGTCCGGGTAGTTGAACCTCGCGTTGAGGAAGGGGAGGCCGAGAACGACGAGCAGGCCGGTGACGACGACGGCGACGGGCAGGGCTCGGCGCATCACCGCCTGGGCGAACCGGTACCAGAAGGTCTGCTCGAGCGGCTTCTCGACCGGGGGCCGGCGACGGAACAGGCGGCGGATACCCGCCCGCAGGTCGAGTGAGTTCACGCGCGAGCCGAGCAGCGTCAGCAGGGCAGGTAGCAGAACCAGGGCGGTCAGCGTGGCCAGTCCGACCACAGCTATCCCGGCGTAGGCGAAAGAGCGCAGGAAGTAGACAGGGAACACGAGCATCGCCGCCAGGCAGAGCCCTACCGTCAGCGCCGAGAACGACACCGTGCGGCCCGCGGTCTGCAAGGTGCGGCGTACGGCGACGTCGGGCGCTGCGCCGTTGCCGGTCTCCTCGCGATAGCGGCTGACGATCAACAGGCTGTAGTCGATCGCGAGGGCGAGCCCCATGGCGGTCGTCATGTTGAGCGCGTAGATCGAGACGTCGGTGATGCCGGCCAACCCGCGCAGGATCGCCATCGTGCCGATGATCGCGGTCATCCCCACGGCCAGCGGCAGCAGCGCGGCGACGACGCTCCCGAACACCCAGATCAGCACGATCACCGTGATCGGGATGGCGACCGACTCGGACACGGCGAGGTCGTGCTTCGTCTGGTCGTTCACCTGCTGGTAGGCGTTGCCGATGCCGCCGCCGATGATCGTGACCCCGTCGTGCGTGCCGGTCAGGGGTTCGGTCAGCGCCGCGGTCCGCTCCGGAGCCTGGCTGTCGTCGCCGGCGATCCTCGCCACCACGAGCGCCGACCGGCCGTCGTTGCTGCGCAGTGTGGCGGCCTGTGCCTTCGGCGCGGTCCAGTACGACTGGACCTGGCTTGCGTACGGCGACTTCTGCACCGCGCGTACGACGGCGAGCCCCTGTGCGCGGGCGGCTGCGTCATCGACGCCTGCCGGTGAGGTCACCTCGATGATCAGGTTGGCGTCCCCCGCCTGGAAGTCCTGCTGGAGGATCGCCTCGGCCCGGGTCGACGGCGCGTTCGGATCCCGGAATCCACCCGACGAGAGGTGGTCGGCGGCCGTGCTGCCGAACGCGCCGGCCAGCACCAGCAGGAGGCCGGCCACCAGCAGGACGCGGCGAGGAGCACGGATTCCGAGTTCGGCCACACGTGTGAGCACGTGTCCCCCTTGAGTCGTCGGTCCGGATAAGTTAGCGACGCTAAGTTAGTGGTGTCAACCAACTTCTGGTGAACGTCTCCACCCGCCGTCCTGGCTGCCCGTGGGCCCTTGTCGGTCCCGGTGGGATGGCCGGAGGATGGGAGGGACCGGTGAAGGAGGACGGATGGGCACGACTGCTGGAGACCGGGATAGCGGGGCGCCGGCAAAGGTCGAGGAGCTCGCCGAGGATGCGTGCTTGGAACTGCTCGGCACGAAGGAAGTGGGCCGGGTGGCGTACAACGACCCGGAGGGCCCGGTCGTGATGCCGGTCAACTACGTGCTCCAGGACGACACGGTGCTGTTCCGGATCGCGCCGCACTCCCGGCTCGCGGACCGGCTGCGCGATGGCGCCGCGTCGTTCGAGGTCGACCACATCGACGAAGCCACGCGGACCGGCTGGAGCGTTCTCGTCCAGGGCCACGCGGCTCGTGCGGACAGCTGGGACCTGCCCGAGGCGGAGAGCCGCCCTACCCCGTGGGCGGAAGGCAGCCGCAACCTCCATGTCCGGCTCAGCCCCCACCACATCAGCGGAGTTCGGCTCATCAGCCGGTGAGGCATGAGCACTGACGGACTGTGATCAGGAGGCGAACCGCCAGCGCGTGGCACCGGACGGCTCGGCGCTGGCGACACCGAACGCCGTGTGCACCGTGACCCGGTACAGGTTCCAGGGCGGCGGCCCGCCGCTGGGCGCCGTGAACGGGGCGGTGAAGGCCTGGCCCTCGACCTGGGCCGGCCAGCCGCCCTCGCGGTAGACGGCGGCGAGCTGCTCGAGGGCGTCGGGGTCGACGACGCGTTCCGCCTCGCCCTCGAGGACCAGGTCGATGCCGGACAGGGACACCGACGCCGTACAGGCGTGGTTCGCCTCGAGGTTGCGGGCCTTCCGGGTGCGGGGTCCGGCGACGACGTACAGGTCGCCGTCGACCCACACCGCTCCGACGCCGGCGGAGTGGGGCCGGCCATCAGCACCGATGGTGCCGAGGAAGTACGTCCGGGCAGCCGTGCGTTCCTCGATCATCTGGTCGCGTGCTCTGCTCCAGACGAGCGGGACGTCTTGGTACTGGTCCAGGTTCGTGGTTTCGACGGGCTCGCGCTCGGTCATCGGTCCACCCTCTGTTGTGTGCGTATGACTTCTCAGTCGACCCTTGTGGTCAGGGTGCGGACGATCAAGGGGATGACGACCAGGGCTGCGACGACGTGTCCGCCGGCCAGCAGGAAGCGGGTCGCCGTGTCGGTGTGCGAGGCGGCGAACGGCGCGGCGAGGGACACGATCGTCAGTGCGATGGCGGTACGCCGGAACGTCCGCGCCGGGTGGGTGGCCCAGCAAGCGAATGCGACTGCGAGCAGGATGCCCAGAGTGCCCGAGAACAGCACGCCGATCGAGAAGCTCGCGGCGTTGATCGGCGCGGCCTCGGCTGCACCCGGGTCTCCGGCCTGCATCGGGCCGTGGACGGCGACGGCGATCGCGCCGTACC
>JAFMQY010000192.1 GCA_017354415.1 Nocardioides sp.
GGGGGGGGGTGCGGCGCGTTTGCGCGCGCTGACCGGACCGCCGTCGGCGGTGGGCATTCTCAGTCGTGCGCGATGTCCACGAACGACTCGCCGCGCAGCATCGGGACCACCGCGGCGACATCGGCGGACGCGGCGATCTCGACGTCCCGGGCGAAGCCGGCGACGATCAGCTCGCGTCCGCTGGCGCAGGTGGCCAGGGCGGACGCCAGGTCGGCGCGGACCGCGTCGTACGCCGCGACCGCACTGTGAGCCTCCGGGCTCGCGCCCCCGAGTCCCGATGCCCCGAGTACGGCGCCGGCACCCCACAGGTCCTCGACGGCCGGTCTCAGCGAGCCGTCCGGCCAGCGCTCCCCCGCAGCGACCACCGACACCCGGCCCTCGACCCGCCCCAGCCACCGTCCGACGGCCGCGGCGTTGCGCAAGCCGGCACCGACCACGGCGACCCCGGCCTCGGCCAGGCCGAAGGCGATCGCCGAACCGTTGGGCGAGGGCAGCACCACGCGTTCCACGCCGGACACGTCGTCGAACGAGGCTGGGGACAGGCTGACAGCGCCTTCGGCCAGTCCCTCACGCCGTCCCCGAGCGAGCACGGCGCCCCGCTCAGCGGCGTACGACGGGGCCCGGGCCACCGCCCAGGGATAGGGAAGGACCTCGATCCCGCGCTCGACGGCGACCGAGAGCGTCGTGGTGAAGGACAGCACGTCGACCACCACGGCCACATCGCCGGGCCGCGCGTCTGCCACCAGGGCCCGGGCACCGGTGAGGCCCCAGTCGAGCCGACGGGAGTACGACGCCTGCCCGTGCTCGGGCCGGGTCACCGACTGGTCACCAGATCCGTACCCGTGCTTCCGGCTCGAGCCACAACCCGTCCCCCGGCTCGGTGCCGAACGTCGCGTGGAACTCGTCGAGGTTGCGCACGATGTTGGCGCGGAACTCCGGCGGGCTGTGGGGGTCGATGGTGAGGTACTGCTGGTCGAGCTCCTTGCGCCGCTTGGTGCGCCAGCAGAAGGCCCAGTTGAAGAACAACGCCTGGGCGTCCTCGAGGCTGACGTCACCGTCCTGGGAGATCGAGTAGGCCATCAGGGCGATGGTCAGGCCGCCGAGGTCACCGATGTTCTCGCCGACCGTGAGTGCTCCGTTGACGTGCTCGCCGGGCAGGCTGCGGGGCTCGAAGCCGTCGTACTGCTCGATCAGCTTCTTCGACTTCTGCTCGAAGGCCGTCTTGTCCTCGGGCGTCCACCAGTCCTCGAGGTTGCCGGCGCCGTCGTACTGCGCGCCCTGGTCGTCGAAGCCGTGTCCGATCTCATGGCCGATCACGGCACCGATGCCGCCGTAGTTCTCCGCGGCCTCGGCCGTGGGCGAGAAGAACGGCTTCTGCAGGATGGCGGCGGGGAAGCAGATCTCGTTCATGCCCGGGCGGTAGTAGGCGTTGACGGTCTGCGGGAGCATCAGCCACTCCTCGCGATCGACGGGGACACCCACCTTGGCGAGCTGGCGACGGGTCTCGAAGGCGTTGGCCGAGAGGACGTTGCCGACGAGGTCGTGAGGGCTGAAGTCGAGCGCTGAGTAGTCCCGGAACTTCTCGGGGTAGCCGATCTTGGACCGGAACATGTCGAGCTTGGCGAAGGCGCGCTGCTTGGTCTCGGTGCTCATCCACTCCAGGGCCGAGATCGACTCCCGGTAGGCGCGGAGCAGGTTGCCGACCAGCTCCTCCATCATCGCCTTGGACTCGGGCGGGAAGTGGCGGGCGACGTACTCGCGGCCGACGGCCTCGCCGATGGACCCCTCGACCACGGCCACGCCGCGCTTCCAGCGCTCCCGCAGCTGCGGGGTGCCGCTCAGCGTGCGCCCGTAGAAGTCGAAGTTGGTCTCGACGAACTCGTTCGGGAGGTACGGCGCGAGGGCGCGGACCACGCGGGCGGCCAGCCAGATCCGCCAGTCCGTGATCGGCACCTCGACCAGCGCCTCGGACAGGTGGCGGAGGTACGACGGCTGCCGCACGCAGGTCTCGGCGATGGTCTGCTCCGACCCCCCGAGGTTGCGGATGAACGCCTCCCAGTCGAAGGCGGGGCACAGCTCGTGCAGCGCGTCCAGGTTGACCAGGTTGTAGGTCTTCTGCACGTCACGCGTCTCGGCCCGCTCCCAGTGGCCGTTCGACAGCCGCGTCTCCACGGCCATCACGGCCTTGGCTGCCGCGTCAGCGTCCTGGCGTCCGGCCAGGGTGAACATCTGGGAGAGGTACTCGACGTACTTCTCACGCACGTCGGCGAACTTCACCTCGTGGTAGTACGACTCGTCCGGCAGTCCGAGGCCGCCCTGGGTGAGGTTGACCAGGCAGCGATCGGAGTCCTTGGCGTCGACGTCGACGTACACCCCGAACGCCCCGCTCCCGCCGACCTGCTCGAACTCACCGAGGAACGCCGCAAGGTCTCGCACGTCCCGGAGGCTGTCCACGGCGTCGAGGAGCGGGCGGAGCGGCTCGGCACCGAGGCGGTCGACGGTCTCCTCGTCCATGAACGACGCGTAGAGGCAGGCGATGCGCATGGCGTCGTCGTCCAGCCCCTCCTCACCGGCGACGACCTGCTCGGCAAGGTCCTCGATGATCGCGCGTACCTGGATCTCGGCGGCGTCTGCCAACTGGACGAACGGTCCCCAGCTGCCCTTGTCGGCCGGGATCTCGGCCGTCTGCAGCCACCGGCCGTTGACGTGCCCGAACAGGTCGTCCTGCGGTCGGATGGCGAGATCCATGCCCTCGCGGGCGTCCTCGAGCGTGCTCACCCGGGGGAGGATAGTCGCCGCACCCGTACGACTGTCTTCCCGAGGGTCCGGCGGTCGGACATCTCCTGAAGCGCGCGGCCGAAGTCGTCGAGCTCGTACGTCGCCCCGACAGGGGGACGCACGACACCCGACTCGACCATCGGCAGCAGGTCCCGCCACTGCTGCTGGAGGTACTCGGGCTTGGTCATCGCGAACGCGCCCCACCCGACGCCGCGCACGTCGATGTTGCCGAGCAGCAGCCGGTTCACCCTCACCTCGGGGATGCCCTGGCCGGCGGCGAAGCCCACCACGAGCAACCGGCCCTGCTCACTCAGGCAGCGCAGCGAGTCGGTGAAGACGTCACCGCCGACCACGTCGACCACCACGTCCACGCCCCGACCCGCGGTCAGCGAACCGACCGTGTCCTTGAACCCGTCGAGCCGCACGGTCTCGTCGGCACCGGCGGCGCGGGCGAAGGCCGCCTTCTCCTCGGTCGACACCACCGCGATCGTGCGCGCCCCGAGGCCTTTCGCCACCTGGAGAGTCGCGGTGCCGACCCCGCCGGCCGCCCCGTGCACGAGCACGGTCTCGCCCGCCCGCACCTCACCCCGCTCCTGGAGGGCGAACAGCGCGGTCAGGTAGTTCATCGGCAACGCCGCGCCCTCGTCGTACGACACGCCGTCCGGCAGGGGGAAGACCGCGCCCGCCGGGACGACCGCACGCTCACCGGCCCCGCCGTACGGCACCACTCCGGCGACGCGGGCGCCGGGCGCCAGCCCCTCAGCCCCACCGGTCGAGACCACCGTCCCGGCGATGTCGACGCCGAGCGTGAACGGCGGCTCGGGACGCAGCTGGTAGAGCCCCTGGCTGAGCAGGAGGTCCGGGAAGGAGACGCCGACCGCGTGCACCTCGATCAGGACCTCGCCCGGCCCCGGCTCGGGCTCAGGCACATCGACCACTCGTACGTCGGCGGGACCGGTCGACTGGAGGACCTGGACGGCGCGCATGCGCCCATCCTGCCGGTTCAGCCGGGGCGGACGAGCCGGTTCAGCTCGAAGTGCATCGGGTCGGTCCAGTGCCAGGTGCCGCCCCAGGTGAAGCCCCACTTCTCGAAGATCGCCACCACCTGGCGGTTCATCTGGCCGACCGTGCCGCGCTGGTTCTCCGGGACGTTGAGGTCGAAGGCGAGGCCGAAGGCGTGGTTGGACAGGGTCGTGGTGCCTTCGATGAACTTCGGCACGTAGCACCCCTCGTACTGGTTCGGGTGGATCGTGTGGGCGAGACCGCGCGCGACGATCTCGTCGAGCGCGGCGCGGAGCTGCGGGAACATCTGGGTGTTGCAGGTCATCGCTCCGATGATCGGCATCGTCTCGGTCGAGATGTGCGAGGCCACCCAGGCGGGATCGGGGACGATCCGGCCGCCACCGAGCACCTGGTAGCTGTACGACCCGACCGCGGAGGCGGCGCTGCCGGCCAGGAGCGCGGTCTGCACGGCCTTCGGGTCGAGGCCGAGGCGGGCGGCGATGTCGAGCCGCTGCACGGACGCCGCGTGACCCACGATCCGCTGGAGTGCCGTGCGGATCGACGCCGGTGTCCGCATCCCGGTCGAGATCAGCAGCGCGTTCCCCTCGCGCATCCCGAGGGTCTTGATCCAGCTCTGGTTCACCACCGCGTCGATCTGGGGGACCTGCGGGGAGTACGCACCGACGTGGATCTTCGGTGCGTCGGAGCTGCCACCGAGCTCGACGTACCCGTTCTTGGCCACCTGCTGGTGGAAGGACGGCCGCAGCGCCATCTCCCCGCCGGCGATCCGGTTCCACTCCGGCTGGAACTGGGCCACGGTGCTGTTCGCGCCGATCGGGTCGGTGTTGAAGTTCCGGTACGTCGCCGGGTCGACCGCCGCGACGTTGATCGCGTGGTCCTGGATGCTGACCTGTGCCAGCGAGAACTGCTCCACGCGGGTCACCCCGGGGACGTGTCTGATCTGGCGCACCATCCCGCTGCTCAGGGGGTACTGCCGGAAGACCAGGATGTCCGCGGTGTGCAGGGGTGCGTGGAACGGTCCGGGAGGGTCGACGGCGTGCGCGGGGTCGACCGGGGCAGAGGACGACGATGGGTGCATTGGGCTGGTCGGATCGGTGGGCGCCGATCGGCTCGCCGGGCCGCTCGGCGAGGTGGTGGTCGTGCTCGAACCTCCGCTACCGCACGCGGCGAGGGCCAGGGCCGGGAGCAGACAGGCGACGAGGGCACGGGTCCTCAGCCGATCTCCCCCTTGTCCCATGACTCGCAAGCGTAGTTCGCGGTCTCGGGTCCCCTCGTCCGATCGGTCCAGAACGTGCGTCAGTGGCCGCGGTGGGGGCAGTCCAGCTGGTGGGCGGCCGGCACCCGCTCCGGCGCTTCCGGCTCCTCGGTCGGCGCTGCCAAGGCATGGTGCGGGATCATCATCCACGACACCACTCCGCCGGCGGAGAGCAGGGCCGCACAGATCAGCAGCGCGTTCCCGTAGGCGCTCCCGAACGCCACCGGCTGGTCGTACTGGTCCCCGCTGAGCCCCACGGCCGCCGGCAGCGCCGCCACGGCGAACAGTGAGCCGGCACGCGCCACAGCGTTGTTGACGCCGCTGGCGATACCCGCCCGCTCGTCCGACGCGGCTGCGAGCACCGTGGCCGTGAGGGGAGCGACCATCAGGGCCAGGCCGAGCCCGAAGACGACCAGTGGCGGCAGCACAGCCAGCCAGTACGACGAGCCGGCCTGCAGCCTGGACAGCCAGGCCACACCGACCGCCATCACCAGCGGTCCGACCGTCATCGGGATGCGGGGTCCGATCCGGGTGCCCAGCGCGCCACCGCGCGGGGCGAGCAGCAGCATGATGATCGTGATCGGGATCGTCGAGACGCCCGCCTGGAGCGGGCCGTAGCCGAGGACCGTCTGCAGGTTGATCACCAAGAAGAACAGCACCGCACCCAGTGCGGCGTACACCAGGAGGGTCATCGCGTTGGCGGCCGAGAAGACGCGGGACGCGAACAGGTCCAGCGGCAGCATCGGGTGCGGCGTACGGCGCTCGACGATCAGGAACGCGGCGCCGGCCAGCAGACCCAGGACCAACGCGGGCACCGCGAGCTGGCTCTGCCACTCGATCAGGCAGTAGGTGATCCCGGCCAGGGACACCGCCGCGAGCACGGCGCCTGGCACGTCGAACCGCCCCTCGCTCCGCGCCTTGGACTCGGGGACGTAGCGCAGCGCCACGAACACGGTGCCGGCCGCGATCGGTGCATTGATCCAGAAGATCCACCGCCAGTCGGCGTACTCCACCAGAGCGCCGCCCACGAAGGGCCCGATGGCGGCGGCGATGCTCCCGAGACCGGTCCAGGCTCCGATCGCGCGGCCGCGGTCCTCATGGACGAACACCGCCTCGATGATCGCCAGGCTGCCGGGCGTGAGCAGCGCGCCGCCCACCCCCTGCAACACCCGCGCGGCGATCAGGGTCTCGGGGTTCGGAGCGAGCCCGCAGAGCATCGAGGCTGCCGCGAACGCGATGACCCCGATCACGAAGATCCGGCGCCGACCGAACCGGTCCCCCAGCGCCCCACCGAGCAGGATCAGGCTTGCCAGCATCAGCAGGTAGCCGTTGCTGATCCACTGCAGCTGCGCGAGGGACGCGTCGAGGTGGATGCCGATCGTCCGCAGGGCGACGTTCACGACCGTGCCGTCCAGCATCGCCATGCCGGAGCCGAGGACGGCCGCGGCTACGACTCCGCGACCCGTCGTCGACGCGTACTCGACGGTGCCGGCGGTCATCGGGGCTCCCCGTGGGCTCATCGGCCGAGGGTCCGGCGAGAGATCCATGCGATGTCGTCGGCGGTGTCCGCAGGCGTCCCGATCGGGTGTACGACGTGCGAGAGGACCAGCCGCACCACCATGTCGATCGCAGCGTCGAGATGCCGCTCGTCGAGCTCGACGGGGTAGGCGACGACCCGCCGCCTCACGGCCTGGGTCGCGGTCCGCACGAGCGCGTCGTTGCGGCTGGTCAGCAGCGGGAGGAGCTCGGTCTCCGCGCCGTACGACGCGGACACGACCGCCTGCAGGAGGGCGTTGCGGCCGGCCAGCTCCAGCACGCCTCGGGACGCGGCGCGGATCGCCTCGACCAGGTCGGTCGGCTCGCGGTCGAACGCCTCGTCGACGACGGCCAGGAACTTGGCGAGCTCGGCGAGCACCATCTCCTCGGCCAGCTGCGGCTTGGACCCGACCTCGTTGTAGACCGTCTGTCTGGAGACCCCGACCCGTTCGGCGAGCTTGCCCATCGTCACCCCGGCCCACCCGGCCTCGAGCGTCAGCTCGGCAGCAGCCGCGACCACGCGCTGATGCATGGTCGGGCCGGCGACGGCCGCTTCGGCGCTCATGGGACGAGTCTACGAAGCGGTCGGCGACGGGGGCCGGCAGCGGAAAACGCGGAACAGATCACCGACACGCCCGAGGGTAGGCCTCGGTTGTTCCGCGGTTTCCGTCTCAGTACGCCGGGGCCGTCTCGGCCGGGACGAAGTCGACCTTCTCGCGCACGCCGCAGTCCGGGCAGCACCACGAGTCCGGGATCTCCGACCAGGCGGTCCCGGCCGCGAAGCCCTCCCTCTCCTCTCCCGCGACCACGTCGTAGGTGTAGCTGCACCCAGGACACCGCCACGCCAGCGCCTCATCCGGCACCCCTGGGGCGCCGGTCCCGGGCGTCGCCCCGGACGGGACGGAGGCCGAAGGAGCGTC
>JAFMQY010000306.1 GCA_017354415.1 Nocardioides sp.
TGACCTCGTCCAGCGGGGCGATGTGCTCGGGCATCCGCTTGCTCCGCCACAGGCCGTCCGCGTCAGGGGTGACCGGCATGTCCATCACCCACGGCGAGCCGGCGTTGCGGCGCACCCAGATCTGGCAGTCGGGCTCCGGCAGGTCGGGACGCGCGTCCGTCAACGGACGCAGCGACCCGCCGACGTTGCTCCAGAGGTGCCACCGGTCGCCGACGAACTCGCGCAGCGCCGCCACGTCGCACGCCAGCATCGAGATGTCGATGTCCTCGTGCTCGCGCGGGGCGCCGGTGAACGCCTCGATCGCCCAGCCACCGACCAGCCACCAGGGCCGGTCGAAGCCGTCGAAGAAGTCACGAGCGCCGTCGAGATCGAGCGGCGCCCAGGACCCGTAGAGGTCGAGGAAGGCGTGTTCTTCGGCGATCTCGTCGGGAGTGAAGTCGAGCGGCTCGCGCACGGCACGTGAAGCTACCGGCGCGAGCCGCCCGTCGTACGGCAGTTCAGCGACGGAAATGGCCGTACATGTGGTTCATGCCCAACCAGTCACCCAGCCCGAGCGTCCGCGCGTACTTCGAACAGGGGCTCAGCGCGTGCTGCATGGTCAGGTTGGCGTGGCCGGCGCCGGTGTGCGCCATGCCGTAGGCGTGACCCCACTCGTGGGTCACGACGCCCTCGAAGTCCCACTTGTTCCTGCAGGGCTTCGGCAGGTGGGTCTTCAGGTTCGACCCCGTGTCGATCATGATGTCGGCGGCACCCATCCGCCCGTTCGCGAACCACCAGTAGCACGTCCACCCGAGCAGGCCACCGGGCAGGTTGCCGAAGCCGACGACATTCTTGGTGTTCGCCTTGCCGCAGCTGACCGAGGACTTGCCCGGCCTGACGTTCGGCCGGACCGCGGTACGGCCGAGGTAGCTGCTCAAGGGGGTCTTCAGGCGGGGCCTGCCGCAGGTGTTGCGGCCCTTGCGCATGTTGGCGTTGGCGGCCCGGATCTGCCCGATCACGGTCTTGCCCACGAACCCCTTCGGCCTGTGGGCGAGGTTGATCCGGTAGCGAAGGCGCGTGGCCCACCTGTGGTGCTCGAGGTGGAAGGTGCGGTCCTTGCACGCGGGCAGGGAGGCCCGGCGCTCGGCCGTGCCGCGCTGGGTCGTGCTCGTCGCCCCCGCATTTGAGACGGCGCGGACGGTGGTGCCGGTGTTGGTCACCTGCAGGCTCCGGGACTCGCCGTGGCGGCCCACGCCCTCACCGGCGACGCTCATGCCGGGGGGAGGCACCCGGACGGCGACCCGGCCGTCGGTGACGACCCGGCCGACCAGGGAGCAGGCGGGAGCCGCGGCACCACGGGTCATCGCGGCGGCGGGGATCGGGCGGTGCCCGACACAGCGTGCGTCGATGCTGGATTCGTCGCCGGTGCGGGCCGAGGAGGACAGCGGGGTCGCGGTCACCACGAGAGCACCGACGACGAGCGTGGCCACGAGGGCAAGGACTCGTCGGAAGTTGATCATGACCCGCATCCTGCCCCGGCCGCGGCCGCCTAATCCTCCGGATGTGCGGCCGTCACCGAGCGTTCATCGCGGGAGCAGCACGAGGTCGTCACGGTGGACGACCTCACGCTCGTACGCCGCTCCCAGCTCGCGCCGGAGGGTGGCCGAGGTGCGGCCGACCAGCCGGGGGATCTCCTCGGAGTCGAAGTTGACCAGCCCGCGCGCCACCGGCCGCCCGTCCGGGCCGGCGAGGTCGACGGGGTCGCCGGCAGTGAAGCTGCCGGTCGCCCCCGTCAGGCCGGCCGCGAGCAACGAGGCGCGACGCTCGGTGACCGCATGGACCGCGCCGTCGTCGAGGAGCAGGACCCCCTTCGACTCGGTGGCGTGAGCCAGCCACAGCTGGCGGGTCGGTCGGCGCCGGGTCGCGGCATGGAACCACGTGCCGGCGTCCTCACCCTGCAGCGCGTCGCCTGCCTGGTCGGCCGACGTCAGCACGACGGGGATGCCCGCCCCGGTCGCGATCCGGGCAGCCTCGAGCTTGGTCCGCATGCCGCCCGTGCCGAGCCCCGCGGCACCGGCCTTCCCGATCCGGACTCCGGCCAGGTCGTCGGTGAGAGCCACGTCGCTGACCAGGGTGCTGCCCTCGGCCGCGGGATGCCCGTCGTACAGGCCGTCGACGTCGCTGAGCAGGACCAGCAGGTCGGCGTGCACGAGGTGTGCGACCAGCGCGGCGAGGCGGTCGTTGTCGCCGAACCGGATCTCGCCCGTTGCCACGGTGTCGTTCTCGTTGACGATCGGCATCACGCCCAGCTCGAGCAGCTTGGCCAGCGTCTGGTGGGCGTTGCGGTAGTGGCTGCGCCGCGTCATGTCGTCGGCGGTGAGCAGCACCTGGCCGGCGACGATGTCGTGGGCGGCGAGCTCTTCGGTGTACCGGTGCACGAGCAGGCCCTGTCCGACTGCCGCGGCGGCCTGCTGGGCAGGTAGGGCACGGGGCCGCCTCCTCAGGCTCAACGGCGCGAGCCCGGCCGCGATCGCGCCGGAGGACACGAGCACGACCTCGACCCCTCGGGCCCGGGCCTCCGCGAGAACGGCGACCAGGCGGCGTACCCGGTCGGGGTCGATGCCTCCGGCAGCGGTCGTGAGCGACGAGGAGCCGACCTTCACGACGACGCGACGGGCCGCCTCGACGAGCTCACGGCGGGGTCGGTGGGAGGTGGTGCTCATCGAGCGACCATCCGTCACGCGTCCTCGTCCGGGCGGTCCGGGTCCTCCGCGGACCCGATCTCGTAGCCCACCGGGCCCTGGCCGCTGCCCCGGCTCGCGGCGTCGAGCCTCCGGGCCACGTCGGCGC
>JAFMQY010000193.1 GCA_017354415.1 Nocardioides sp.
CGCCCGCGACGCGTCCCGGCCGGCCGCGGCGGCCTGGGCGACCTGCTGCGAGCTCAGGGCGTAGCCGGTGTCGCCGTTGGTGACCGACGCGGCGAACACCACGCCGACCACGTGCCCGGACGAGTCGACGACCGGGCCCCCGGAGTTCCCCGGCCGGATCAGTCCGCGCAGCGACAGCACGTCACGGATCACCGTGCCGGCCCCGTAGATGTCCGGCGACCGCAGCCGCTGGTCGGCCCGCACCCGGCCGACCTGCACGTCGTACGGACCGTTCTGCGGGAAGCCGAGGATGGCGACGCCCTCGCCGGGGCGGGCGTTGCCGTCGAACCGCAGCGCCCGCACGGTGCCGGTCGGGACCGCGATCACGGCGACGTCGACGTCGGGGTCGTAGTAGACGACATGGCCGGGCACCGAGGTGCCGTGGATGTCGATCACCGGGTTGGTCACCCCGGCGACGACGTGCGCGTTGGTCATCACCCGGTCGGGGGCGTAGACGAAGCCCGAGCCTTCGACGCCCTGGCCGCAGTGGTTGGTGCTGCGGATCCGTGCAACCACATCGGCCGCCCGCTGCACGTCCGGGTCGGTGAGCATCCGGTGGGGCCCGGGTGGGACCGACACGATGCGCTCCGGCGCGAACGGCTCGAGGTAGCGGGGGAAGAACGTCGTACCGACGACGTCGTTGAAGGCCGACAGCTCCGAGCTGGCCGCGTCGGGTAGCACGGAGTTGACCTCGGCCAGGATCCGGGAGTCACGCACCAGCGGGGTGATCCCTCTGAGGCCGGATCCGGAGAGCGCGACACCGAGTGCCCAGGCGACGATCAGGGCCGCGACGGCGCTCAGCACCGCGCCGCCCACCGCGTCGACCGCGCGGGCCGGCTGCCACGTGATCCGGTCGCGGATCCGGGCGCCCGCCACCTGGCAGAGCGCCTGCCCCATCGACGCGCAGAGGATCACGATGAACACGGCGGCGAGCGAGACGAGGATGGACGGTGAGGCGTCCCCGAGAGCCGTCGGGGCCAGCCAGACGCCGAGCAGTCCGCCCGCGAGCAGCCCGAAGGTGGCGAAGGCTCCGGTGATGAAGCCCTGCCAGTAGCCGGAAACGGCGTACAGCAGCACGACCACGATGAGCACCCAGTCCAACAAGTTCATCAGCGCTCCTCGGGCGGGTCGGCCGGCATCACGACCGGGCGGGCGTCACCCTGCAGCATGTACGACGGGAGGTCACGCACCCGGCGCTCGTCCCAGGGTCGGCTCCAGCCGAGGAAGTCGAACAGCCGGGCCACGATGCCCGCGGTGAAGCCCCACAGCATCACGTCGTTCTCGGGCCCGATCAGGAAGCCGGGTCCGATCCAGCCGCTCGGGTGGCGCACCGAGATGCGGTTGTCCGGGTCGAGCAGGTCGTCGATCGGCACCCGGTAGACGGCGTGCACCTCCGCCGGGTCGACCACGCCGACCGGCGTCTCCTCGGCCCACCAGCCGAGGATCGGAGTGACCGCGAAGTTGGTCGGCGGCAGCCACAGCTCCGGGAGCTCGGCGAACACCTCGACCCCCTCGGGCCGTACGCCGGTCTCCTCCCACGCCTCGCGCAGGGCCGCCTCGCGCGGCGTCTCACCGGGGTCGATCGACCCGCCCGGGAAGGAGACCTGCCCGGGATGCGAGCGCATGTCGTGGGCCCGCTCGGTGAGCAGGAGGTCGCGCTGCGACCCGAACAGCAGGAGGACGGCCCCCCGTCGGGATACGCCGCTCTCGGGTGGGACGAACCTGGTCAGGTCCTCGGGGGTGATCTCGGCTGCGGCCCGGGCGACCGGCTCGAGCCAGTCCGGGATCACCCGCCAACTCCGAAGTACTTCTGAGCGGCGTCGGCGACGTCCTGCTCGGTGAGCATCGCCCCGGCCTCGATGTGGGCGATCCGGCCGTCGGCGTCCACGAACACCGTGAGCGGCAGGCCGGGGATGTGTGGCAGCGGGCTCGCCTTGTCGAGGCTGCCCTGGGGGTCGGCGACCAGCGGGTAGGCGACCTTGCTCTGCTTGGCCAGCTCGAGCGCGGCCCCGGGCTGCTGGTCGAGGAAGTCGACGCCGAGCACCTTCACGCCGTGCCCGCCCTTGGCGTACGCCGCGAGCGCCGGCATCTCCTTGCGGCAGTCGGCGCACCACGAGGCCCAGAAGTTCACCATCATCGGGCCGCGCAGGCCGGCCACGTCGACCGAGCGGCCGCCGCCGAGGCAGGGCAGCGTCACGCTCGGCATGCCACCGTCGGCCGCGCCGGCCGCGGCCTTCGGGCAGTCGGGTACGTCGGTCTGCCTCTTGAAGGCGACCAGCTGGTGGTTGGCCACGTCGATGGTGCGCGGGCCCGGCGCGATGGCCTGGGGCGTCGTGCCGCTGCCGCAGGCGACGAGAAGCGGGAGGGTGAGGAGCAGGAGAACCCGTCTCATGCGGGACCCTCGGTCTTCACCAGCTTCGCCGCGGTGGCCGCGTCGACCGGCCCCTCGCCGTACGACGGGCACCAGCGGGCGACCGGGCACACGCCGCAGGCCGGCTTCTTCGCGTGGCACATCCTCCGGCCGTGCCAGATCAGGTGGTGGCACAGCATCACCCAGTCGCGCTTCTGGAACAGGTCACCGACCGCGTGCTCGACCTTGACCGGGTCCTTCTCGTCGGTCCAGCCGAAGCGTCGGGCAAGCCGGCCGAAGTGGGTGTCGACCGTGATGCCGGGGATGCCGAAGGCGTTGCCGAGGACGACGTTGGCGGTCTTGCGGCCGACCCCGGGGAGGGTCACCAGATCGGCCATGCGCGGCGGCACCTCCCCGTCGTACCGCTCGACGAGGGCGGCACTGAGCTTGAGCAGGGAGTCGGTCTTGGCCCGGAAGAAGCCGAGCGGCCCGATGATCTGCTCGAGGTCCTCCCGCGGCGCGGCGGCCATCGCGGCCGCGTCGGGGTACGCCGCGAACAGCGTGGGCCGCACGGCATTGACCCGGCGGTCGGTCGTCTGCGCACTGAGCACGGTCACGACGAGGAGCTGGAAGGCGTCGTCGAAGTCGAGCTCGATGCGGGCATCGGGGTAGGTCTGGGCCAGCGTGCGGTCGATCTTGCGGGCCCGCCGGACCAGACCGGTCCTGGTTTCGGGGGCTGCGACGGCTGGCACGGCGACAGCCTACGGCGGCGTACCCACCGCTCCCGCGGCGACCAAGTGGCGCGTGTGACCTGCGCCACTGGATAGGATCGCTTGCGACCCACCCGTAGCGTCCGACCGACGGCGTGCAGGGGGCGGGCGTTGGAGGACGTCGTGGACAACGAGGTACTGCGTCAGGCGCCGCTGTTCAGTGCGCTCGACGACGAGGCCGCCACCGCCCTGCGCGGGTCGATGAGCGAGACCAGGCTCCGGCGCGGCGACGTGCTCTTCCACGAGGGCGACGCCGGCGACCGGCTCTACATCGTGATGGACGGCAAGATCAAGCTCGGCCGGACGTCCAGCGACGGCCGGGAGAACCTCCTCGCGATCCTCGGCCCGGGACAGATGTTCGGCGAGCTGTCGCTGTTCGACCCCGGTCCTCGCTCGGCGACCGTGACCGCGGTGACGGACGCGTCGTTCGCCTCGCTCTCCCACGAGGACCTGCTGAAGTGGCTCGAGGGCCGTCCCCAGGTGGCCCGCGGGCTGCTCGCCCAGATCGCCGGCCGGCTCCGCAAGGCCAACGACGTCAACGCCGACCTGGTGTTCTCCGACGTACCGGGGCGGGTCGCCAAGGCGCTGCTGGACCTCGCCGATCGTTTCGGCCGCACCGCCGACGACGGCGTACACGTGCACCACGACCTCACCCAGGAGGAGCTCGCCCAGCTCGTCGGCGCCTCCCGGGAGACCGTCAACAAGGCCCTCGCCGACTTCGCCTCCCGCGGCTGGCTCCGCCTCGAACCCCGCTCGGTCGTGATCATGGACGTCGATCGCCTCCGCCGCCGCGCCCGCTGACTCGTTGAGTTGGCCCTCCGGGTTCGTTGAGTTGGCCCTCCGGGCTTGTTGAGTTGGCCCTCCGGGCTTGTTGAGTTGGCCTTCCGGGTTCGTTGAGTTGGCCCTCCGGGCTCAGTCGGACGCGAGCATGGCCCGCAACTCGCCGATCCACATGGCGATCGCTTCGTCGCTGAACGAGTCCTTCGTCAACACGATCACCCGCCAGCCATGTGCGCGCAACCACGCGCGACGTCCTTCGTCACGCCGTCGATCCGCGGGGCTGGTGTGGTGGGCAACACCGTCATACTCGATCGCGATCCGCGCGTGCGGATAGGCGAGGTCCAATCGGTACGTCGGCACGCCGTCGACGCTGATCCAGAACTGCGGTTGGGGGATCGTCAGGCCGTGATCGATAATCTCGACCCGGGTCCATGACTCGCCGGCGGACTCGGACCGGCCATCGACCAGGGGAGCGAGGTTCCGAGCCTGCACGACGCCGCGTCGCCGGTAGTAGCGCACGAGCAGACGTCGTAGTTCGGCCAGGCTGAATCCGTGAACTCGCATCAGCGCATCGGCTGCAGCCAATGCCTGACGACGTGGCAGGAGGCACAACAGGTCAGCGGCTGTGCGGAGCGGGCTCGTGACTCGTACGCCGCCGATGATGACGATGTCCTCTTCCCGAAGGTCCCGTGTCCGCCCGGCAACTTCAGGTCGTTCTGTCGGCTCATGCCCGCGCAGCACACACGACTCGAGCTGTGGCGGCCCGTCCAGCTCGGCGTACGCCATGCAGTCGACGCCCAGCACCCAGGCGGCCGTGCGATCGCAGAGCACAGCGGTCGGGCCCATCACGAGCGCAGCGACCTGCGCGCGAGCGATCTCGGTCAGTTCGACATCAGCGCGCAGGTACCCGCCTCTGATGGGACGGATGATCTCTCGCGACTGGATCGCCTTACGCAGACGAGCCCGAGTACAGGGCGCCGTTGCGGCAGTGAAGGGGGTCGAGGGGAAGACGGTGCCATCCATGGCGCTCTACCTTGTCCACAAAGCGTCGTGGTCACATCCCGCGTGGGGTGATCTGTGGATGGCGACCCGCGCCCACAGGCCCGGAGGGCCAACTCAACACGCCCGCAGGGCCAACTCAACGAGCCCGGAGGGCCAACTCAACGAGCCCGGAGGGCCAACTCAACGAGCCCGGAGGGCCAACTCAACGGGAGGCGAGGTAGGAGAGTTGGGCGCGGACGGAAAGCTCGGCGGCGGGCCAGAGGACGGGGTCGACGTCGGCGTACACGATCTCGACCACCCGGTGGGGGAGGCCGGGGGATCCCGAAGCAGCGGACAGGGGTACGGCGAGCGTGCGCAGCGCCTCGCGGACCTGTTCGAGCCGCTCGCGCCGATGGGAGATGTAGTGGTCGAGCACCGGTAGTGCCGACTCGATCACCGGCCCGTGGCCGGGCCAGATCGCGGTGATCTCGTGCGCCTCGGCCAGTGCGTGCAGGCGGTCCAGCGAGGCGAGGTAGGCCCCGAGCTCACCATCCGGGTGGGCGACGACGGTGGTACCCCGGCCGAGCACCGTGTCGCCGGTGAGCACGGTGCGCTCCGAGGGCACCACGAACGACAGCGAATCGGACGAGTGGCCAGGCGTGGCGACCACGTGCACCTCCAGGTCGCCCACCGCCACCACGTCTCCCTCGCCGAGACCCTCCGAGCCGAGCCGGTACGCCGGGTCGAGGGCCCGCACGCCGCAGCCCACCCGTTCCGCGAAGGCCCGTGCGGCCTCCGCGTGGTCGAGGTGATGGTGCGTGAGCAGGACGACGGTCACGTCGCCGGCGGCGGCCGCCACGGCCGCAAGATGCCCCTCATCGGGCGGTCCCGGGTCGACGACGACAGATCGCGACGAGCCCGGGTCGCGCATCACCCAGGTGTTGGTGCCCTCGAGGGTCATCGGGGACGCGTTGGGAGCCAGCACGCACTCGGCGACCGCCCCGAACGTGCCCCCCGCCCACCCCGATGGTGCCGACGACTCAGCCACGAGTCGCTTCTCGCGCCTCGACCAGCGGCCACAGCCGCTCCGGGGTCGAGATCGTCGCGTCGGCGCCCTCACCCTCGACCGCCGGCGTGAACATCTCCACCACCCGGCCCCGCGTCGCAGCGAGCAGGTCGTCCGGTGACGCGTGCTGCGCGACCTCGAGGCAGGTGAGGTACGTCGGCGGCATCATCCCGAGATCGCCCTCGTCGACGGCGTCGCAGGCGCCCCGCGCCGAGAGCCAGGTCACCGATGACGACTCCGTCGACACGTCGCGCGTGCGCTGCCCCGGTGGGAGCGCCGCCACGAAGAACCAGGTGCGGAAGCGCCGCGGTTCGAACTCCGGGGTGCACCAGGCGGACCACACTCCCAACAGGTCCGTCCGCAGCACCAGCCCGCGCCGGTCGAGGAACGACGTGAACGCCAGGTCCTTCGCCTCGAGCGCCCGCCGATCGGCCTCCCAGTCGGCGCCGGTCGTGTCCGCCACGACCTCCGAGCCCGAAGCACCGGCCAGCAACACGCCGGACTCCTCGAACGTCTCCCGGACCGCCGCGCACACCAGCGCCCGCGCCATCTCCTCACCGGTGCCGAGCTGCTCGGCCCACACCGACGGGGACGGCCCGGCCCAGGCCACGGACCGGTCGAAGTCGCGCGGGTCGACGCCGCCGCCGGGGAAGACGCACATCCCACCGGCGAACGCCATCGTGGTGTGGCGCCGGAGCAGATAGACCTCGGGACCGTTCATCCCGGTGCGGGTAAGGATCACGGTGGCGGCGTCGAGCGGCTCGGCCGGCGTACGACGTCCCTCGGCGAACTCGCGGGCGTGCGCGACCAGCTGCGGGGGCAGGGACACCCGCATCTCAGACCTCGACGAGGATCTCGACCTCGACCGGCGCGTCCAGCGGCAGCACCGGGACACCGACCGCCGACCGGGCGTGCGCCCCAGCCTCACCGAAGGCCTTGCCCAGCAGGTCGGAGGCGCCGTTGGCGACCTGCGGCTGGCCGGTGAACTCAGGCACCGAGGCCACGAAGCACACCACCTTCACGACGCGTTTCACGGTGTCGAGGTCGCCCACCACGGACTTGACCGCGGCGATCGCGTTCAGCGCGCACTGCTGCGCACACGCGGCGGCGTCCTCGGGGGAGACCGCCCCGCCGACCTTGCCGGTCGCCATCAGCTCGCCCGCGCGCATCGGCAGCTGGCCCGAGGTGTAGACGTGGGGGCCGGACTGCATCGCCGGCACGTACGACGCCACCGGCTTCGCCACGTCCGGGACGGACAGACCCAGCTCGGCGAGCCGGTCCTCCACAGCCGTCACTGTGCGGCTCCCTCGGCGACGGGACGCTTGAAGTACCCGACCACGTTCTCGGGGTTCATGCCCGGCGCGACCTGTACGAGCTCCCAGCCATCCGCTCCGAAGTTGTCGAGGATCTGCTTCGCCGCGTGCACCAGGATCGGCGCCGTGAGGTACTCCCACCGTTGGGTCTGGGTCATGGCGCGACCCTACTCCCGGGGCC
>JAFMQY010000194.1 GCA_017354415.1 Nocardioides sp.
CGCCCCACAGGGCCAGCGGCACCGCGAGCAGCAGGACGGCGGACACCGCGGCGGAAGCGCTGTTGCCGAGCACGGAGCCCAGGGCCGCCATCGGCGCGACGTACGCCGGAGCGGGGACCGGTGTCCCCGTGCCCAGCGGGTGCCAGGACTCGGTCCAGAGCCGCCACAGCTGAGCTGCCGTCTCGGGCGCCGGGGCCAGCCCGCCGCCGGTGACCCGGCCGAACGCCTCGCGGGCTCCGACCAACGAGAGCACCACCACGAAGGTGAGGGCCAGTGCCAGCGGGTTGGTGAGGAAGCGGGCGACGAGACCGGTGTCCTCCTCCATCGCGTCCTCGTCGAGCACGACGGGCCGCCGGATCGGCGCGGGAGCAGCCGCCTCCTTCGCGGCCCGGCGGCGGTCCGCGACGTCCTGCGCCTGGTTGAGGGCAGCGTTGACGATGTCGCCGATGAAGTCGAGACCGTGCCGGTAGGGCACCCACCAGGGCGACAGCAGTGACCGGGGGTCGTGACCGCCTGAGGTACGACGTGCCTTGCGCGCACGGCGGATCTCGTTCGGGCTGAAGTAGACCGAGACCAGGGCCGCCAGGTCGTCGAGCGCCTCGCCCGGCGACCGGACCACCAGGAACCCGATCATCCGGACGAGGGTGCCGAAGAACAGGCGGATGAACTGCCACAGCAGCCGCCTGGCGGGCACGTTCGCGAGCAGCGTGTACAGCGCGGCCCGCCGTTCCTGGTAGTGCGTGTGACGGCCGGTGAGCGGCGTGCGCCGCGTGCCCTTGTGCGCCGCCTCGGCGTGGAAGACGACCGCCTGCGGCACCACCACGGTGCGGAAGCCCTGGGCGGCGGCCCGCCAGCCGAAGTCGATGTCGTTGCCGAAGATCGGCAGGTTGTCGTCGAAGCCGCCGAGCTGGTCGAGCACCTGCCGGCGGACCAGCATGCCCGCGGTGTTGACCGCGAGCACCTGATGCACCTCGTCGTGCTGGCCCTGGTCGTACTCGCCCGGCTCGAGGCCGGTCTCCCGGCGACCGGTTCCGGAGATCGTGACGCCCACCTCGATCAGCCGCTTGAGTGAGGGCCACTCACGCAGCTTCGGGCCGAGAACGTCGGCGCTCGGGTCGTCACAGGCGGCCGCCAGCAGCACCTCGAGGGCGTCGGGAGCGGGGTTGCTGTCGTCGTGCAGCAGCCAGACCCAGTCCACGTCGTACGGGGCGATCTGCTCGAGCCCGAGCCGCACCGCCTCGGGGTACGCCGTACGTCCGGACGCGGTGACGACGCCTTCGAAGGCGTCGAGGAGGAGCTCGGGACTCCCGTCACGGCTACCGGTGTCGACACAGACCACCGCGTCGACGGGGCGGGTCTGGGTGCGGATGCCCTCGATGACGTTCGGGAGCCACCGGGCTCCGTCGTGGCTGACGAGAAGGGCCACGACGGTCGGATTCACGGTCGCTCACCCTAGCGGCGGGTCGAGAGGGTCCCGAATTCGCCGCCGTGGTGAGCCGGGTCACCCCGGTCGAGCCACGGGGCCGTCCGGGCGGCCCCGCCGCGCTCGAGCAGGTGTCAGACGGCGCGCTTCTTCAGCTTGCGGCGCTCCCGCTCGGAGAGGCCGCCCCAGATGCCGAAGCGCTCGTCGTGGAGCAAGGCGTACTCGAGGCACTCGCCCCGCACCTCGCAGGTCAGGCAGACCTTCTTGGCCTCCCTGGTCGAGCCGCCCTTCTCCGGGAAGAACGCCTCGGGATCGGTCTGTGCGCACAGCGCCCGCTCTTGCCAACCAGCTTCCTCGGCGTCCGCGTCGAGGAGAAACAGATCCCTCACGGTTATCGCCCTTTCGACCCTCGGCTGTACTCGGCTCGGACCCCCATACCGTCCGAAGAACACTCTTGTAATTACATGCCTGTCGCACACCGGAAGTCAAGGCAGTATCTGGTATTGGCATTCGCCCACGACGTGGGGTATCCGCGCGTAGCACCCGCCGCGTGCGAGGTGGCCGCTGGGCAGCAGGCGGGGTCGCCCTGCGGTGCGGCAGGCTAGCGCCATGCGTTCTCGCCCCACGCAACCGCTCGCGTCGCTCACGTCTCCGCGGGGACCCCGATGACCTCCATCACCGTCCTGTCGGGGGGTGTGGGCGGCGCGACGTTCCTGCGCGGCCTGCTGCACGGCGTACGCCGTGGGCTGCTGCCGGGCGCGGACCGTGACGCCGAGGTCACGGTGGTCGCCAACACCGCCGACGACATCTGGCTGCACGGGCTCAAGGTCTGCCCTGACCTCGACACGGTCATGTACACCCTCGGCGAGGGGATCGACCCCGAGCGCGGCTGGGGTCGCCGCGACGAGACCTGGAGCGCGAAGGAGGAGCTGGCTGCGTACGGCGTCGAGCCCACCTGGTTCGGACTGGGCGACCGCGACCTGGCCACCCACCTGGTGCGGACCCAGATGCTCGACGCGGGCTACCCACTGTCCCAGGTGACCGAGGCGCTCTGCCGACGCTGGCTCTTCCCCACCTACGGCGACAGCCTCCGGCTGCTGCCGATGACCGACGACCGGGTCGAGACCCACATCGCGATCGCCGACCCGGACTCGCCCAGCGGTCGACGGGTGGTCCATTTCCAGGAGTACTGGGTGCGGCTGCACGCACAGGTGCCGGCCGAGGCGGTGATCGTGGTCGGCCTCGAGGACTCCTCCCCCGGGCCCGGCGTCATCGACGCGATCACCGACGCCGACCTGGTCGTCGTCCCACCGAGCAACCCCGTGGTCAGCGTCGGCACGATCCTGGGCGTCCCCCGGGTTCGCGAGGCACTCGTCGCCGCCAAGGCCCCGGTCGTGGGGCTGTCCCCGATCGTCGGCGGCACGCACGTCCGCGGGATGGCACACCAGCTGCTCACCTCCCTCGGGGTCGAGGTGAGTGCGGCGGCCGTGGGACTCCACTACGGCGCGCGGACCGCCGGCGGCGTCCTCGACGGCTGGCTGGTCGACACCGTCGACGCCGCGACCGTCGACCGTGTGCGCGAGGGCGGGCTTCGGTGCGAGGCCGTCCCACTCCTGATGACCTCACCCGAGGCGACCGCGGAGATGGCCGCCGCGGCAGTCGCCCTGGTCTCGTGATCAGCATCTGGGCCCCCGACGGGGTCGGCGAGGTACGCCGGGGCGACGACCTCGCGGACCACGTGCTGGCCGCGTTCTCAGGGGCCGCGTTCTCAGGGGCCGCGTTCTCGGGGGCCGAGCTCGCCGACGGCGACGTCGTGTGCGTGACCAGCAAGGTGGTGAGCAAGGCCGAGGGGCGGGTGGTGGCCGGTGACCGGGCCGAGGCGATCGTGCGCGAGACCCGACGCCTGGTGGCGCGCCGTGGCCCGCTCTCGATCGTCGTGAACCGGCTGGGCCTGACGATGGCGGCAGCCGGCGTCGACGCCTCCAACGTCGAGCCGGGACACGTGCTGCTCCTTCCCGCGGATCCCGACGGGACCGCCCGCGCTCTCCGGGCCGCGATCGCCCGCCGGGCCGGTGCCAACGTCGCCGTCCTGGTCACGGACACCGCGGGACGCCCCTGGCGTGAAGGCCAGACCGACGTCGCGATCGGCGCCGCAGGGCTGCTGCCACTCGACGACCACGTCGGGCGCGTCGACCCCTATGGCAACACGCTCGAGGTGACGGCGCCCGCACTTGCCGACGAGATGGCCGGTGCCGCAGAGCTGGCGTCGCGCAAGCTCGCTCGCCGACCGTTCGTCGTGGTCCGCGGCCGCGCGGATGTGGTGCTCCCGACCGGCGATGACGGTCCGGGGGCGTCCACGTTGATCCGGCCCGAGGGGACCGACCTGTTCGGTCTGGGCGCACGCGAGGCCGTGCTGGCCGCACTCTCGTCCCGCCCCGGCGACCGCCGGGCGTTCGGGGCTGCGGTGGACCCCGAGGACCTGCGAGACGTCCTGGAGGGCCTCACCGGGGCCGAGGCACGCCTCGACGGCGGCGCCGTGGTGCTGACCACGGCCGACCCGAGGGCGCTCTGGGCGGCCGAGGTGGCGTCGTACGCCCATGGCTGGCAGACCGAGAGCCGCGACGCGTCCCGAATTCGGCTGACGTCGACCACTCCGTAGACTCGCCCGCACCACCGGTCCGGCAGGCGAAGCCGAGCCGACGCAGAGAGAGCACCCATGGCCAAGTCGTCCAAGTCGTCGAAGGCTGCCCGCACCGAGCGCCAGAAGCTCGTCGAGCAGATGCGCGCCCAGCAGAAGGCTGCCGAGCGCCGCCGCGGGATGATGATCGTCGTCGTCTGCTCGGTCGTGGCCGTGCTGATCGTGGGACTGGCGGCGTACCAGCCGGTCAAGAACTGGTGGGCCGGCCGCGCCTACCGCGGCAAGGACGTCGCGCAGATCGGCGCCCCTGCGTCGGTGTGCCGGAAGCCGACGACCAAGCCGGCCACGGGCAACCAGCAGCACATCCCGGACGGGTCGCCGGTCACCTACCCCGAGGCACCTCCGGCTTTCGGCAAGCACTACGTCGACCCCGACCCGATGGCGCGGAAGTTCTACACCGCTGCCGATCGCCCCGCCCTCGGCACCCTCGTGCACAACGAGGAACACGGCTACACGATCCTGTGGTACGACGACAGCGTGGCCGGCGACAGCGGCCAGATGACGCAGGTCAAGGCGATCGCCTCGAAGTTCGCGGGCACCAGCGACCTGCGCGACAAGTTCAAGGCCGTTCCGTGGACCCAGGACGACGGCAAGGCCTTCCCGAGCGGCCAGCACATCGCCTTCACCCACTGGTCGGTCGGAGGCGTGCAGAACGCCGCGGCCGGCGCCGCCCAGCAGCAAGGTGTCTGGCAGTACTGCTCGTCCGTCTCCGGCGCGGCGCTGTCGTCCTTCATGGACAAGTACCCGTTCAGCGACTCCCCCGAACCGAACGGGATGTAGGGCCGGGCGTCGTGACCTCCTCCGACCTGCCTCGCCGGGCCTCCGTGGTCAGCGGCTACTTCAACCCGCTGCACGTCGGACACCTCGACCTGTTCGAGGCCGCGCGCGCCCGCACCGGCTACCTGATCGTGATCGTCAACAACGACGCGCAGCAGGTGTTGAAGAAGGGCAAGGTCATCCAGTCCGAGGAGGATCGGATGCGGATCGTCCGCTCGCTGCGGGCGGTGGACGCCGCGTACCTGGCCGTGGAAGAGGGCCCCGGCATGGACGGCTCGTTCGACGTGGTCCGGGCCGACTTCCCGGACACGGAGCTCGAGTTTTGCAACGGCGGCGACCGCAAGGACCTCGACACGCTTCCGGCCGAGGAGGTCGAGGCGGCTCGCCGCAACGACATCCGCCTGATCTACGGGATCGGGGGGTTCGACAAGGCCGACTCGAGCACCCGGATCAACACCGCCCTCGACCTCGAAGAGCCCGCGCCCGAGGGTCGATGACGACCTTCCAGCAGGTCCTGTCACGGCTCCTCGCCGGCGACCCCGGACGCCCGCTGGTGACCTTCTACGACGACGCGACGGGCGAGCGCACTGAGCTGTCGGTCACGACGTACGCGAACTGGGTGGCCAAGGTCTCCTCACTGCTGGCCGACGAGCTCGACATCGAGCACGGGAGCCGGCTGCTCGTCGACCTCCCGCCGCACTGGCTCGGCACCGTCGTGCTCGGCGCAGCGTGGAGCTGCGGGCTCGAGGTGGTCTGGGACGGAGAGCCGGACGCCGTTGTCACGGGCCCGGAGGGGCTGGCGCGCTGGGCGGGCATCGCACAGCGGGTGCCGGTCGTGGCCAGCGCTCTGCTCCCGCTGGCCGGCCGGTACGCCGACCCGGTCCCCGAGGGTGTGCACGACCTCGGGGTCGAGGTGTGGTCGCAGCCCGACTCCTTCATCGCGTGGCCCGGTCCGTCGGACGACGACCCAGCGGTCGGCGGCACCACGCAGAGTGAGCTGTGGAGTGCAGCCGCCGCCGGGAGCTACCTCGCCGACGGCGGACGTCTCCTGTCGGAGGCGAACCCGGCTTCCCCTTCCGGCCTCGCCTCCCTGACCGAGCCTCTGGCACGCGGCGGCTCACTGGTCCTGGTCGCACACGCCTCGGCAGAGCGATGCGCACGGATCGCGGGTGACGAACGGGTGACCGCCCGCTTCGCCCCCGTTGCCGGTGACTAGCCCGCCAGGTCGTAGCCGGCGAGGCCGTTACCGAGGTAGACGCGCGGCCGGAAGCCCCGCCGTGTGCCGGGCAGAGCGTAGAGCCGACCGGTCCCACGTGCGCGGACGATCAGGTCCGGGTGTCCGTGCAGCCGCAGGTCGCTGACCCCGATCACCCAGTTGTACGGCGACAGGTCGATCGGCAGCGTGCGCGGCGAGTACAGCCCGCCGGGACCGTTGCCGAGGAACAGCCTCAGGGTACGGCCGTTGCGGAACAGGGAGTCCGGAGCGCCGTCCGTGTTCCAGCGGCCGATGCCGATCTGGACCCCGTGCCTGATGCGCCCGTACGCCGGGTAGGCGCGCTTGACGCCCGCCAGCCCGCGGCCGGGATAGATCCTCATCACGCCGCCGCGCGGCTGGCCCATGAGGTCCGGGAAGCCGTCCCCGGTCATGTCGCCGACCGCCGCCAGCTTGGTCACGCGGCCGAACCGCCGGGCCAGGATCGTGCTCCGGGTCAGATGACCGCGGCCGTTGCCGCGCCAGAGTACGAGGTTGCCGGTGGCCGCCTCGCGCGTGATCACGTCGCCATGGCCGTCACCGTCCCAGTCGCCGGCGACGAGGATGCGGTCGGCGTGCGAGAAGTTCGCCCCGGTGTCGATCGGCACGCCCAGGTCGAACCCGCCCGTGTTGGCGAAGACCCGCACGTTGTCACCGGACATGGACACGACGTCAGGGGCACGAGAGCCGACGACGTTGCCGACGACCGGTCGCGTCGCACCGCGGAACGTGGTGTACGGGCCGAGCGCGGGGCCGAACGTGCCGTCGCCGCGACCGGACAGCACGTAGGCGTCGCCGGTGGACCGGTCGCGGACGAAGAGGTCCGCCTTGCCGTCGGCGGTGAGGTCCCCGCCGCCGGATATCACGTCGTACCCGCCGAAGGCTCCGGGCACCTGCACCGCCTGCTTGAACGACGCGCGGCCGGTGCCGGCGTACAGCCAGAGCTTGCCGTCGGTGCTCCGCGCGACCAGGTCCGGGTGGCCGTCGCCGGTCACGTCGCGGACCCCGGTGATCAGGTTGTAGGAGTTCCACGACGAACCGAGAGCGATCTTGCGGAACGACCCGTCGGCCCGCGGGAGGAAGAGGACCAGGGCCCCGGTGGCAGGGTCGCGCGCGGCGAGGTCGTTGCGCCCGTTTCCGGTGAGGTCGCCGGCTGCCAGGATCTGGTCCTTGCCCCGGAACGCCGTGATCACCCGCGTGGTGGCGGCGAAGGTACCCGTCGCGGTTCCCGGCCGGACGGCGACGCTGCCGTCGGCCCGACGCACGAGCAGGTCGTTGCGCCCATCGCCGGTCAGGTCGGGCGTGACCATGAGCCGGGTGGCTCCCGAGA
>JAFMQY010000072.1 GCA_017354415.1 Nocardioides sp.
TCTCGACCTGGGCCCGCGCGACCTGATCGAGCTCCTCCGTGGCAGCCGGGCAGGGCTGAAGGCGCTGCTGATGGACCAGTCGGAGGTTGCGGGACTCGGCAACATCTACACCGACGAGATCCTCTTCCAGGCGCGGCTCGACCCTCATGCCCCGGCAGCGGAGATCACCGACGCCGGTGTACGACGGGCGCATCGGCAGCTGCATCGGGTCGTCGACCGCGCCGTCCGGGCCGGTGCCCAGCCGGACGAGATGCCACGGGGATGGCTGCTGCACCGACGCCGTAGCGGGGCCGACTGCCCTCGCGGGAACGGGCAGATCGCCAGGTTCTCCCTCGGCGGCCGGCACGGGTTCTGGTGCCCCGCGTGCCAGAAGGGCCGCACGTGAGGCTGAGCCGCGCACCAGTGGCGCATTCCGCACCCCGCCTTCGGGTACGCGGCCAGCATGACCGCCCTCCAGCACGCCAGCGGAAAGTTCGAGATCGCGCCCACCGTGCAGGTCGCGGACCACGACGACCTCTAACGTGTGTACACGCCGGGGGTGGCCGATGCGGTCGAGCGCGCGGCCGCTGACGACAGCGCGGTTCCCCGGGTCACGGGCGCCGGCAATCGGATCTTCGTCGTCACGGACGGCTCCGCCATCCTCGGCCTCGGGGACGTCGGGCCGCGCGCCGGCCTCCCGGTGATGGAGGGGAAGTCGGTGCTCTTCAAGCGCCTGGCCGACATCGACGCCTGGCCACTTCCCCTGCGGAGCCGCGACGTGGACGACCTCGTCCGCACGATCGCGGACGTCTCGGTCGGAGTCGGCGGCATCAACCTCGAGGACATCGCCGCGCCCCCTTGCTTCGACCTCGTCCGGCGGCTCGAGGACGAGCTGGAGATCCCGGTCTTCCACGACGACCAGCACGGCACGGCCATCGTGGTGCTCGCCGCGCTGCGCAACGCGTTGCAGGTGGTGGGTAGAGAGCTGAGCGACGTCTCGGTGGTCGTCTCCGGCGCGGGCGCGGCCGGGAGCGCTGTCGCGCGGCTCCTGCTGGAGCAGGGCGTGCGGCGGATCGTGGTCTGCGACAGTCGGGGCTCCCTCCATCCGGGTCGAGACCTGGCCGGCGAGAAGGCATGGCTCGCCGAGCACGCCAACCCGGAGGGAGACACCGGCGGCTTGGCCGCATGCCTGGACGGCGCCGACGTCCTCATCGGGGTCAGCGCCCCCGGGATCGTGGACGAGAGCATGGTGCGGTCGATGAGTGACGGCCCGATCCTGTTCGGACTCGCCAACCCCGACCCCGAGTTCGATGTCGAGGACGCCCGGCGGTACGGCGCCGTGGTCGCCACCGGGCGGAGCGACCTCCCCAACCAGATCAACAACGTGCTCGCCTTCCCCGGGGTGCTCCGCGGTCTGCTCGACGCCCCCGTTCGGCGGGTGGACGGCGTCGTGATGGCCGCGGCCGCCGAGGCGATCGCCTCCCTCGTCGAGGAGCCGGATCCGACGCAGATCGTGCCCGACGTGTTCGACGACCGACTGGTGGAGCGCGTGGCGGCCGCTGTCGCCGCCGGCGCTCACGGCCTCAGCGACGCGACCCGAGAAACAGGGCGATGAGGCCTCAGTAGGTCACGTCGCGCGAGACCCCCACTACCCACATCGGCTCGAGCCATGCATGTGTCTCACGACGGAGTGCCGTGCCGCCGATCGGATACGAAGCCCTCGTACCCGTTCCACCCGAGGAGGATCCATGAAGGCCGTCGTCTACAAGGGACCGCGCGAGCTCGCCGTCGAGGAGGTGCCGGACGCTCGCATCGAGGACCCGACCGATGCGCTGATCCGGATCACCACCACCAACATCTGCGGCTCCGACCTGCACATGTACGAGGGGCGCACCGACGTCGAGGCCGGCACCGTGCTCGGCCACGAGAACATGGGCGTGGTGGAGGACGTCGGCTCGGCCGTCGGACGCGTGAGCGCGGGCGACCGGGTGTCGGTCCCGTTCAACATCGCCTGCGGCACCTGCCGCAGCTGCAACGAGGGCTGGACGTCGTTCTGCGAGCGCACGAACCCGATCGACGGGATGCAGGGCGCGGCGTACGGCTACGCAAACATGGGCCCGTACCCCGGCGGGCAGGCCGAGTACCTCCGCGTGCCCTATGCCGACTTCAACCTGCTCGACCTGCCCTCGGGCGACGAGCACGAGAACGACTTCACGACGCTCTCCGACATCTTCCCCACCGGGTGGCACGGGACCCGGCTGTCCGGGCTCGAGCCCGGTGACACGGTCGCCGTCTTCGGCGCCGGACCCGTCGGCCTGCTGGCGGCCCACAGCGCCCGGCTGCAGGGCGCTCGTGGGGTGTACGTCGTCGACCACCAGCGCGACCGTCTGGCGCTCGTCGAGCGCTTCGAGTGCGCTCCGATCGACGCCACCAAGGGCGACCCGGTCGAGCAGATCATGGACGCAACCGCCGGCCTGGGAGTCGACCGCGGCGTCGAGGCAGTCGGCTGGCAGGCCCATGACCCGCAGGGCGACGAGGATCCGGCCATGGTCCTGGACGAGCTGGCGCAGGTCGTCAAGGCGCACGGCGGCATCGGCGTCGTCGGCGTCTACGTGCCCGAGGACCCGGGTGGTCCGAACGAGCTGGCCCAGCAGGGCCGGCCCGCCTGGAGCTACGGCACGTTCTTCAGCAAGGGCCAGCAGATGGCGACAGGCCAGGCGCCGGTCAAGCGCTACAACCGGCAGCTCCGCGACCTGATCATCGACGGCCGGGCGAAGCCCTCGGAGCTCGTCTCGCACGAGCTCGACCTCACCGAGGCGGTCGACGCCTACGACAAGTTCGACAAGCGGCTCGACGGATGGACCAAGGTGCTGCTGCGGCCGTCGGCGTGACCCGCTGTTCCGGACGCACCGTTAGCCTCGACCCGAGGAGGTGCGGAGGTGCCGGAGCGCGAGGGCGATCGGGACGAGTCACGCGAGGAGCGGCTCGACCGGAACTGGGGTGAGCTCCTGCAGGAGCTCCGGATCACCCAGACCGGGCTCCAGCTCCTGTCCGGCTTCCTGCTGACCCTTCCGTTCACCCAGACCTTCTCCAGTCTCGACAGCTGGCAGGAGGCTTTGTACCTGGCCCTGGTCTTCCTCGCGGCCGTGGCCGTCGGTGTGAACCTGACGCCTGTCATCCTGCACCGTCGCGTCTTCGGGGAGCACGTGAAGGAGCGGGTCGTCCAGGTGGGCCACCTCGCCAGCCAGGTGGTGGTCGTCGCGGTGGCGCTGCTCGTGACCGGGATCGCGACGCTGATCTTCTGGGTGGTGATGAACGGGGTCGCCGCCGTGGTCGTGGCGGTCGTGCTCCTCGCCATCCTCGGCACGCTGCTGTACGTCCTACCGGCCCGGATGACACCGAAGGCCTTCCAGGAGTCGTGACGGGACCTAGTGACGTGCGGGGTCGTCGGCCTTGTCGGGTGTGGGGTCGAGGAACACGTGACGCACCTCGGGGAAGCGCTGCCGGACCAGGTCGTCGATGTCGTCGGCGGCGTGCTCGATCTGCTCAGGTGTGAGGTCGTCTGCCAGGTCGACCCGAGCCGCGACCAGCACCTGGTCGGGCGCGAGTCGCATCGTCAGCAGCTCGAGGACCGCGTCGACACCAGGAGTTTCACGGATGAGGTCGCCGATCTGTTGGCGCAGCCGCGGCGACGCCGCCTTGCCGATCAGGTACTGCTGGTTCTGCCTGCCGAGGCCGTAGGCGACGGTGACGAGCAGCGCGGCGATCGCCAGCGAGGCGACGCCGTCCCAGGTGCGGCCACCGTTGACGGAGTCGAGAGCAAGACCGCCCGCGGCCAGGAGCAGGCCGACGAGGGCGACGCCGTCCTCGAACACCACGGCCCGGAGCGCCGGGTCGGCCTCGTGTCGCAGGTGATCCGCCATCGCGGAGGCCTGCCCCGCCTCCCGTCGTAGTTGCACCAGCGCCTTGACGAACGAGCTCCCCTCGAACACGAACGAGACGCCGAGCACCACGAACGCCCAGGTGGTGTCGCCCTGTTCGCCGGATGTCGTGAGCGCCGAGATCCCTTGATAAGCCGAGAAGCCGGCGCCGAGGACGAAGATCCCGACTGCGGCCAGCAACGACCAGAAGTACCGCTCCATCCCGTACCCGAACGGGTGCTCGTCGTCCGGCGGCTTGCGACTGCGACGCAGCGAGGTCATCAGGAACACCTGGTTGATGGTGTCCCCGAACGAGTGCGCCGCCTCGGACAGCATCGCCGCCGAGCCCGAGACCAGCCCCGCGAGCAGCTTGGCCACGGCGATCGCCAGGTTCGCGGCCCCGGCCACGATCACCGTCGAGGTGGACTCCTCGTCTGACATGTCTCTTGTGTAGCCGAGCAACGGGTTCGGCAAACCACCCGCTCAGGGGATGCCGGCGGTCAGGTGTGCAGCAGGGTCGCCCCGAGCACCGTGAACCCGACCAGCACCCAGCTCACGTAGTCGCCGACATGGGCGCGATGGACGTCGTGCAGCCGGCGCACCATGATCCGCACCGGGCCGAGCGCCGCTCGGACGATCCGCGGGCGGCGGCTCGGCCACAGCCCGGCGACCGCGAAGGCGATGCCGAGGACCACCGCGAGCAGGCCGAGTCCCGCCGACAGTGCCTGCCACAACGGCTCCACCGTGACCTCCGGGGCCGTGACCTGTGCATTGTGCAGGACGGCGTCGACGTACCCCCCGGTGTCGGTCATGGTGGCCCCCGCTCGTTGTGCCACGGCGGCGACCCCCGGCCAGAGCCCGAGACCCGCTGCCAGCACCAGGAGGACAGCAGGTGGGGCCAGCACCCGGAACCCGTCCCGGCGCCGTGGTGTGTCTCCCTCGGGCTCCTCGTGCGTGTCGGGGCCGGGATCGGGCACGTCCCCCAGACCCACGAAGATCCGGAGCCCGGCCCGGAGGACGGCTCCGCCGGTGAGCGCCGAGACCAGGACCAGGACCACCTCCAGCCACTCCGCGTGCGCGTCGGCGAGGGCACCGGAGTACGCCGACTTGCCGGCCCAGGTGCCGAGCGGAGGGAGCCCGGCCAGCGAGAGCCCCGCGACGATGAAGATGGCACCGGCCAGGTGCATCCGGCGACCCCGTCCGTAGAGCTCGTGCTCGTCGAGCGTCTCGAACCGGTTGAGCAGCATGCCCGCGACCAGGAACAGGGCACCCTTCGAGCAGGCGTGACCGACGGCGTACAGGCCGGCCGCGGCGAGCCCTGACCCGCTGAGCAGCCCGATGCCGCAGGAGATCACCCCGGAGTGCGCCACCGTGGAGTAGGCCAGGAGGCGCTTCAGGTGTCGCTGCGTGGCGCACATCAGCGCCCCGACCACGGCTGTCACCGCCCCGAAGCCCAGCAGGGCGTGGCGGATCGCGGTCTCGGGCACGGCTCCGTCGAACACCACCCACCACCAGCGCGCGACCGCGAACGCTCCGACGGTGATCATCGCGCCGGACAGCAGGACGCAGACGGGGGTCGGTGCGACAGCCTCGGCGTCGGCCGTCCAGAAGTGGAACGGGACCAGCGCCATCTTCACCAGGACACCGGTCAGCAGCAGCGCACAGGAGATCAGCACGAGGTGGTCGGCCGACGCCGTGCGCAGCGACGCCCCGATGGCGGCCAGGTTGAGCTCGCCGGTGCGGGCGTAGAGCAGCGCGACGCCGGTGAGCGAGAGGGAGGCGCCGACCGTGTTCACGATCCCGAACGACAGCGCCCCGTGGACGCTGCGAGGCTCCTCGACGCGCATCCCGGTGAGGGCGTACGCCGTGACGCCCATCAGCTCGAACCACACGAAGGCGTCGAAGACGTCGCCGGCGAGGACGAACCCGTCGCAGGCGCCGAGGAAGAGCAGGACCAGCACGACGTACGACGCGCCGGTGTCGGCCAGGAAGTGCCAGGACCAGGTCAGCGCCGCCGCCGTGAGCAGCCCCACGAGGGCCACGATCAGCAGCGCCGGCCTGTCCACGACCAGGGCCACCCCGATCGCCTGCCCGTGCACCGGCTCCCAGCCGCCCTGCCAGAGCACGCGGGTGGTCTCGCCCACGGTCACGATCAGGACGACGGCCCCAGCGGGGACGGCGACCGCGACGGCGACCCCCAGCGGGTCCGCGAGTCGCCGGCCGAGCGGGGTGATCGAGGCTCCGGCGATCACCGCGCCCGCCAGGAGCGGAGCGACGACGAGCATCACGGCCAGGGTGTTCACGCGGCCATCACTCCTCGAGCTCCTCCTCGAGGGACCGGATGCGGTCCGGGTCGATGCTGCCCTGACGCTTGGCGAGCTGGATCGTGAGCGCCAGCAGGAGGGCGGTGACGGCCCCGCCGACGACGATGTCGGTGAGCGTGAGTGCCTGCACGACGGGGTCCACCACCGGCACGCCCGGCTTCACGTCCGCGAACACCGGAGCCGTCGCATGGTGGGACCAGCCGACCATCAGCAGCATCAGGTACGTCGACGACTGCACCAGCGAGAGGCAGACCACCACGTGGATGAAGCTGCGGCTGGTCGCGATGCCGTAGCAGCCGACGAGCAGGATCCAGGCCGCCACGGCGTACGGCAGGACTCCGAGCACCTCATGCATCGCCGCCGCCTCGGACGACGAGGGCCTGCTCGAGGAACTTGGCCAGCAGCAGCACCAGGGCCGAGGCCACCTCCATCCCCACTGCGACGTTGAACAGCTCCACCATCCCGGCCGAGGCCAGGGCTCCGAGGGTGCCCGTGGGGAGCCAGTTGGTGAGGAAGGGGTCGCCGACGAACAGCGCCGAGATCCCGAGCAGTACGAAGCCGGCGGCGCCGACGGCCTCCGCCGCGTCGAAGACGGCGACCGGCCGCAGACGCTGGAGGACGACGTAGTCCCCCGCCAGGTAGGCGAGGTGCAGGCCGGTCGCCAGCACCGCACCACCCTGGAACCCGCCGCCCGGGCTGACGGCCCCGTGGGCGACGACGTACAGACCGACCATCATCGTCGGGGCGAGCAGCGCGAACCCCGCCAGGTTGGCGGCGCTCCAGACGTCGCGCGGGCCGTACTGGAGGTCGTGGGCGTCCTCCTCCTCGTCGTGGAACCGCCGGAGCAGGAGTACGGCGGCCACGGCGGCCGCGAAGAGCACGAACTCCTCGCCCATCGTGTCGAAGGCGCGCTGGTCGAAGTTCACCGACGAGATGACGTTGGCGGTGTGGCGGCTCAGCGCCGCAGGCACTGCCCGCTCGGCGTACGGATGCGGCACGTCGCCGAGACGCGGCAGGCCACCGAGCGCGAGCAGCATCAGGATGGCTGCCCCCGACCCGCCGACGGCGAGGAGCAGGCGGCTGGCCCGGGCCCGGGTCATAGGCTGCTCCCCTTGTCAGACCCCTCCTCGAAGTCGCCGGGTTCTCGACCTTCGGACAGCTCGCGCTCGACCTTGGCGACCGTGAGCACGACGAGCAGCGGGACGACCGCGGTCCCGATCCCGATCTGGGCCAACGCGACGTCAGGGGCCTGGAGCGCGACCATGAGCATCCCGAGCACGAGCCCGTACGCCGAGAGCACCAGCGCCTGCCTGGTCGGGTCGCGAGTCAGCGCCACGGAGGTCCCGATGCCGGCCGCCGCGGCCAGCAGCACGGCGAGCACGACCTCGGCCATCATGCGTCTCGGCCTCGCGGGCTGCCGCCCGAACGCGGGCTACTGCGAGCGATCGCGCGTGCCGACGCAGCGGAGCCGACCGGCGAGCTTGCCACGAGCAGCATCGCGATCAGCACGAGCTTGAACCAGTCCGCAGGGTCGTGGACGAGAACGCCGAGCAGCACCAGGGGCGCGCCGGCCATCGCCGCCAGGCTCAGGTAGTGCAGCCGCACGAACAGGTCACGGGGCAGGGCGACTCCGAGGGACGCCACCACCAGCACGAGCGTGCCGAGCCCGATCAGGGCGGCCGACGCCGCTTCCTGTGGGCTCACAGGGCTCGGCCGAAGAAGCGGGCGAACACCAGCGTCCCCGCCAGGGAGACGAAGGCCAGGACCAACGGCACGTCGAGGTACGCCGGGCGGTGCTGACCGACGGCCAGCACCACGAGGACGACGGTCGCCGTCACGCAGAGCGTCTGCAGCGCGATCAGGCGGGCGACCTCACTCCCACGGCAGACGGCGTACAGGCACGGGCCGGCGGCGGCCACGACCAGCACGAGCGCCACCCACCCGAACGCCGCACCGAGAGCGGGTGCCGCGGTCAAGGTCATGCCGTGTCCCAGCCGCTGCTGACGCGCTGGTGCGACGTGAGGCGATGACGGCGGAGCACCAGGTCGCCGTCCCGCGTCTCCACGTCGACGGCCAGACCTCCGGGCGCCGCCGAGGACAGCAGCACCGCCCAGACCCGCGTGGCGTCGTCATCGCGGAGCATGACCTCGTCGATGTCGCCGCGAGCCCGGAAGGCACGTCCCGTGACCATCAGCCGGGTCATCGACAGCACATCGCCGCCGACGTCGAGCGGCAGCAGCACCACTCGGCGCACGAGTCTCGGCAGCGTCACCGGGGGCCGGAAGGCGCGGCGGGCGAGCACCCCCGCACCGGCCGCGACCGCGCCGATCAGTAACCCGATCGGCACCTCGAGCCCAGTCGGGGACGAGACCAGCAGCAGGTAGCCGGCCGTGAGTGCCAACCACCACAGGGCGAACTCGGCCAGGACCCGCACGACAGCTCAGCGGCTTCGATGGGCCCCGCCCCGTGTGGCGGGCGGAACGTCGCCACGCGCGATGGCCACCTTGAACCACGACACCAGACTCCGCAGGCTGAACCTCATCGTGAACGCTCCTCTCCCGGATGGCACCCGCCACCCCTGAGAGCGGTACCCCTCAGCGGCGCTTGCATGCGTGATGGTTCGGCGCGGGCCGTCATGAGTGCCCGGCACGGTGGGTACGTGAGCCGGATGTCTTCTGCCCGGACGGCGGTGCGCCACCGCCCCGACACGGCGTACCTCCGCCCCGTGCTCACCGTGTTCCTGGGGTGGCTGTGCGTGATGGCCGGGGTCAACCTCGCGGCACCGCTGTATGCCGTGTACGCCGACGAGTTCGGGTTCAACGGGCTGGTGCTCACGACCGTTTTCGCGACGTACGCCGTCACGCTGGTCGCGGCGCTGCTGTTCTGCGGTCGACTGGCCGACCGGTTCGGCCGGCGGCCGGTGATCCTCGCCGGGCTGCTCATCGGGTGTCTCGGGCTCGTGGTGTTCGGCGCGGCCGACTCGACCGGATGGCTCTACGTCGCGCGCGGCCTGCAGGGCGTCGCCGTCGGGCTGATCAGCGGTCCCGCAACAGCAGCGCTGGTCGAGATCGACCCGCAGCGTGAGACCCGTCGCCCGGCACTGTTGGCGGGGCTGGCACAGGCGGCCGGGAGCGGCCTCGGTCCGGTGCTCTCCGGGTGCCTCGCCGAGTGGGCGCCGAGCCCCCTCCATCTCAGCTACGTCGTGGGGCTCGTCGGCACGCTCGTGGCCGTCGGGTTCACGTGGTTCCTCCCCGAGCGATCGCCCGGCCGAGAGCCGTGGCGCATCCAGTGGCCGAGGGTGCCCTCCGGGATCAGGACGGACTTCCTCCGGGTCGGCCTCACCGCCGGCCTCGTCTGGGCCTCCCTGGCTCTCTACCTGTCCGTCGTCCCGTCGTACGTCGCAGAGCTGCTGCACACGGACAACCTCGCCCTGTTGGGGGTCAACTCGGCCCTGGCCTGCTTCGCCTCTGCGGGCACCCAGGTCTGGGCTCGGAGCCACGGCGACGACCAGCACCGCTCCCAGGCGGTGGGCCTCTCGCTGCTCGCACTCGGCCTGGTGCTGCTCGTCATCTCCTCCGCGAGCCACTCGCTGCCCACCGTGCTGACCGGAGCGGTCGTCACCGGCGTCGGCCACGGCATGGCGTTCGTCCACGCCCAGCACGAGCTCAACACCCTCGCGCCCACCGATCGGCGCGCCGAGGTGTCGGCCGCCTTCGTGTGCTGCGTCTACGTCCTGGTCGGCGGATCGGTGGTCGCCGTCGGCATCATCGACCAGGCCGGCGGTCTCACCCAGGGAGTCTTCGTCGTCGGCGCCTTGCTCACGGCGGCATCACTGGCGACCGCGTGGTGGCAGGTTCATCGCGCTGAGTAGGTGAGCCACCGCCTGGCGAGCAGAGCTCACCTGGCCCAGGGCGGGTTCGACCACTCAGCGCGACGAACGTCCGCCGCGCCCCGCCGCCAGGTCGCAACGGTCCGCGAGACTGACCCCATGCTCCAGCTGCGCGTCACTGCATCCAGCGAACTGACCGACGACGTCCTTGCGCACCTCGAGGCGGACCCGGCGGTCAGCGGTCTCGCCGTCGCTCGCGGAGCGTCGCTGAAACCGCGCGGCGATGTGGTGACGGCCGAGATCCCCCGCGAGGCTGCCAACGACATCGTCGACCGCCTGCGTGAGCTCGGAGTCCACCACGAGGGCAGCCTGCACCTGGATCCGGTGCGGACGTGGATCTCCCTGCCCGGGTTCGACGCCGAGCGTCGGACACCGGGGAGCAGCGCGGACGCCGTCGTATGGGCCGATGTGACCCACCAGGCCTACGAGGACTCCGAGCTCAACTGGACCTACCTGTCCTTCATGACCATGGCCACGACCATCGCCGGCATCGCGATCGTGCTGGACTCCCAGATCCTGGTGATCGGTGCGATGGTGCTGGGCCCGGAGTTCGGGGCGGTGGCGGCCCTGGGTCTCGGGCTGGTCCGCAGGAGGTACTGGTTGTGCGCCCTCGCGGTGCGCACCCTCGTCGTCGGGTTCCTGGTGGCGATCCTCCTGACCGCGGTCGCCGCCCTGGTGGCCCGCGGCCTCGGGTGGGTGACCGTCGAGGACATCACCGGACCACGCCCCGACACCGCGTTCATCTACACCCCGGACAAGTGGTCCTTCATCGTCGCCCTCATCGCGGCCGCTGCCGGCGCGCTGTCGCTGACCTCCGCGAAGGTCGGCGGACTCTCAGGTGTGTTCATCTCGGTCACCACGATTCCCGCGGCAGGCAACGTGGCGGTGGGGCTTGCCTTCGGTGTCGGTCACGAGATCTGGGGAAGCACGCTGCAGCTGCTCGTGAACCTGACCGGGATGGCGATGGCAGGCTGGCTGACGCTCGCCGTCCAACAGGCGATCTGGACGCGGATGTCGGTCCGTCGTACGCGACTCATCAGCCGGCTGCGTGGAAACGGTGAGTCGGATGGCTCCGTTCGTTTCCGGCCACCCATGACGGGGTAGCGTCCGGCACGGATCGCAGGATCCGCGTCAACGGCCACACCGTCACCACCGCGACGACGGCAAACGCCGGAACCGCGGCGAGGGACGCGACCTGCGATGCGGGGTCGGCGTGGTGCGCCCACCACTGATCCACCGCTACTCCGACGGCTTCCAGGAGCCAGGCGGTCAAGGCCGCCGCGCCGAGAAGAACCCGCGGCCCGTGGGCCTTCCAGATCCCGACCGCCACCCAGGCGTAGGCGGGCAGCCAGACAGCGAGGTCCTGGACATACACCGGATTCGTCGTGAGCCCGGTCCCGGTGAGCAGCGAGTCGGGATGTCGTGACAGCGTCGCGTCGATGACCCGAGACAGCCAGGCAAGTGCGTTGAGCACGACCAACGTCCCGACGTAGACCGCCACCCAGCGCGGCGGTCGTAGCTCGAGCGTGACGCCGATGACCCACAGTCGCCGGCAGAGGACGACGAGGAACCACAAGCCCAGCCCGAGCATGAGCTCGTAGACGAGGAACGCCTGGTTGACCGGGGTCGCGAAGAGGAACATCACCGCGTTGTAGAGCAGGTACGCCGCGGCACCGCCGGTGATCGTCAGCATCCGGATCGAGCCTCGCAGGGAGCCGGCGAGACCGACGACCAGAGCCGGTACCCCGCCGACCAGGACGACGAGCGCCGTACCCCGTGCGGAGCCGCTCATGGCCGCCGGTCCCGAAAGCAGTCCCGGCACCGCGAGCGTCAGGACGGCCGCGAGGGTCGTCGCGGCCGCGAGCGCGGCACCCAGCGCGGTCGAACCCGGGGTCAGGAGCTGAGTGCCGGCCGGGACATCCGGTGCAGGAGCCATCAGCGCACCTCCTCGAGACCATCGTCGACGCTCACCAGATGGCCGTCTGCGGTCGCGAGTCCGCCGCCACGAGGACCTTGGCCACCCGGGATATTCGTGGTCCAGTGGTGACTGGAGCGACACCCCTGTGACGAGATGAGGAAGTGAAGACATGAAGGCAGCCGTGGTGACCAGCCTCGGGTCACCTCTCGAGATCATGGAGCGCGACGTCCCAGAGCCCGGACCCGGACAGGTGCTGGTCCACATGGAGACGTCGGGCCTGTGCCACACCGACATCCATGCCGCCCATGGCGACTGGCCGGTGAAGCCGACGCCGCCGTTCGTTCCCGGTCACGAAGGTGTCGGCCGGGTCGCCAAGCTGGGAGCGGGAGTCACCAACCGCTCCGTCGGCGACCGCGTGGCGATCGCGTGGCTCGGCTATGCATGCGGCCACTGCGACCACTGCATCGCCGGCTGGGAGACGCTCTGCGAGCAGCAGCACAACAGCGGCTACTCCATCGACGGGAGCTTCGCCGAGTACGCCGTCGCCGACGCGACGTACGTCGTACCGGTGCCGGACGCCGTGAGCTCGTTCGACGCCGCTCCGCTCACCTGCGCCGGCGTCACGACGTACAAGGCGATCAAGGTGGCTCGCATCAAGCCGAGCGAGCGGGTCGTGGTGTCCGGGATCGGCGGGCTCGGGCATCTGGCGGTCCAGTACGCGCGGCTCGTGGGTGCTGAGGTGATCGCGGTCGACATCCTCGACGAGAAGCTGCAGCTCGCCCAGGAGCTCGGCGCCGACCACGTCGTCAACGCCGCCACCACCGACCCCGCGGCGGCCATCGCCGAGCTCGGCGGCGCCGACGTGGCGATCGCCCTGGCGGCGGACCCGCGGTCCTTCGAGCAGGCGTTCGCCTCGCTCCGCCGAGGTGGTCGGCTGGTGTGTGTCGGGCTGCCGCCGGAGTCGGACGGTCCGATGAGCCTGCCGATCTTCCAGACCGTGCTCTTCGGCATCTCGGTGATCGGCTCCATCGTCGGCACCCGCCAGGACCTCGCCGAGGTCTTCCGGCTGCACGAGCTCGGCCGGACCCGGGTCGTCGCCGAGCGTCGCAAGATCGACGAGGTCAATGCGGCCATCGACGACGTACTGGCCGGACGGACCAGCGCGCGCCTGGTCTTCGAGTACTGACGCACGGACGCCGGGTGCGTCGCGTCGCACCCGGCCTGTTGCCGAAGGTCCTGACCGAGGTGGCCAACGCCCGTTGCCGGTGCCGGGGTGAGCCAAGAGACTCGGTGGCATGGGGAGCCCCGCCAGCAGACGGTGATCGTCGGCGTCGACGGCTCCCCCTCAGCAGACCAGGCGGTGCTGTGGGCCGCGGACGAGGCCAGGAGTCACCACCGGGTCCTGACCCTGGTGCATGCCCGGAAGCAGCTCAGCCTGAACCAGCAGGCATGGCTCACGAGCTCAGGCGTCCCGCTCCAGGAGATCACCGACCAGATCCGCGCGGACGCGGAACAGGTCCTCGAACGCGCCCGCGGGCTCGCGGCCGACCGGATCGTCGACACCGAGGTGGAGACGATGGTGCGCGTGGGCGACCCGCGGACGGTCTTGCTCGAGCTCTCCGAGAAGGCTCCGATGGTCGTCGTGGGGAGCCGGGGGCACGGCCGGGTCGTGGGGCTGCTACTCGGCTCGATCAGCGGGGCACTGATCCGGCACGCACACGGCCCGATCGCCGTCGTCAGGCCCGCCGGCGACGGCTGCCGAGGCGTCCTCGTCGGTGCCGACGGTTCGGAAGCCTCGCTACGGCCGTCGAGACCGCGTACGACGAGGCGTCCGCTCGGGGCGTTCCCTTGACGGTCCTGGACGGCCTGTGGGGTCCGTGGGTCGGCCGTGCCGGGTGGAGCGACCTGGACAGCAGCGACCCGGACATCTCTCGAGCTCGGCTGCGTGTGGCAGAGTCGCTCGCGGGCTTGGCCGAGAAGTATCCCGACGTCCCTGTGGAGGTCTCGGTGGCCAGGGGCGCGGTCGACGCCTGTCTCGTCGACTCCTCGCAGCATCACGACGTGCTGGTCATCGGCCGCCCGCCCCGATCTCTGGGTGAGCGGCTGGTGCTCCCCGGGATGACTGCCGCGGTCGCCGAGCACGCACATGGCCCCGTGATCGTGGTGCCGTGAGGGGCCTTCGGCCTGTGATGCAGGGTCACGAGCCACTGTCCGCAGCGGCAGCACGGCGGTTGGCTGGGAGTGATTCCGAGGGAGGTGTCGACGATGCTGGTTCGCGAAGTGATGACGCTTCAGGTGGTCAGCGTCCACCCGGACACGAGCCTCAAGAACGCCATCGCCGCCCTTGACCGGCACGAGGTGACGTCGATGCCCGTCATCGACACGCAAGGGAGGCTGGTCGGGGTCGTGAGTGAAGCGGACGTGATCCGCGACGCGGTACTCCCCGGTCGTCGTGGCCACGAGATCCCGATCCAGGTGTCCAGCGTGCCGGCGTCCCTGCGGGTCGCCGACGTGATGACCCATCTGCCGTTGACCGTCGGACCGGACGACGACCTCGCCGAGGCCGTGGACCTGCTGGTGAGCACCCAGGTCAAGAGCCTCCCAGTCGTCGACCACGACCGGGTCGTCGGGATGGTCAGCCGTCGGGACGTGATCGCCGTCCTGGCCCGCAACGACGCCCTCATCGAGTCGGAGGTCGACGACCTGCTCCGGTCCGGGGATGTCGAGTGCCAGGTGGAGGTCGCCGACGGCGTCGTGCACCTGAGCGGCTCCGCGAACCTGCGATCCCGTGAGATCGCCCGGACGCTCGCAGCCAGCGTGCCAGGCGTGGTCGCGGTCGGTTTCGACGACTGACCCAGCGAGTGACCCAGCGAGCCTCGACGACTGTGGCCCTGTCCCGGACCCTGTCGCCCGGACCCTGCCGGGGCGCGGGGACCAACCCTAGGTGACCAGCTCTCCCTCGCGCTCCCGCACCAACGGCACCGTCGGCTCGTGACCGCGCGGCAGCGGTGCCAGAACCTCGATCGGGCAGTGCGCCTCGCGGAGCACCGCTCGAGCGGTCCGCCCGAGGTGGTGGACGAGGCCGCCGTGCGCCGGGCGCACGAGGAGCAGGCGGTCGGCGCCACGCGTGGTGCGCACGAGCGCATGGGCAGGATTCTCGTGCCGCACGTAGACGCGCACCTGTACGTCGGGGAACGCCTCGCGGTAGTCGACGAGCTGCCGCTCGATCGCGGCCGTCTGCTCATGACGCCACCGTTCCTGGTCGACACGGTCGGCGATGATGTCGTCGTACACGCCCGGGAGACGCCAGGCGTGCAGGACGACGAGCTCGGCCCCGAGCTCGTCGGCGAGCCGGAACGCCGCATCGAAGAGCTCCGCCGAGTGCGCCGGCGACTTGAAGGCGGCCACGATCCGGTGGTGTACGGCGAACGGCTCCCGCTCGGCCGGTACCACGACCACCGGGCACGCCGCGCGACTGGAGACGCCGATGACGGTGCCGCCGGTCCAGATGCGGTCGAAGCTGCGCGGGCTGCGACTGCCCAGGACGAGCAGGCGGGCGTTCTCGGTGAAGTCCACGAGCTGCTGGATGCGCCCGCCACCGCACAGGTGGGTCCGGACGTCGAGCGTCGCGACCGTCTCCAGCGCGGTCTCCCGCGCTCGTTCGACGATGTCCGCTCCGTAGGTCTCGAGGAACTCGACCGGGATCGTGGTCATGGATCCGACTCCCGGGAAGACGTGGATCACGTCGAGCGGGAGGCTCAGGCGGCCTGCCTCGCGGGCGGCGTACCCCGCAGCGGCGTACCCCTGCTCAGTGCCGTCGACCGCGGCTACGACGCCGCCCCGGCTGGTGCGCGTGTTGGTCATGGCGATGCACCTTCCTTCTCCTTCCATGGTCGACCGTGAAGCCGCACCCGACCCGGGGCGTCGGTTGGCCCTGGCCGGGACCTTGGTCTCTTGGAACGCGGACAGAGCCCGTGGGGGTGACGGCCGGCCCACCCCGCCATGTCCTTCGGCCCTGCCGCATCCGGACGGCGAGGACGAGTCTCGACCTATGAAGGCCGATGGAGCCGCCGCGATCCGCACGTCCGGGCTCGTCAAGGACTTCGGGAGCACCCGGGCCCTGGACCGGCTGGACCTGGGCGTTCGCTCCGGCGAGGTGCACGGCTTCCTCGGCCCGAACGGCGCCGGGAAGACCACGACGATAAGGATCATCCTCGGTCTGCTGCGCAAGACGTCCGGCGAGGTGTCGCTCCTGGGTGGGGACCCGTGGCGTCAGGCCGCCGATCTGCACCGGCGGCTCGCCTACGTGCCCGGGGAGGTGAACCTGTGGCCCAACCTCACCGGCGGCGAGATCATCGACCTTCTCGGCACCCTGCGCGGTGGGCTGGTCACCTCGCGACGCGCCGAGCTCCTCGACCGGTTCGAGCTCGACCCGACCAAGAAGTGCCGCACGTACTCCAAGGGCAACCGCCAGAAGGTGGCGCTCGTGGCGGCGTTCGCCTCCGACGTGGAGCTCTACCTGCTCGACGAGCCGACGTCGGGGCTGGACCCGCTGATGGAGAGCGTGTTCCAGGACGTCGTGCGCGAGCTCCGGCGGCAGGGCCACACCGTGCTGCTGTCGAGTCACATCCTGTCCGAGGTCGAGGCGCTGTGTGACCGGGTCACGATCGTCCGCAACGGCCGCGCCGCCGAGACCGGCACCTTCGCCGACCTGCGGCACCTCACCCGGACCACGGTCGAGGTGGAGACCGCGATGCCGGCCCGGGACCTGGACCGGCTCCCGGGCGTCCACGACCTCGCTCAGGAGGACGGTCGGGCCAGATTCAGCGTCGACCCCGGCGAGCTGAACGGCGTTCTCGCTCGGCTGGTGGCGTACGACGTACGGTCCATGACCAGCTCGCCGCCGACCCTCGAGGAGCTCTTCCTCCGGCACTACGGCGACCAGGTGGATGCCGTGGATGCGTCGGTACCCGAGCTGAGCGTGGGGTCATGACCGGGCTGACCGGCGCAGCGCGGCTGACTCGGCTCGCGCTGCGTCGCGACCGGATCCTGACGCCCGCGTGGGTCGTGGGACTGAGCGGGTTCGTCGCGGCGACGGCGGCGTTGTTCGTGTCGGACTTCCAGGACCGCAGCTACCTGGTCGAGCAGACCCGGATCGTGGCCTCCAACGCCGGGATGCGTCTCATCGGGCTGACCTCCGGTCCGACCGTCGGCGGCTACCTGTTGCACCGCGAGTTCGTCACGCTCGCCGCCCTTGCCTCTCTGCTGAGCACGTCGATCGTGGTGCGCCACACCCGTCAGGACGAGGAGCTGGGCCGGGCCGAGCTGCTCGGCGCGGCGGTCGTCGGCCGGTACGCCGCGCTGCTCGCCGCGATC
>JAFMQY010000073.1 GCA_017354415.1 Nocardioides sp.
GCGCCCTGCGCATGGTCCACGGGCGGGGCGACGCCCCGGCGGTCGTCACCTGCTCGGGCCTCACCGGCGCCGGCGTCGGCGACGTGTGGGAACGGGTGCTGGCCCACCGGGAGCGGCTCGGCGCCGAGGGCCTCGCCGACAAGCGGGCCCACCAGCGGTTGGAGTTCGCGTGGGCCCTGGTCCGCGACGAGCTGGAGCAGCGACTGACCCGCTCCGACGCCGTACGACGGGTGCGGGCCGAGGTCCGCGACGAGGTGCTGAGCGGGGATCTCCCGGCGGTTGCGGCCGCCGACCGGATCCTCGCGGCCTACGACGGGGAGTCCGTCACGGGTTCACCACGGTCCCGTGATGAACCTTCGGCCCGTCCCGCCGGCGAGGGCGACGATGCGGAGCCGGGCGCCTCGGTGAACTAATCTCGTGTGGCTATGTCCAGGGAAGCTGCGCTCGCGGTCATCGAGACCGTGCTCGACAAGCGCGCTGACGACCTCGTCGACCTGAGACGCGACCTGCACGCCCATCCCGAGCTGTCCTGGCGGGAGGTGCGCACCACCGACCTGGTCAGCCACCACCTCGACGAGGTGGGCTGGCTGCTCACCCGGACCGGCGAGTCCGGCCTGGTGGCCGAGCTCGGCGACACCGGTCCGGTGGTGGCGTTGCGTGCCGACCTCGACGCGCTGCCGGTCGACGACACCAGCGGCGACCCGTGGGCCAGCCAGGTGGCGGGCGTCGCCCACGCCTGCGGCCACGACGTGCATACGACCGCCTTGCTCGGCGCCGGTCTCGCACTCGCCGAGGTGTCCGCGGCGGGGCTGCTGCCCGGCCGGGTCCGGCTGCTGTTCCAGCCCGCCGAGGAGGTCATGCCGGGCGGGGCGAGCCGCCTGATCAGCCTCGGCGCGCTCGACGAGGTGACCCGGATCTTCTGCCTGCACTGCGACCCGACCATCGACGTCGGCCGGGTCGGGCTGCGCGAGGGGCCCGTCACCGGTGCCGCGGACAGCCTCGAGATCCGGCTCGCCGGGAGCGGCGGGCACACCAGCCGGCCGCACCTGACCGAGGACCTCACCTTCGCCCTGGCCAAGATCGTCACCGAGCTGCCCGCGGTCCTGTCCCGTCGGCTCGACCCCCGCGTGGGCGTGAGCGTGGTCTGGGGCCGGGTCGAGGCCGGGCGCGCGACGAACGTCATCCCCGACACGGGCACCCTGTCCGGCACCGTCCGGATGCTCGACGCGGTCGCGTGGTCCGACATGGAGCACCGGATACGCCGTCACGTCGCCGAGATCGTCGCGCCGTACGGCGTGCAGGCCGACGTGGCGTACACACGCGGCGTACCCCCGGTGGTGAACGACGCCGCCTCCGTCGCCCTGCTGGGCCGGGCCGTGGACGACGTGCTCGGCACCACCGGCCGGGCGCCGACCGCCCAGAGCCTGGGCGGGGAGGACTTCGCCTGGTACCTCGCCCGCGTCCCGGGCGCGATGGGGCGGCTCGGCACCCGCACCCCGGGCGGTCGGACGTACGACATCCACCAGGGGAACCTGCGCGTCGACGAGCGTGCGACGGTGATCGGGGCGAAGGTCCTCGCCGCGGTCGCGACCGGCGTCCGCTGACGTCCTGACGTCTCGCCGGCAGGGCCCTCCGCGGGGGCTCCCGTGGCCGCTCCTGGTCACCGATCGATAACACCTGGGCGGACGCGCCACTCGGTGGCGACGAGGGCGCCCGTGTGCATTAGGGTGAGCCGAACATTTTTCCCGCTCCAGGGGGTGCGGGACGAACGAGGAGACCCACTTGCGCCAGTCACTCAAGATCCTCGCGGCACTCGGGGCTGCCAGCCTGCTGATCGCCGGCTGTTCGAAGCCGAGCTCCAGCGTGGCCCAGGAACAGCCGACCAACGGAAACAACACCGCTGCCGCGGGCGGAAGCCTGAAGGCGTGCATGGTGCTCGACGTCGGCGGTGTCGACGACCACTCGTTCAACCAGTCGTCGTGGGCCGGCCTCCAGGCCGCCAACAAGGCGAACCCGAACATCAAGATCTCCTACGTGCCGTCCTCCTCGCAGAACGACTACACGCCGAACCTGACCGCCGAGACCAACAAGGGCTGCGACACCGTGATCGCGGTCGGTGGTCTGATGACCGAGGCGGTGCAGAAGATCGCGAAGAAGAACCCCCAGCAGCACTACGCCCAGATCGACTCCGCGTCGACCGCCCCGAACGTCTACGGCCTGCAGTACAACACCGCGCAGGGCGGCTTCCTCGGCGGCTACCTCGCGGCCGGCATGACCCACACCGGCACGGTGGGCACGTACGGCGGCCTGAACATCCCGCCCGTCACCATCTACATGGACGGCTTCTGGGAGGGCGTGCAGTACTACAACCAGCAGAACAACAAGAACGTCAAGGTGCTCGGCTGGGACGAGACGAACCAGAAGGGCGGCACCTTCGCCAACTCGTTCACCGACGCCAACAAGGGCAAGCAGATCACCCAGCAGTTCCAGCAGCAGGGTGCTGACATCGTCTTCCCGGTCGCCGGTGGCACCGGCGTGGGCTCGGCAGCCGCCGCGGCCGCCTCGAACGGTCAGCTCGCCGTGATCTGGGTCGACACCGACGGCTGCGAGAGCGTCGCGCAGTACTGCAAGTACTTCCTGACCTCGGTCACCAAGAACCTCACCGGCTCGGTCCAGGAGTACGTGAACAAGGCCGCCTCCGGCACCTTCCCGACCGGCAACTACATCGGCACCCTGGAGAACGACGGCACCGGCCTCGCGCCGTTCCACGACTGGGACAGCAAGGTCCCGGCGGACCTGAAGTCACAGCTCGACCAGGTCAAGGCGGACATCATCTCCGGCAAGATCAAGATCAAGTCGCCGAGCCAGCCGAAGTAAGGCTGTGGCCGCGGGCATGACCCCCTCGGCCGGCGTCGTCATGGGGGAGTACCGGGCACCCGGTGCTCCCCCTCGGCATGCCCGCGGGTCGTAGGACATGATGAGGGCGGCGGGCTCGGGACGGTCCGAGGACAGGGAGGTCCACTCGTGAAGCTCGAGCTTCGCGGCATCACCAAGACGTTCGGCGACCTGGTCGCCAACGACGCCATCGACCTGGTCGTGGAGCCCGGCGAGATCCATGCGCTCCTGGGTGAGAACGGTGCCGGCAAGAGCACCTTGATGAACGTTCTGTACGGGCTCTACCAGCCCGACGACGGCGAGATCCTGGTCGACGACAAGCCGGTCTCCTTCTCGGGCCCGGGGGACGCCATGCGTGCGGGCATCGGCATGGTTCACCAACACTTCATGCTCATCCCGGTGTTCACCGTGGCCGAGAACGTCGAGCTGGGACACGAGCGCCACCGGTTCGGGTTCCTCAACCGCCGCGCCGCCCGCAAGGAGGTGCGCGAGGTCTCCCAGCGCTACGGCCTGCAGGTGCCCGTGGACGCCCTCGTGCAGGACCTCCCGGTCGGCGTGCAGCAGCGTGTCGAGATCATCAAGGCACTGATCCGCGACGCTCGGGTGCTGATCCTCGACGAGCCCACCGCCGTACTGACGCCCCAGGAGACCGATGACCTGATGGAGATCATGCGGTCCCTGAAGGAGGGCGGCACCTCCATCGTCTTCATCACCCACAAGCTCCGTGAGGTCCGCGCCGTCGCCGACCGGATCACGGTCATCCGCCGCGGCAAGGTCGTGGGCGAGGCCAGCCCGACCGCCTCGTCGGCCGAGCTGGCGTCGATGATGGTCGGCCGCCCGGTCAGCCTCGAGATCGACAAGGGGGTCGCCAGACCGGGCGACGAGGTGGTCCAGGTCGAGAACCTCCGGGTCGTCGACCAGACGGGCCAGGTCACCGTGGACGACGTCACCTTCTCCGTTCGAGCCGGAGAGATCTACGCGCTGGCCGGGGTGCAGGGCAACGGTCAGACCGAGCTCACCGAGGCCCTGGTCGGCCTCGAGCCCATCGAGTCCGGCCGCGTCGTGGTCGCCGGCCAGGACGTCACCAAGGCCGGTGTCGACGACATGATCGGCCTCGGTGTGGGCTTCGTGCCCGAGGACCGGGTGCACGACGGCCTGGTGAGCAGCTTCTCCGTGGCCGAGAACCTCGTGCTCGACCTCTACCACTCGCCACCCTTCTCGAACGGGCTCTCGCTCGATCTCGACCGGATCGCGCAGAACGCCCGCGACCGCGTCGAGGAGTTCGACGTCCGGACGCCGACGGTGGACCACACCGCGTCGACCCTGTCGGGCGGCAACCAGCAGAAGGTCGTGCTCGCGCGAGAGCTGTCCCGGCCGCTGAAGCTGCTGGTCGTCGCCCAACCCACCCGGGGCCTCGACGTCGGCTCCATGGAGTTCGTCCACCGCCGGATCGTGGCCGAGCGCGACAACGGCGCGGCGGTGATCGTGGTGTCGACCGAGCTCGACGAGGTGCTCGGCCTCGCCGACCGGATCGGCGTCATGTACCGCGGCAAGATCATCGGCGAGATGCCTGCCGGCGCCGACCCGAGTGAGATCGGGCTGTTGATGGCCGGCACGGCTCGCGACCACGACAAGGAGGTGTCGGCCCCGTGAGCGAGCAGACCTTCGACCCGGCGGCCGACCCCCAGGCCCACCTGGTGGCCGCCGATGGCCAGAGACCTGCCCCGACGGGGTTCTGGAGCAGGCTGGCCGCCAGCAACCTGATGGTGACCGTGCTGGCGATCGTGACCGCGATGCTGATCGGCGGGGTTCTCATCGCGATGGCCGACCCGAAGACCCAGGACGCTGCGCACTACTTCTTCCAGTACCCCTGGGACACGTTCACCTACGGCTTCCAGGCGATCTGGCACGGATACGTCGCGCTGTTCGAGGGCGCGATCTTCAACCCGCACACCGCCGCGAGCGGCACCCTGGCCGGATACTTCAACCCGATCTCCGAGACCCTGACCAACGCCACGCCGTTGATCCTCGGTGGTCTGTCGGTGGGGCTGGCGTTCCGGGCCGGCCTGTTCAACATCGGCGGTCAGGGCCAGGTCATCGCCGGCGCCATCTGCGCCGGGTTCGTCGGCTTCCACTGGCAGCTGCCCTACGGCCTGCACCTGCTGCTCGGCATCATCGCCGGCATCCTCGGTGGCGCGGCGTGGGGTGGTCTCGCCGGACTGCTCAAGGCGAAGACCGGCGCCCACGAGGTGATCACCACGATCATGCTCAACTACATCGCGCTGTACCTCCTGGCCTACCTGCTGTCGGTCAAGGGGTTCCAGAAACCGCCGTACGGGCAGGCCATCTCCTATCCGGTCCACAAGACCGCGCAGCTGCCGCCGCTCCTCGGTGGCAGCGTCCGGGTCCACGCCGGGTTGATCCTGGCGCTGCTGGCGGCCTGGTTCTTCGCGTGGCTGATCGACCGGAGCACGCTCGGTTTCCGGCTACGCGCGGTCGGTGCCAACCAGTTCGCCGCCCGCACCGCCGGCATGAACGTGGAGAACAGCTACATCACGGTGATGCTGATCGCCGGCGCGCTGTGCGGTCTCGCCGGAGTCAGCCAGATCCTGGGCACCAACACCCAGCTGACCGGTGACATCGACGCCGGGATCGGCTTCGACGCGATCACGGTCGCCCTGTTGGGCCGGGCCAACGCGAAGGGCATCGTCGCCGCGGGTCTGCTGTTCGGCGCGCTGCATGCGGGCGGCACCCAGATGCAGTCGGCGACCGGAACACCGATCGACCTGGTCCAGGTGATCCAGGCCCTGATCGTGCTGTTCATCGCGGCCCCGATGCTGGTCCGCGCGATCTGGCGGATCAAGGGCACGGGCACAGGGATCGGCGGCCAGATGGCGAAGGGGTGGAACGGATGAGCACCGCAACCATGCAGTCCCCGGACGAGCTCACCGTCGAGCATGTCGTCACACGTGCGCCGGTCTCGCGCGCCCAGCGGTGGGGCGCCGGGATCGCGCTGATCCTCATCGGCCTGTTGACCATCTGGCGGTTCGGCATCGACGGTCACCATGACCAGGACGCCAAGATCCAGCTCGGCGCGACCGGCGCGGCCCATGTGCCCCACTTCTCGATCCCGGCCGTCCCGGTCGCGTGGGTCGCAGGCATCATCACGGTCCTGCTCGGCCTGCTCTGGCTCGCCGTACCCCGTCGGCGCTGGTTCGGCCTGATCATGGGGATCGGGATCGGCCTGTTCGTGGTCGCGCTCATCTGCTGGCTGGCCTCGGCCAGCTCGTCCGCCTTCGTCGACGTCGTAGGGCTGCTCACCAGCAGCATCAACCTCGCCGTCCCCCTGATCCTCGGCGCGCTGTGCGGCGTCATGTGCGAGCGCTCGGGCGTGATCAACGTCGCGATCGAGGGCCAGATGCTCGCCGGCGCGTGGACCAGCGCGCTGATCGGGACCGTCGTCGGCGCGGCGGCCGGCATGCTCGCCGGCGCGTTCGCCGGTGCCCTCCTCGGTGCCCTGCTGGCGGTCTTCGCGATCAAGTACCTGGTCAACCAGGTGGTTCTGGGCGTCGTGCTCAATGTGCTGGCTGCAGGGCTCACCGGGTTCTTCTACGACGCGTTCATGCAGCCGCACACGCAGGCGCTCAACCAGCCGCCGCTGCTCGACCCGATCAAGATCCCGCTGTTGGGCGACATCCCGGTGATCGGTCCGCTGTTCTTCGACACGAGCATCATCGTCTACATCACCTACGTCCTGATCGTGGCGGTCGACGTCTGGCTGTTCCGCACCCGCTGGGGTCTGCGCACCCGGGCCGTGGGTGAGCACCCGAAGGCTGCCGACACGGTCGGTATCAACGTGCTGGGGATGCGCTACCGCAACGTGATCATCGGCGGCGCGATCGCCGGGCTCGGCGGGTCCTACTTCATCTTCGAGGTGGGCCAGTTCCAGAAGAACATCACCTCCGGTCAGGGCTTCATCGCCCTCGCCGCACTGATCTTCGGACGCTGGAGCCCGCGGGGTGCCGTCGCGGCTGCCCTGCTGTTCGGCTTCGCCTCGGCGATGCAGGTGACGCTGTCCATCAACGCCCCGGCGATCCCGTCGACGTTCGTGGCCATGGTCCCCTACATCGCGACGATCCTGGCCGTGGCCGGGCTGGTCGGCAAGGTCCGTGCGCCTGCCGCTGACGGCGAACCGTACGTGAAGGACTAGGCGTGGCCGACTCCTTCGACCGTGCCGGATCCGACTGGGAGGCGTTGCGCGCGGAGGCCGTCGAGGTCGCGCGTCACGCCTACGCGCCGTACTCCCACTACGCCGTGGGTGCCGCCGCGACGGCCGACGACGGCCGTCTGCTGGTCGGCTGCAACGTCGAGAACGCGGCGTACGGCGTCGTGCTCTGCGCCGAGTGCGGGGTCGTCAGCTCGCTGCACGCGACCGGAGGCGGCCGGCTGACCCACGTGGTCTGCGTCAACGGCGACGGAGACGTGATCATGCCGTGCGGCCGGTGTCGCCAGCTGCTGTGGGAGAACGGCGGTGCGACCCTCGAAGTGCTCACGCCACGCGGCGTACGCCGGATGGACGAGGTGCTGCCGGACGCGTTCGGGCCAGCGGACCTGGGGGCCGTCGATGGCGAATGACCCTCGACATGACGCGGTCGAGGTGATCGGCACCAAGCGTGACCGTGGCGAGCTCACCGACGACCAGATCGACTGGGTGGTCGACGCCTACACCCGGGGCGAGGTCGCCGACGAGCAGATGTCGGCGCTGGCCATGGCGATCCTGCTGAACGGGATGACCCGGCGCGAGATCGGCCGCTGGACGGCGGCGATGATCGCGTCGGGCGAACGGCTGGACTTCTCGTCCCTCTCACGCCCGACCGCCGACAAGCACTCGACCGGCGGGGTCGGCGACAAGATCACGCTGCCGCTGGCTCCGCTCGTGGCCTCCTGCGGCGTCGCCGTACCCCAGCTCAGCGGGCGCGGACTGGGCCACACCGGCGGCACTCTCGACAAGCTCGAGTCGATCCCGGGCTGGCGCGCGACCCTGACCAATGGCGACCTGCTCGCCCAGCTGGAGTCGGTCGGCGCGGTCGTGTGTGCCGCGGGCGACGGACTCGCTCCCGCGGACAAGAAGCTCTACGCGCTGCGCGACGTGACCGGCACCGTCCCGGCGATCCCGCTGATCGCCTCATCGATCATGTCCAAGAAGATCGCCGAGGGCACCGGTGCGCTGGTGCTCGACGTCAAGGTCGGGACGGGCGCGTTCATGCAGACCGCCGACGACGCGCGCGAGCTGGCGACCACGATGGTCGCGCTCGGGCAGGATGCCGGCGTGCACACGGTCGCGCTGCTCACCGACATGTCGACGCCGCTCGGGCTCTCCGCCGGGAACGCCGTCGAGGTGCGGGAGTCGGTGGAGGTGCTGGCCGGTGGGGGGCCCGCCGACGTCGTCGAGCTGACGCTGGCCCTGGCCCGGGAGATGCTCGCCGGCGCCGGGCGGTCCGACCTCGACCCGGCCGAGAAGCTGGCCGATGGGTCTGCGATGGACGTGTGGCGGAAGATGATCGCCGCCCAGGGAGGCGACCCGGACGCGCCACTGCCGTCCGCGCGGGAGACGCACGTCGTCACCGCACCGGCCACCGGGACGCTGACCCGACTCGACGCGTTGGCCGTGGGAGTGGCCGCGTGGCGGCTCGGGGCCGGCCGTGCCCGGAAGGAGGACATCGTCCAGGCCGGGGCGGGTGTGGTGTGGCACGCCCGCCCGGGTGACACGGTCCGCGAGGGCGAGCCGCTGTTCACCCTCCACACCGACGACGCCGACCGGTTCGCCCGGGCCGTCGAGGCGCTCGAGAACGGGTACGACGTCGGCGACGCATCGTCGTACGACCCGGTGCCGTTGGTGATCGACCGGGTCTCGTGAGGCCGGCGCTCGGGAACCACCGGTGGATGCGGGGTCACGGCAGGAGGAGGACGACGGTTTCGGCGACGCAGGCGGGTTTGTCCTGGCCCTCGACCTCGATCGTGTGCCTCAGGGTGAGCTGCTTGCCGGTGGGCAGGTCGGTGACCTCGCCCATCACGACACGTGAGCGGATGCGTGAGCCGACCCGGACCGGGCTGGGGAAGCGCACCTTGTTGACCCCGTAGTTGAGCTTGGCTCCCGGTGTCTCCAGGGAGAACACCTGGCTACCGAGGTAGGGGATCAGGGACAGCGTGAGGTAGCCGTGGGCGATGGTGCCCCCGAACGGCCCGGACGCCGCGCGCTCGACGTCGACGTGGATCCACTGGTGGTCACCGGTCGCGTCGGCGAACGCGGTGACCCGGTCCTGGTCGATCTCCAGCCAGTCGCTGGTCCCGAGCTCTTCGCCGGAAATGCCGGCCAGCGCGTCGAGGTCGTCGAGGACTCGCATCGGGTCTCCTGGGGGGTGGTCTCGGCCCCGTGGTCTCGACAGGCTCGATCGACGGGTCCGGCTCGATCGACGGGTCCGGCTCGACCGACGGGTCTGGAAGGATTCGGGTGTGACCGAACCTACCCGGGATCAGATCCAGCAGGCGCCGAAGGTCCTGCTTCACGACCACCTCGACGGCGGGCTGCGTCCGCAGACGGTGCTGGAGCTGGCCGTGGAGTCCGGGCATGCGCTCCCGGCCTCCGACGCCGAGTCGCTGGCCCAGTGGTTCGCGGAGTCCGCCAACTCGGGTTCGCTGGTGCGCTACCTGGAGACCTTCACCCACACCGTGGCCGTCATGCAGACGGAGACCGCGATCGAGCGGGTCGCCCGCGAGTGCGTGGCAGACCTGGCCGCCGACGGCGTGGTCTACGCCGAGATCCGTTACGCGCCCGAGCAGCACGGCGAGGCCGGGCTCACCCTCGACCGGGTCGTGGGCGCGGTGCGGTCCGGCTTCGAGGCGGGCATGGCCGACGCCGAGGGGCGGATCGTCGTTCGCCAGCTGCTGACAGCGATGCGGCACCAGGCGCGGTCGCGGGAGATTGCAGAGCTCGCCGTCGCCTGGCGCGACCGCGGCGTCGTGGGGTTCGACATCGCCGGTGCGGAGGCCGGCTTCCCCCCGACCCGGCACCTCGACGCGTTCGAGTACCTCCAGCGCCAGAACTTCCACTTCACCATCCACGCCGGTGAGGCGTTCGGGCTGCCCTCGATCTGGGAGGCGATCCAGTGGTGCGGGGCCGACCGGCTCGGCCACGGCGTCCGGATCGTCGACGACATCACCGTCGACGAGGACGGCGGGGTCCAGCTCGGCCGGCTCGCGGCGTACGTCCGCGACAAGCGCATCCCGCTCGAGCTCGCCCCCGCTTCCAATGTCCAGACCGGCGCGGCCGCGTCGATCGCCGAGCACCCGATCGGCCTCCTCACCGACCTCCGCTTCCGGGTCACCGTCAACACCGACAACCGGCTGATGTCCCAGACCTCGATGACCTCGGAGATGGTCGCGCTCGTGGAGGCCTTCGGCTACGACCTCAACCGGCTGCGGTGGTTCACGATCAATGCGATGAAGTCGTCCTTCCTGCCCTTCGACGAGCGTCTCGCGATCATCGACGACGTGATCAAGCCCGGCTACACCGCCCTCGGCGCCGAGTGAGCTGACCTGGCGCTCGGGTCACGGCGTACGACGCCGACCTGGCGCTTGCGTCACGGGGTACGGCGCTGACCTGGCGCTCGCGTCACGGCGTACGACGCTGACCTGGCGCTCGCGTCACGGCGTACGACGCTGACCTGGCGCTCGCATCACGGGGTACGGCGCTCATCTGGCGCTCGCGTCACGGCGTGCGACGCTAACCTGGCGCTCGCGTCACGACTGACAGCATCGACCCGGCACTCCGAGTGCGACGGAATTGCCGGGTCGGCCGCATTTCGGGCGACCCAATTGCCGGGTCGGCCGCATTTCGGGCGACCCAACCGCCGGGTCGGCCGCATATCGGGCGACCCAACTGCCGGGTCGGCGGCGTTTCGGGCGACCCGACTGCCAGGTCGGCGGCAGTCATGCCGGCTTCGTCGTACTCGGCGCTGACCGGTCGGGTCGACACCGATCAGTCCGTCAGGGAGGTGATCCTCTCGAGCGCCTGGTGGGGCGTCATCAGCTCGCACCCCAGGGCCTCGGCGCCGTCGATGAACCGCTGCTGGTCCCGCATCAGCGCCCACCCTCGGCGTACCAGCACCAGCGGCGGCTTGCGGCGCTCGCGCAGGTCACGCGTGAGCCGCCGCCAGAACGTCACCAGAGGTCGCTGCCGCAGGGCCAGCGCGCAGGCCAGAACGCCGTGGTCGGCGCAGGCGCGGACGATCTCCTGGGCGAAGATCCCCTCGGCCACGAACACGGCAGCGCGGTCGAGGTCGACCTCGTGCGTGCCGGACGGGCCGTTGCGGGCGATGTCATAGACGGGCGCGACCGTACGACCGGTCGTCGCCAGCTCGCAGATGGCCCGCACCGCCTCGTCCGCGTGCCACGAGCGGGGGTCGTCCCAGTCGACGAGGCCGGCGTTGGCGCCATGTCTGATCCGGGGCAACGTCGGGTCGTCGCCGTTGCGATAGAAGTCGTCGAGCCGCAGCACGGGGAGACCGGTAGCCGCCGCCAGCCGGGACTTCCCCACCCCTGAGGGTCCGGCGAGAACGATGACTCGGGCTGCGACCGGACGGGGAGGCACCCGCGACATTGTGCCGGAGCGAGCACCCGCGCCCGATCAGACCCCGATCGGATGCCAGACGGTCTTGGTCTCCAGGAAGTCGGTCATCCGGTCGAGTCCGGGGTCGGCATCCCAGTCGGGCTCGGCCGAGGGAGCCCGGCGTACCCGCTTCAGGTTCTCCGCGGCCGCGACCTCGAGCGCCCGACCCTGCTCGGGATCGCCGGCCAGGCCGGTCAGGTCGATCGCGTTCACGTCCATGTGCGAGGCCAATGTAGGGATGGTGCGGTCGAGGGCGCCGGTGAGGATGTTGACGACCCCGCCGGGGACGTCCGAGGTGGCGAGCACCTCCGCGAACGTGACGGCCGGCAACGGGCGCTGGGCCGAGGCGGCCACGACCACGGTGTTGCCGGTGACGATCACCGGGGCTACGACACTGACCAGGCCGAGCAGGCTCGACTCGGCCGGGGCGACAACGGCGACCACACCGGTCGGCTCGGGCGTCGACAGGTTGAAGAACGGGCCGGCGACCGGGTTGGCGTTGCCGACGACCTGCGCGATCTTGTCGGCCCATCCCGCGTACCAGACCAGGCGGTCGATGGCGGCGTCCAGCTCCTTCTCGGCGGTGGCCGCCGTGCCACCCTCGCCCTGCCGGACGGCCTGGACGAACTGGGGCCTGCGGTCCTCCATCACCTCCGCGATCCGGTACACGACCTGACCGCGGTTGTACGCCGTCCGGCCCGACCACCCCGGGAAGGCCTTGCGGGCGGCAGCGACAGCGTCCCGGGCGTCCTTGCGGGAGGCCAGCGCGGCGTTGGCGACGAACCGACCGCGCACGTCGTCGACCACGTAGGAGTGGCCGGACTCCGAGCGTGGGAACGCCCCGCCGATGAACAGCTTGTAGGTCTTGCGGACGTCGAGCCTGCTCATCGAAGGTAGGCCTCCAGACCGTGGCGGCCGCCCTCGCGGCCGTAGCCCGACTCCTTGTAGCCGCCGAACGGGCTGCTCGGGTCGAACTTGTTGAACGTGTTGGCCCAGACCACTCCGGCCCGCAGCGCGTTGGCCATCTTCAGGATCCGGGAGCCCTTCTCGGTCCAGACGCCCGCCGACAGTCCGTACGGCGTGTTGTTGGCCTTCTCGATCGCCTCGGACGGCGTGCGGAACGTCAGCACCGAGAGCACCGGACCGAAGATCTCCTCCCGCGCGATCCGGTGGGCCTGGGTGACACCGGTGAAGATGGTCGGCGGGAACCAGAAGCCGTGGTCGGGCAGCTCGCAGGGAGCGGACCAGCGCTCGGCCCCCTCCTGCTCGCCGATCTCGGAGAGCGCTCGGATCTTGGCCAGCTGCTCCGCGGAGTTGATGGCGCCGACGTCGGTGTTCTTGTCGAGCGGGTCGCCGACCCGCAGCGTCCGCATCCGGCGGCGTAGTCGGGCGAGCACCTCGTCGGCGACGCTCTCCTGGACCAGCAGCCGGGAGCCGGCGCAGCAGACGTGGCCCTGGTTGAAGAAGATGCCGTTGACGATGCCCTCCACCGCCTGGTCGAGCGGCGCGTCGTCGAAGACGATGTTGGCCGCCTTGCCGCCGAGCTCGAGGGTCACCCGCTTGTCGCTGCCCGCGACCGCCCGGGCGATCGCCTTGCCGACCTCGGTCGACCCGGTGAACGCGACCTTGTCCACGTCGGGGTGGGAGACCACCGCACGCCCCGTCTCACCGGCCCCGGTGACGATGTTGACGACACCGGGTGGCAGGTCCGCCTGCTGGCAGATCTCGGCGAACAGCAGCGCGGTCAGCGGCGTCGTCTCGGCCGGCTTGAGCACCACGGTGTTGCCGCAGGCCAGCGCGGGCGCGATCTTCCACGAGAGCATCAGCAGCGGGAAGTTCCAAGGGATCACCTGTCCGGCGACGCCGATCGACCCGGTCCCGTGGCCCGAATACTCGAGCTTGTCCGCCCAGCCGGCGTAGTAGAAGAAGTGCGCGGCGGCGATCGGCACGTCGACGTCGCGGGTCTCCTTGATCGGTTTCCCGTTGTCGATGGACTCGAGCACCGCCAGCTCGCGGCCGCGCTCCTGGATGATCCGCGCGATCCGGAACAGGTACTTCGCGCGCTCCCTGCCGGGCATCTGTCCCCAGACCCGGCTGTGCGCGCGACGAGCCGCCTTCACCGCGAGGTCGACGTCGGCCTCGTCGGCCTCGGCCACCTCAGCCAGGACCTCCTCGGTCGACGGGCTGATCGACTTGAAGCTCGGCCCGTGGGCGTCGACGAACTCGCCGTTCACGAACAGGCCGTACGACGGCTTGATGTCGACGATCGCACGGGACTCGGGAGCAGGGGCGTACTCGAAAACCATGATCAGTCCAGGGTGAAGTAGTCGGGGCCGGAGTAGCGGCCGGTCTGCATCTTGGTGCGCTGCATGAGCAGGTCGTTGAGCAGCGTGGACGCGCCGAACCGGAACCAGTCCGGGTCGAGCCAGTCCGGCCCGGCGACCTCGTTGACCATCACCAGGTACTTGATCGCGTCCTTGCTCGTGCGGATGCCGCCGGCCGGCTTCACGCCGATCATCCGTCCCGTCTGTTCGCGGTAGTCGCGGACCGCCTCGAGCATCACCAGGGTCACCGGCAGGGTCGCGGCCGGCTGCACCTTGCCGGTCGAGGTCTTGATGAAGTTCGCCCCGGCCATCATCGCGAGCCAGCTCGCCCGCCGTACGTTGTCGTAGGTCTGCAGCTCGCCGGTCTCGAGGATCACCTTGAGGTGAGCCGGGCCGGAGGCGGCGCGCACGGCCTCGATCTCCTCGAAGACCTCGAGGTAGCGCCCCGCCAGGAAGGCACCCCGGTCGATCACCATGTCGACCTCGTCCGCCCCGGCGGCGACGGCGTCCCGCGTGTCGGCGAGCTTGACGTCGAGAGCAGCACGTCCGCTCGGGAACGCCGTCGCCACCGACGCCACATGCACGCCGCTCGAGCCGAGAGCCTCCTTGGCGGTGGCGACCAGGTCGGAGTACACGCAGACCGCCGCCGTCGAGGGGCAGGTCGGGTCGGACGGGTCCGGCCGGATCGCCTTCGCGCACAGGGCGCGCACCTTGCCGGGAGTGTCCTGACCCTCCAGCGTGGTGAGGTCGACCATCCGGATCGCCAGGTCGAGGGCGAAGGCCTTCGCAGTGGTCTTGATCGACCGCGTGCCGAGGCCGGCAGCCCGCGCCTCAGCGCCCACCTGGTCGACGCCGGGGAGGCCGTGCAGGAAGCGCCGGAGCGAGGCGTCGGATGCGGCGACGTCCCCCCAGTCGTGGCCCGAGGAGGCCGCTGCCGTGGCTGTGCTCGTCACCACGCCAGCATAGAGTTGTGGGCTCAGGCCCAGAAACCACGAGGAGGCGACCAGGTGACCGAGGAGGTCGAACGGTTCCGTGCCACCAACGGCCGGGTGACCGGGTATCTCGGCCTCGGTCTGTGCGCCCTCGTTGCGGTAGTGCTCGTGATGTCGGGCTCCGTCCACCTCGCCGTCTCCGGCCTTCTCGGCTGCGCCTTCGCCGCGGTCCTCCTCTGGGCGGCGATGCTGCGCCCGACGGTGAGTGCATCCGCGACCGAGCTGCGGATGCGCACCCTCTTCGAGGACGTCACCATCCCGCTGGCCTCCATCGACACGGTCATCGTGCGTCGCTATCTGCTCGTCCGCTCCGGCGGCAACAAGTACATCTGCCCCGCGATCAGCCGCTCCCTGCGCAAGACCGTGCGATCGGAGATGAAGTGGGGCGGTGGCCAGCAGATGCTCGCACCGGGCATACGCGTGCCCGATCGCACCGCGTCCCTCAAGACTGACGCCGCAGGTGAGTACGACCTCGACTATCCCGACTTCGTGGAGCAGGAGATCGGCCGACTGGCCGGTGACGACCGGGCTCGTCGCGGCATCGAGGCCCGGTCCGAGGAGGAGTACGAGCTCGGCGGCCAGGTCGAGCGTCGTACGGCGTGGCTCGTGGTCATCGCCCTGGCCGTCCTCGGCGTCGCCTTCCTGGTGTCGCTGTTCATCGGTGGTTGAGGGGCCGCCCCACGTGGGCCCTGTGAATGCCGGCAGCGTCAGATGCCCGCGGCGTGCCTGATGTCGTCGCGGAGCGCGTCGAGACGGGCGGCCGCGGAGATCCGGGCGGCGTCCACACCGGCCTCGGCGTCCACAGGGATGACCACCTCGAGGTAGCACTTCAGCTTCGGCTCCGTGCCGCTGGGCCGCACGACCACGCGCGCGCCGTCGGCCAGCCGGTAGCGCAGCCCGTCCGTGGGCGGCAGGTCGGCCGTCCCGTCGGACAGGTCGTCAACCGACTCCACCCGCAGCCCGCCCAGTGACGCCGGCGCCGCCGAGCGCAGCCGCTCCATCGCCGCCGGGATCCGCGACAGGTCGGTGACCCGGACCGAGAGCTGGTCCGTGGCGTGGAGGCCGTGGGTGACCGCCAGGTCGTCCAGCACGTCGACCAGGCCACGACCCCGTGTCTTCTCCAGGGCCGCGAGCTCGCACAGCAGCAGCAGCGCCGAGATGCCGTCCTTGTCCTTCACGTGCTCCGGATCGACGCAGTAGCCGAGCGCCTCCTCGTAGCCGAAGACGAGGCCGTCGACCTTGCTGATCCACTTGAAGCCGGTGAGCGTCTCGGCGAACGGCTGCCCGGCCGCGGCGGCCAGCTTCCCGAGCAGGCTCGAGGAGACGATCGAGCAGGCGTAGGTGCCGGTCCGCCCGGAGGTCAGCATGTGGTGGGCGAGCAGTGCCCCGACCTCGTCGCCCCGCAGCATCCGCCAGCCGTGGGCGTCGGGCACGGCGGCGGCGCAGCGGTCGGCGTCCGGGTCGTTGGCCACGACGAGGTCGACCCCGCGCTCCGCGGCGAGCGCCATCGCGAGGTCCATCGCGCCCGCCTCCTCGGGGTTGGGGAAGCTCACGGTCGGGAACTCCGGGTCGGGCTGCTCCTGCTGCTCCACGACGTACGGCGCGTCGAACCCGGCGGTCTCGAGCACCCGCACCACCGACGTGCCGCCCACACCGTGCAGGGGTGTGTACGCCAACCGCAGGTCTCGCGGCCCGTCGCCGGCGAGACCCGCCACGGTGTCGAGATAGGCGTCGACGATCTCCTCGCCGAGGACCGTCCAGCCGTCGCCGCGGGGCACGTCGGCCACAGCCCCCACGGCGTCGATCCGGGCCGCGATCTCACCGTCGGCCGGAGGCACGATCTGGCTGCCGTCGCCCAGGTAGACCTTGTACCCGTTGTCGCGGGCCGGGTTGTGGCTGGCGGTCACCATCACCCCGGCCACGCACCCGAGCTCCCGGATCGCGAAGGCGAGCATGGGCGTCGGCAACGGCCGGGGGAGCACCAGCGCCTGGAACCCGGCACCGGTCATCACCTCGGCCGTGTCGCGGGCGAAGACGTCGGAGTTGTGACGGGCGTCGTAGCCGATCACGACGGCGGCACCGGACCGCGCCCCCTGGTCTTTCACGTACGTCGCGAGACCGGCCGCGGCGCGGGTCACCACGACCCGGTTCATCCGGTTGGAGCCGGCACCGAGCTCGCCGCGCAGCCCGGCCGTCCCGAACTCGAGCGTGCCGTCGAAGCGGTCCGCCAGCTCCTCGCTCGCCGCCTCGTCTCCTCGCGCCAGCAGCGCCTCGAGCTCGACCCGGGTCTCGGGGTCGGGATCCTCTGCCGCCCAGGCGCGGGCGCGTTCGATCAGGTCGGTCACCCTCGCAGGCTAGTAGGGCGCGGGCCGGGCGGTGGGGCCGCGGCATGATCGGGGCCATGACCTCGCTCCCGCGACCGGCCGACCCCGGGCGGCCCGTCGCCACCCTGATCCGGGAGCTCGACGCGCTGGTCGGGCGGGAGCGGTTGGTCGACGT
>JAFMQY010000012.1 GCA_017354415.1 Nocardioides sp.
ACGCCGCCACCTCGACCACCTGATCGAGGCCGGCGCGCTGGAGGCCCGCGACCCGCGACCCACCGCGAGCCGCGGCCGCGGACGCCCGGCCAAGGTGTTCGCGATCACCGAGGCCGGCCGTGAGCATTTCGTCCAGCAGTACGACGACCTCGCCGTCCAGGCCCTCCGCTACCTCGCGGAGACGGGTGGGGACGAGGCCGTCCTCGAGTTCGCACGGCGGCGGGTGGCGTTCATCGAGCGCGACTACGACGCGATCACGGCGGCCGACCCGGGGCTCAGCCCCGCCGAGGCCCTCGCCAGGGTCTTCTCCAGCGAGGGGTACGCCGCCTCCGTGCGGGCGCTGCCCCTGCTGACCGGGGGCGACGGCGTGGTCGCGGCAGAGCAGCTGTGCCAGCAGCACTGCCCGGTTTCCCACGTCGCCCACGAGTTCCCCCAGCTGTGCGAGGCCGAGACCGAGGCCATCGGCCGGGTCCTCGGCCGCCACGTGCAGCGCCTCGCCACCATCGCCCACGGCGACGGTGTCTGCACCACCTGCATCCCCCATCTCACGGTGGTCGAGGAGGTCGCGCAGCGACCGTCTCGACACCGCGACCACGACGACCCCCATCAGAAAGCAGGGACTCGATGACCTCGATCGAAGAGCTCAACCCCGAGCTGAAGGGTCTGCGCGAGCGCTACCAGTTCGGCTGGGCCGACCGCGACGATGCGGGCGCCGCCGCCAAGCGCGGCCTCAACGAGGAGGTCGTCCGCGACATCTCGGGCAAGAAGAACGAGCCGCAGTGGATGCTGGACCTGCGCCTGAAGGGCCTGAAGTTCTTCGGCCGTAAGCCGATGCCGTCGTGGGGCTCCGACCTCTCGGGCATCGACTTCGACAACATCAAGTACTTCGTCCGGTCCACCGAGAAGCAGGCGGCCTCGTGGGAGGACCTGCCCGAGGACATCAAGAACACCTACGACAAGCTCGGCATCCCCGAGGCGGAGAAGCAGCGCCTGGTCGCCGGCGTGGCCGCGCAGTACGAGTCTGAGGTCGTCTACCACCAGATCCGTGAGGACCTCGAGGAGCAGGGCGTCATCTTCCTCGACACCGACACGGCGCTGAAGGAGCACCCCGACCTGTTCCGGGAGTACTTCAACACCGTGATCCCGGTCGGTGACAACAAGTTCGCGTCGCTGAACACCGCCGTCTGGTCGGGTGGCTCGTTCATCTACGTCCCGAAGGGCGTGCACGTCGACATCCCGCTGCAGGCCTACTTCCGGATCAACACCGAGAACATGGGTCAGTTCGAGCGGACACTGATCATCGTCGACGAGGACGCCTACGTGCACTACGTCGAGGGCTGTACGGCACCCATCTACAGCAGCGACTCGCTGCACTCCGCGGTGGTCGAGATCATCGTGAAGAAGGGCGGACGCTGCCGCTACACGACCATCCAGAACTGGTCCAACAACGTCTACAACCTCGTCACCAAGCGCGCCACCTGCGAGGCCGGCGCCACCATGGAGTGGGTCGACGGCAACATCGGCTCCAAGGTGACGATGAAGTACCCCGCCGTCTACCTGATGGGCGAGCACGCCAAGGGCGAGACCCTGTCGATCGCGTTCGCCGGCGAGGGCCAGCACCAGGACGCCGGGGCCAAGATGGTCCACGCGGCGCCGAACACCTCCTCGTCGATCCTGTCCAAGTCGGTGGCGCGCGGCGGCGGCCGCACGTCGTACCGCGGGCTGATCCAGGTCAACGAGGGCGCGCACGGCTCGAAGTCCAACGTCCTCTGCGACGCGCTGCTGGTCGACCAGGTCAGCCGCAGCGACACCTATCCCTACGTCGACATCCGCGAGGACGACGTGTCCATGGGGCACGAGGCGAGCGTCTCGAAGGTCTCCGACGACCAGCTCTTCTACCTGATGAGCCGCGGCCTGGCCGAGGACGAGGCGATGGCGATGATCGTCCGCGGCTTCGTCGAGCCGATCGCCAAGGAGCTGCCGATGGAGTACGCCCTCGAGCTCAACCGGCTCATCGAGCTTCAGATGGAGGGGGCGGTCGGCTGACAGCCTCGTCCGCCGAGCGCCATCGTCGGTCGCCCTTCGAGAGACGCCTCGAACCTCGGCTCCTCAGGAACCGCTGGTCGAGACCACGCCCGCCGTACTGAAAGTGAGAACAGCAAGGTGACAGCCGTTGCCGACGCGCTCGAGATCGAGCGCGTAGAGTCCCACCTGCACCCGGAGGGGTCGTTCGAGGTCGACGACCACGCGGTGCCGACCGGCCGTGAGGAGATCTGGCGTTTCACGCCGCTGAAGAGGCTGCGCGGCCTGCACGCCGATGCCGCCCTCGACGGCTCGGCCGTCGGTGCGGAGTACGACGGTCCCGAGGGCGTCGTGGTCGAGAAGCTGGACGCCGGCAACCCGGCGCTCGGGTCGAGCGGCTTCGTGCCGACCGACCGGATCGCCGCCCGGGTGTGGCACGAGGCGCGGCAGCGGTACGCCGTGACGATCCCGGCCGAGGCGGAGCTCGACAGACCGGTCGTCGTCACCGTGACCGGGACGGACACCGAGCCCGCCAGCGCCACGCACGCCGTGATCAACGCGGGCGCCCACAGCCGGGCGACCGTGGTCCTGCGCTTCGTCGGCTCGGCCACGCTGGCCGACATCGTCGAGGTCGTGGTCGGCGACGGCGCCGAGCTGACCGTCGTCAGCCTCGACGACTGGGGCGACGACGCGGTCCACGTCGGTCACCGGCACGCCATGGTCGGGCGTGACGCGCGGTTCAAGCACGTCGACGTGAGCTTCGGCGGCGAGGTGGTGCGTCACGACACGACCGCGGAGTTCGCGGGTCCCGGCGGTGACATCGAGATGCTCGGTCTCTACTTCGCCGACGCCGGCCAGCACATCGAGCACCGGCTGTTCGTCGACCACACCGCCCCCAAGACCAAGAGCCGTGTCACCTACAAGGGCGCCCTGCAGGGTGGGGGTGCGCACACGGTCTGGATCGGCAACGTGCTGATACGCAAGGTCGCGGAGGGGATCGACACCTACGAGGAGAACCGCAACCTGGTGCTCACCGACGGCTGCCAGGCCGACTCGGTTCCGAACCTCGAGATCGAGACCGGCGAGATCCTCGGTGCCGGCCACGCGTCGGCGACCGGCCGCTTCGACGACGAGCAGCTGTTCTACCTCCGCTCGCGCGGCATCGCCGAGGACGAAGCGCGCCGCCTCGTCGTACACGGGTTCTTCAACGACCTGATCCGGCGGATCGCCGTACCCGAGCTCGAGGAGCAGCTCGCCGCGACGGTCGAGGCCGAGCTCGCCAAGAACGTCCTGGCGACCCCGGCGTCTCGGGGTGATGAGTCATGACCTTCGAGCGCGCGTGTTCCCTCGACGAGTTCCGCGAGGGCGAGGCGGTCGGCGCCACGGTCGGTGACCAGGACGTCGCGATCGCGAGGGACGGCGAGGAGTACTTCGCCGTCGAGGACATGTGCTCCCACGCCGCCGTCCCGCTCAGTGAGGGCGACGTCGAGGGGTGCACGGTCGAGTGCTGGCTGCACGGCTCTCGTTTCGACCTGCGCACCGGCAAACCGATCGGCCTTCCCGCCACCGAACCCGTGGCCACCTTCCCCGTCGAAGTACGCGGCAACGACGTGTACGTCGACGTCACCACCAGCCTGAACGGAGTAGACCCGCAGTGAGCACTCTCGAGATCAAGGACCTCCGTGTCTCGGTGACCACCGACGACGAGGACAAGGAGATCCTCAAGGGCGTCACGCTGACCATCAAGGAAGGCGAGACCCACGCCATCATGGGGCCGAACGGGTCGGGCAAGTCGACGCTCGCCTACTCGATCGCCGGGCACCCGAAGTACAAGGTCACCTCGGGCACGGTCACCCTGGACGGCGAGGACGTGCTGGCGATGACCGTCGACCAGCGCGCGCGAGCGGGTCTCTTCCTGGCGATGCAGTACCCCGTCGAGGTGCCGGGCGTCTCCGTGGCGAACTTCCTGCGCACCGCGAAGACGGCGATCGACGGCGAGGCGCCCAAGCTGCGGACCTGGGTCAAGGACGTCAACACCGCCCTCGAGGAGCTCAACCTCGACCCCTCGTTCGCCCAGCGCTCGGTCAACGAGGGCTTCTCCGGCGGTGAGAAGAAGCGCCACGAGATCGCCCAGCTCGAGCTGCTGAACCCTCGGATGGCCGTGCTCGACGAGACCGACTCCGGGCTCGACATCGACGCGCTGAAGATCGTCGCCGAGGGTGTGAACCGCTTCCGGGCGCAGAAGGGCAAGGGCGTCGTGCTGATCACGCACTACACCCGGATCCTGCGCTACATCGAGCCCGACTTCGTCCACGTGTTCGTCGCCGGCCGGATCGCCGAGCAGGGCGGTCCCGAGCTCGCGGAGCAGCTGGAAGCCGAGGGCTATGACAAGTACGTCAAGGCGGCCGCGGTCTGACTCGTGACTCGAAAGGAATTCTGATGGAGGGTCTGCTCCCGGACCTCGAGGTGGTCCGCAAGGACTTCCCGATCCTGTCGCGCGTGCTCGCCGACGGGCGGCCGTTGGTGTACCTCGACTCGGCGAACACCTCCCAGAAGCCGCAGGTCGTGATCGACACGATGGTCGACCACCTCGAGCGGCACAACGCCAACATCGCCCGGGCCATGCACCAGCTCGGTGCGGAGAGCACAGCGGCGTACGAGGCGGCCCGGGACAAGGTGTCGGCGTTCCTCGGCGCCCCTGACCGTGACGAGGTGGTGTTCACCAAGAACATCACCGAAGGGCTCAACCTCCTGGCCAACACCCTGGTCTGGCCCGGGCAGCACCAGGTCGGACCCGGTGACGAGATCGTGATCACCGAGATGGAGCACCACTCCAACATCGTCCCGTGGCAGCTGCTCTGCGAGCGCACCGGCGCCACGCTGCGCTGGTTCGGGATCACCGACGACGGCCACCTCGACCTGTCGAACATCGACGAGCTGGTCACCGAGCGGACCAAGGTGGTCTCGCTGGTCTGGGTGTCCAACATGCTCGGCACGGTGAACCCGATCGACGCGATCGCACGCCGCGCCCACGAGGTCGGTGCCCTCGTGGTGGTGGACGCCGCGCAGGCGGCTCCGCAGCTTCCGATCGATCTCGCGGCCATGCCGGTCGAGGAGCGCCCGGACGTGCTCGGCTTCACCGGTCACAAGACCGTCGGCCCGACCGGGATCGGCGTGCTGTGGGCCCGTCGCGACATGCTCGACCAGCTGCCGCCGTTCCTCGGTGGCGGCGAGATGATCGAGACGGTCACCATGGAGCGCTCGACGTACGCGCCGGTGCCGCACAAGTTCGAGGCCGGTACGCCGCCGATCGTCGAGGCCGTCGGTCTCGGCGCCGCCGTGGACTACCTGTCGGGACTCGGGATGGACAACGTCCACCGGCACGAGCAGGCGGTCACGGCGTACGCGCTGGCCGGCCTGGCGACCGTGCCCGGCCTTCGGGTGTTCGGGCCCCTCGATGCGACACAGCGTGGCGGAGCGGTCTCGTTCGAGATCCCCGGCATCCACCCGCACGACGTGGCAACCGTGCTCGACAGCCGAGGGATCGCCGTCCGTGCCGGACACAGCTGCACGAAGCCGACGCACGCCAGGTTCGGGGTGCAGAGCACGACGCGGATGTCGTCGTACCTCTATACGACGCCGGCGGAGATCGACGCGCTGATCGACGGCCTGGAATACACACGTAGCTACTTCAAGTTGGGTTGACAGATGACGACTGATCTGGATGCCCTCTACCAGGAGATCATCCTCGACCACTACAAGAACCCCCACCACAAAGGACTCCGGGAGCCCTTCGAGGCGGAGGTCCACCACGTCAACCCGACGTGCGGTGACGAGGTGACGCTCCGGGTGCACCTCGCCCACGGCCCCCAGGGGACGTGGGTCGAGGACGTGTCGTACGACGCCATGGGGTGCTCGATCTCGCAGGCCGCGGCGTCGGTGATGACCGACCTGGTGATCGGCAAGCCGGTCGGCGAAGCGATGGCGATCCACGACGAGTTCCTGACCTTGATGCAGGGCAAGGGCCAGGTCGAGCCGGACGAGGATGTGCTCGAGGACGGCGTCGCGTTCGCCGGCGTCGCCAAGTTCCCCGCCCGGATCAAGTGCGCCCTGCTGTCCTGGATGGCCTGGAAGGACGCGACCACGACCGCCCAGCTGGAGGAGGCCCAGTGACCACGAACCCCGTCCACCACGGCGACCTGCCTGACGTGCCCGAGGCCAACGGAGCCGGCGGGTCCACCACGACCGTCGAGGACGTCACCGAGGCGCTCAAGGACGTCGTCGACCCCGAGCTCGGGATCAACGTCGTCGACCTCGGCCTCGTCTACGGCGTCCACATCGACGACGACACCAACGCGATCATCGACATGACCCTCACCTCGGCGGCCTGCCCGCTCACCGACGTGATCGAGGACCAGACCAACACCGCCCTCGAGGGCATGGTCAACGACATCCTCATCAACTGGGTCTGGATGCCTCCCTGGGGCCCGGACAAGATCACCGAGGACGGTCGCGAGCAGCTCCGGGCCCTGGGCTTCAACGTCTGAGCCAGACCGGTCTCTCGGCTCGCGTCGGTGCCTAGCATCGACGCCATGAGCCACCACACCCCGCAGCTGCCCGAGGACACCGTCACCTTGAGCCAGGGTGCCCGGATGCCGCTGCTCGGATTCGGTACCTGGCAGATCAAGGGTGGCAAGGCGGTGCGCGCCACGTCGGCCGCGCTGGAGGCGGGGTACCGCCACCTCGACACGGCCCTCGTCTACGGCAACGAGGCCCAGGTCGGCCGGGCGCTGGCGCAAAGCGGCGTACGGCGCGAGGACGTCTTCGTCACCACCAAGTGCCCGCCGAGCCGAGTCGGCTCCGGGCTGGACACCGTGCGTGAGAGCCTCGACCGGCTGCAGACCGACTACGTCGACCTGTGGCTCATCCACTGGCCGGGCGTTGGCTCGGCGAACGCCGCTCTGTGGGGCGAGCTCGTCGAGGCGCGCGAGGCCGGCCTGGCCCGCGAGGTCGGGGTGAGCAACTTCGACACCGCCCTCCTCGACGAGGTCACCCGCGCGACCGGCGTCGCACCGGCCGTGAACCAGATCGAGTGGAGCCCCCTGCTGTTCGACGCCGAGACGATCGCCGCCCATCGCGAGCGGGAAATCGTGGTCGAGGGATACAGCGCCCTGCGCGGCGGCACACTCGGCCACCCCACCATCGTCGGGATCGCCGAGCGGCTGGGACGGACGCCGGCCCAGGTGATCATCCGCTGGCACCTGCAGCACGGGGTCGTTGTGATCCCCAAGTCGGTCCACCCCGAGCGGATCCGGTCCAACGCCGACGTCGCCGGGTTCAGCCTCACCGACGAGGACATGGCCGCCCTCGACTCGCTGGGCGGAAGCTGATCTCGCTGCCTGGTTTCGGGTGCCGTGGGCACCCCGCGAGAATCTCCCGCGCGCAAAGGCCTCGCGACTGCGAGACTGCGCGCATGGACCTCGAGCAGCATCTCGACGGCCTGCGCGAGGCGGTCGACGCCTTCGCCGCATCAGCGGCGGCCGCAGGTCTCGACGCCGCTGTCCCCACGACACCTGACTGGGACGTACGCCGCCTGGTCGCCCACCAGGGGCTGATCCATCGCTGGGCCGCCGGTCATCTGCTCGGCGAGAAGGTCGACCCCCACGAGGCCGAGCGTGAAGGGCTGGAGGCCGCCGACCCCGTCGGCTGGCTCCGGGCCGGGGCCGCGCGCCTCGCCGAGACGATCGCCGCCGCCCCCGACGACCTCGCAGCCGTGGTCTTCCTCGCCGACGCACCACCGCCGAGGCAGTTCTGGGCGCGGCGCCAGTGCCATGAGACGACGATCCACGCGGTCGACGCGCTGGCCGCCGAGCTGGGGCGCTATCCCCGAGCCGCGGACACCTGGATCGGCCGCGAGCTCGCGCTCGACGGCATCGACGAGCTGCTCACCGGGTTCCTCCCGCGCCCGAGCTCCCAGCTGCGCACGGACGAACCGCTGACGATCGCGGTCCTGCCCGAGGATGCCGACCAGCGCTGGCTGGTCGCCCTCAGCACCCAGCAGCCGGTCACCGCCAGAGGTCTGGGGGACGACGAGGCGGACGTCGTGCTCCGGGGGTCCGCGGTGGCGCTCTACCTCTCCCTCTGGAACCGCAGCGACGAGGTCTCCGACGAGACCCTGGACATCTGGGCCGAGGGCGCCCGGGTCACCTGGGGTTGAGCGGCGTGGCCGACGACGTCCGCGCGGTCGGCGTCCCGGCCTCGCGCTTCGGGCGCTGGGTGGAGAACTTCGCAGCCCGGCACGGCGAGTACGCGCTCGAGGTGCGCGACGGCAGCCTCCGGGGTACGGCGGCGGACGGCTCGTCGTTCGTCGCCCGGCTGCCCTTCGACGCGTTGTACGACGGGCCGGTCGACGTGGGCGCGTTCACCGGTGTCGCCGGTCCGCCCGAGGTGTGGGGCGTGCTGCTGGTCCGCAAAGGGGGCTTCGCCGTCGCCCGGATGAGCGGCGACCGGATCGTCGACCACAAGATCGGCCAACGGCATGTGCAGGGCCGGACCAAGGCCGGCGGCCAGAGCCAGCAGCGGTTCGCGAGGCGAAGGGACAACCAGGCGAGGCAGGCCTACGAGGCGGCCGCCGAGCACGCCGCCCGGATCCTCGTCGGCCGCATCCCGGCCGTTCGAGGGCTCCCCGTCGTGACCGGTGGGGACCATGCAGCCGTCGACGAGGTGCTCGCCGACCCTCGGCTGCGGCACCTGGTCGTGACCGGTCCCTGGCTCGCCGTACCGGATCCCCGCCGGGCGGTGCTCGACGCGGCGGTGGCCGACGCGCTGGCCGTCCGGGTGGACGTGCACAACGCGTGATCCCGTCAGTACCGGGCGGCAGCCAGGGATGCGCAATGTGTCAGTCGGGGATCGGGAGAGGGCGCCCCGGCACCGGGGAGGTGACCACGATCGACGACACGGTCTGGCCGTGCACGAGGAAGCGGTCCAGCAGCTCCTCCAGCCCGGCCACGGACGGCGCGTGCACCTTGATCAGGAAGCAGTCCTCGCCGGTGATCCGGTGGCACTCGCTCACCTGCTCGAGCGACGTCGCGAGCGCTGCGATGCGGTCCAGCTGACCGGGAGCCGGACGGAGCCGGACGAACGCCGCCACCGGGAGGCCGAGCGCCGCCGGATCGACGGACATCCGGAACCCCGTGATCACCCCGGCGCGTCGCAGCCGCTGCACGCGCTCACTCACGGCCGGCGCCGACAGACCGACACGGCGGCCGAGCTCCGACATCGACAGCCGGGGATCGGCATGGAGCTCGCGCAGCAGGCGGCGGTTGGTCTCGTCGAGCTGTTCGTGTAGTTGCAGGTCAGACATCAGGTGCACCTTCGATTCCCAAGCAGAACTCATACATCTCCTGCAATCAACCCTTCAAGCGGTCGATTCCGCCTTGGAGCATGGAGACGTGACAACAACCGTCCCAGAGCGTCGCCCCACACCCACCGCCGGCACCGTGGCCGGGCCCTCCGCGATCGGCGCGGTGGTCCTCGCCGCCGGCTTCCACTATCTCGGCCCCTCCTTCGCGGTGCTGCTGTTCGCCCATGTCCCGGCCCTGGGTGTGGCCTGGCTCCGGCTCGCGTCGGCGGCGGCCGTGCTGGCCCTGTGGCGCCGCCCCTGGAGGGTCCTGCGGCGCGCCACGCCCGGTGAACGGCGCACCATGCTGGCGCTCGGGATGGTCCTGGCGGGCATGAACGCCGCCTTCTACCTCGCTCTCGACCGCGCCCCGTTGGCGACGGTCGCGAGCATCGAGTTCCTCGGGGTCGTCGCGCTCGCGGCGTACGGCGTCCGCAGCCGCCGCAACCTCACCGCGCTCGGCCTGTCGTGCGCGGGCGTCGTCCTGTTGACCGAGGTCCGGATCGACGGCAGCGGCGCCGGACTGGCCTGGGCGGCGGTCAACTGCCTCGGGTTCGTCCTCTACGTCGTGCTCGGCCACCGCATCGCCGGAGAGGGCGGGGTCGACCGGCTCTCCGTCGCGGTCGTCGTCGCGGCGCTCGCGGCGACACCGAACGGCGTGGTCCAGGCGGCCCCGGCGTTCACCCACCCGGCCTGGCTGGGATGGGGGATCGGGGTCGGCGTGTGCTCCACCGTCATCCCGTACGTCGCCGACCAGTGGGCGATGGCCCGGCTGCCGCGCGCCAGCTACGCCCTGATGCTGGCGCTGCTGCCGGTCACCGCCACCCTGTGCGGGCTGCTGATCCTCGGGCAGGTGCCGGCCCGCCAGGAGCTCGTCGGCATCGCCCTGGTCGGCGCGGCCGTCGCCCTGCACCGTCCGCGCGACGTGCGGTCGTGATGCGCGACGAGCGCGTCGCCGGTCAGGCGTCGAGGTGCTCGCCGAAGGCGATCGGCTCGCGGGTGAAGAGGTACGTCGCCCAGTTGAGCTTGGTGACGGTGCCATCCGCCGCCCGGGTCACCCGGAGCAGCTCGCCCCGCTCACGCCCCGATACCGTGCGGTACACGCCGTCGGCGACACGCTCGAAGACCGACGGCGGCATCTTCGCCGCGGCCGGCACGTCGATCCGCGCCTCCAGCTTCCCCTTGGCCACCGAGAAAACGAACGGGTGGCCCTCCGAGAACCACTGGCCCAGGATCGGCCGGTACTCCTCGGGCAGCTCGGTGCCGGGACGCCACGGCTCGTCCTCGACCGGGTCGTGCTCGACCACGTGGTCGCCGAGCTCCATGGCGAGGGCGTCGGGGGCGGGCGTGACCGTCGCGTTCATCAGCACGATGCCGCCGGTCCCGGACTCACGATGCGTGAAGACCCCGGTGATGTGGCCGGGCATGCCGCCGGTGTGGCCGACCCAGGTGCGGCCGGCCGGCGACCGCATCAGGAAGAACCCCAGGCCCATGGCGCCGGTCCAGAGCTGGGTGTTGAGCAGGATCTGCGGCTGGCACATCTCCTCCATCGTGTCGGCCGACAGGAGCTCGGCAGGCGGGCCGGCCACGAAGGCCGACCACCGCGCGAGGTCGCCGGCGGTGCTGGCGAGCCCGCCGCAGGGAACCATCGCCTTGAGATCCATGACCGGCTCGAGCCGCGGGACGTCGTCGTACGGCGCCACGTAGTAGCCGGTCGCGCGCGGCCCGTCGTCGAAGCCGACCGTCGTACGCCGCATCTCGAGCGGCTCCAGCAGGCGAACCCGCAAGGACTCCGCCCAGGCGCGGCCGTCGAGCTCCTCGACCAGCTGCCCGAGCATCGCGTAGACGACGTTGGAGTAGTGCCAGCGTTCGTGGGGCCGCCCGACCCGCTCCACGTCGTCGAAGTCTCGGCGCAGCTCCTTGGCGTCCGGCTGCTCGAGCGTCTCCCAGACGTCGCCCAAGGGCTCTCGGGCCATGCCGGAGATGTGCGCGAGGCACTGGCGGATGGTGAGCGGATGGGAGACCTCGGACACGTGGTCGCCGAGCAGGTCGTCGAGCGTCAGCCGGCCCTCGTCGCGCAGCTGCATCACCATCACCGCGGTGAAGGTCTTGGTGTTGGAGGCGATCAGGAACTGGTCGTCGGCCGCGGGCGCCCGGTCGCCGGTGATGTCAGCGACGCCGATGCCCTCGCCCCAGGCCAGCCCACCACCTCGGCAGACGGCCGCGTAGAGGCCCGGCACTCGGCCCTCGCGCTGCTTGTCGAGGGAGATCCGGTGGAGGTTGCGGACGGTGGAGTCCCGGAGCGTTGCCATGGGGCGACGCTACCCGTCCGTCATTCGTCGAGGTGCAGCCGCTTGCGACGGGCGATCCAGCGGTCGTTGATGCCGTGGAGCTCGTCGAGGAGGAACCGCATGAACTCTCGGGACACCTCCAGGCGGTGATGGGCCGGGTCATCCGGGGGGAGGTCCTCGATGCCGCGCCCGAGTGCGGCGATCATGGGCGCGTAGATGTTGTCCGCCTGCAGGAGCGTGTCGTGCCACGCCTCGTCGTCCACCACGAAGATGTCGCGGCGAGAACCGCGCTCGCGCTCGCGGCGGACCATGCCGACGCCGTCGAGATACCTGACCGCGCCCGAGACGGCGGCCGGGCTGACACCCAGGGCCTCGCCGATCTCGGCTGCGGTCATCCGGCCGTCCTCGTCGACCAGGACGGCCGCGAAGATCCGCGACGGAAGGCGGGCCATGCCCGCGGAGGTGAGCGCTCCGCCGAGCCGCTCGACGAAGGCCGCCCGCTGTTCGGGGGTCGACATAGGCCCCAATATATAACGATTTCAGAAACTACTGAAACTTATGTAGCGTGTGAGCCGTGAACGACGCGATCATCGAGATCCGGGAACTCACCAAGACGTTCGGCGCGACCCGGGCGTTGGACGGGTTCGACCTGTCCGTCGCAGAAGGGGAGGTGCACGGCTTCCTGGGCCCGAACGGAGCAGGCAAGTCGACCACCATCCGGGTCCTGCTCGGTCTCCTGCGCAAGGATGCGGGGGAGGTGAGACTGCTGGGCGGCGACCCGTGGTCCCATGCGCCGGAGCTCCACCGGCGACTCGCCTACGTGCCGGGTGAGGTGAACCTGTGGCCCAACCTCACCGGCGGCCAGGTCATCGACATCCTGGGTCGGCTGCGGGGCGGCCTCGACGAGAAGCGCCGCCAGGAGCTGATCGCGCGCTTCGAGCTCGACCCCACGAAGAAGGGACGCAGCTACTCCAAGGGCAACCGGCAGAAGGTCGCCCTGGTCGCCGCGCTCGCGGCGGACGTCGATCTGCTGCTGCTCGACGAGCCGACGTCCGGGCTCGACCCGATCATGGACTCGGTCTTCCGTGAGTACGTCGAGCGGTTCCGGGACCAGGGCGGAACGGTGCTGCTCTCGAGCCACATCCTGGCCGAGGTCGAGCGCCTGTGTGACCGCGTCAGCATCATCCGGGCCGGGCGCCGTGTGGAGTCGGGCAGCCTCGCGGAACTCCGCCATCTGACCCGCACCTCGGTGGTGGCCGAGCTGGCGCGCCCCCCGGCGGGGCTGGCGGAGATCTCGGGCGTGCACGACCTCGACGTGGAGGGCACCCGGGTCGCGTTCGAGGTGGACACGCCGCGGCTCGACGCCGCGGTCGGCGTGCTGCACCGGGCCGGCATCCGCACCATGACCGCCACCCCTCCCACTCTCGAGGAGCTGTTCCTGCGTCATTACGGCGACGACCTCTCGGCCGGTGAGGGAAGTCCCGAGACGGAGGAGACCGCATGACCGGGGTCGGCACGTACTTCTGGACGTTTCTGCGCCGCGACCGGTGGATGTACGTGTGGTGGACACTGGGACTGACCGTCCTGTACTACAGCCAGGCCGTGAGCGTGGACGGGCTCTACACCACCCGGGCGGAGTTCGACCGGGCCGCTGCCACCATGGAGCAGAACACCGCCTTCATCGCCATGGCCGGGCCACCACGTGCCCTCAACACCATAGGGGGTCAGGTGATGTGGCAGGCGTCGGCGTTCGGCGCGGTGCTCGTGGGGCTGATGAGCATGTTCCTGGTCGGCCGACACACCCGGGCAGAGGAGGAGAGCGGACGGGACGAGCTGCTCCGGGCAGCGCCCGTCGCGCGCCGGGCATCGCTCACCGCGGCCCTCCTCAACGCGCTGCTGGCCAACGCGTTGATCGGAGCGCTGGTGGCCCTGAGCCTGGCCGCGTTCCCCCTCCCTGCTGCGGACTCGCTGGCGGTCGGCGTCGGGCTGGCTCTGTGCGGTTGGGTGTTCAGCGCCACCGCTCTGGTCGCCGCGCAGCTCACGTCATCGACGCGCGGCATGTACGGCCTCGCCGGCACCGTGATCGGCGCCGCGTACGCCCTGCGGGCGATCGGTGACGTCGGCAACCCCGCACTGTCGTGGTTGTCCCCGATCGGCTGGTACCAGGGGATGCATCCCTTCTCGGGTGTGCGCTGGTGGCCGGCCCTGCTGCTGGTGGCCGGTGCCGGGGCTGCCGCGGCTGCGGCGTACCTGCTCTTCGCCCGGCGTGACTTCGGTGCCGGACTGTGGGCGGCACGTCCGGGCCCGGCACGGGCGACTCCGCGTCTGGGCACGTCGTTCGGCCTGGCCTGGCACCTGCAGCGCGGCAGCATCCTGGGGTGGACGGCCGGGCTGGCGGTGCTCGGCATCGCCTACGGGTCGATCGGGGACGACGTCGGCAGCGTGATGGGCGACTCCCAGACCGGCCACGACGTCCTCGTGCAAGGCGGCGGTGACCTGGTGGACGGGTTCTACGCGGTCGCGCTCGTGACGCTCGCCCTGATCGCCACCGGCTTCGCGATCTCCTCGGCGCTTCAGCCGCGGGGGGAGGAGGACGTCGGACGAGTCGAGCCGCTGCTCGCGACGCCGCTCGCGAGGCGCAGCTTCCTGCTCGCCCAGGTGGCCACCACCGTGCTCGGGACGGTGCTCGTGCTGCTGGGGGCGGGGGTCGGGCTCGGGGCCGGGTACTCGCTGGTGACCGGGGACGCCGGACGGCTCCTGCCGTTCACGCTGGGCGCCCTGGGCTACCTGGCGACTCTGGCCGTCCCGGCCGGGGCCGCCCGCCTGCTGTACGGCGTGGCACCGCGCTGGGCACGGCTGTCGTGGCTCGTGCTGCTCCTGGGCTTCGTGGTCCTGTTCTTCGGGCCGCTGTTCCGGCTGCCGGACTGGGTCCAGGCGCTGTCGCCGTACCACCACCTCGCCCTGGTCCCGGCCGAGCCGTTCCACTGGGCGCCGTTCCTCGCCCTGCTCGTGGTGGGGGCCGGGCTGAGCGTCGCCGGTCAGATCGGTTTCGCCCGGCGCGACCTGCGGTGAGGCCGTACGACTGCGGAGGAGGATGGACCGCGTGAGCGAACGCGTCATCGAGACCAGCGGCCTGAAGAAGTCCTTCGGCCCCACCCAGGCGCTTGACGGGCTCGACCTGTCGGTCACCGAGGGGGAGGTGCACGGGTTCCTCGGCCCCAACGGGGCGGGCAAGTCGACCACCATCCGGATCCTGCTCGGGCTGATCCGGAAGGACGCGGGGGAGGCCCGCTTGTTCGGCGGCGACCCCTGGGCCGAGGCCGCATCCCTGCACCGTCGGCTGGCCTACGTCCCCGGAGACGTCAGCCTGTGGCCCAACCTCAGCGGCGGCGAGGTGATCGACATGCTGCTGCGGATGCGCGACGCGCCGGTCGACCACCCGCGCCGTGCGGAGATGCTCGAGCGGTTCGAGCTGGACCCCACCAAGAAGGGCCGGGCCTACTCCAAGGGCAACCGGCAGAAGGTCGCTCTCGTGGCCGCCTTGGCGGCACCGGCCGACCTGCTGGTCCTGGACGAGCCCACCTCCGGGCTCGACCCGCTGATGGAGCAGGTCTTCGCCGAGTGCGTGGCCGAGGTACGTGCCGAGGGCACCACCATCCTCCTGTCGAGCCACATCCTGAGCGAGGTCGAGCGGCTCGCCGACCGGGTCACGATCATCCGTGAGGGCCGGGTGGTCGAGACCGGGAGCCTCGACGAGATGCGACACCTGCACCGCTCGCGGGTCCGGGCCGAGGTGGTCGGCGAGGTGCCCGACCTCTCGGGCGTCGCGGGGGTCCACGACCTCTCGGCCGATGGCTCGACCGTCACGCTCACGGTCGAGCCGGAGGGGCTGCCCGCGGTGCTGACCGCGCTCACCGGAGCCGGCGTCACCGCGCTCACCAGCACCCCGCCGACCCTCGAGGAGCTGTTCCTGGACGCGTACCGGCGCACCGACCTCCAGCCTCAGGACTCCCACACCCAGGACCAGGGCGCGGCGCGATGACCGGCCTGGGCCGCCTCACCCGCTTCTCCCTGCGGCGGAGCCGGATCCTGATCGGCGCCTGGACCGCGGTGCTGACGCTCTTCGTGTACACGTCGGCGGCCGCGACCGACTCCCTCTACAAGACACCCGCCGACCAGATCTCGGCCGCGGAGTCCATCAACACGAGCTCTGCGCTCGTCGCGCTGTACGGACCGATCCTCGACGTGACCAGCCTGGGCGAGCTCGCGATGACCAAGACGACGGTGACGTACGCCGTGCTGGTGATGGCGCTGGCGATCGCCCTGGTACGCCGGCACACCCGCGTCGAGGAGGAGTCGGGGCGCGCCGAGCTGATCGGCGGACTCGCCGTCGACCCCCGCGCGCCGCTGGTGAGCGCCGTACTCGTGGGTGCCCTCACCTCGCTTCTGATCGCGGTGCTGGCAGCGGTCGCCGACATCGCCGGCGGACTGCCGGTGGCCGGATCCGTGTGGTTCGCCGGCTCCTGGCTCGGAGTGGGGCTCGTCGGCACGGGCGTCGGCGCGCTGTGCGCCCAGCTCTCGCCCAACGCCCGCACGTGCGGAGCCGTGGCCGCCGGGGTCGTCGCCGTGCTCTACGCCATGCGGGCACTGGGCGACACCACCTCCGCCCACTGGCTGAGCTGGCTGTCGCCATTCGGCTGGTCCACGCAGCTGCGGGCCTGGTCCGACCCGCGCGGCTGGGTGCTGCTGCTCGACCTACTTCTCGCGGTGGCACTGTCCGCGGTGGCACTGGGGCTCCGAGCCCGCCGCGACCTCGGCGCCGGCCTGTTCCCCGAGCGCCCGGGTCCTGCCGTCGGTTCGCCGCGGCTCGCCGACGCCCTCGCTCTCAACCTCAAGGTGCACGCCACCAGCCTCGTGGTCTGGACCGTCGCGTGCGCCGTGCTCGGTGCCCTGATGGCGGCGATCGTGCCCAGCATCGGCTCGATCCTCGACTCCGCCGGCACCCGCGACCTGATGGAGCGGATCGGGGGCGTCGGGGCCCTCCAGGAGACGCTGGTCGCCGCCCTCGTCTCGGTCGCCGCGATCATCGTGTCTTGTTTCGCGGCGTCCGTGGTCGGACACGGTGGCGGCGAGGAGAACGACGGCCGGACCGAGGAGGTGCTCGCCACCGCGACCGAGCGCTCCACGACGTTCCTCGCGGTGGCCCTCCTCGCACTGGGCGGCGTCGCGTGGCTGCTGGTGGTGACCGGTGCGGCGATGGCGGTCGGCGCCGTCGGCGCCGCGGTGTCGGCCGGCCAGGTGCTGGCCGCCGCGCTGGTGCAGATCCCCGCGGTGTGGGTCGTGGCGGCTCTGGCCCTCCTCGCGCTGTCCTGGCACAGCCGCTGGGCGGTCGCCGGCTGGGGGCTCATCGTCGCGTTCTTCCTGGTGGGTCCGCTGGCCGAGCTCCTCCAGCTGCCGGGCTGGGTGGCCGGTCTGTCGCCGTACTCCCACGTGCCGAAGGTGCCGGCCGACCCCGTCTCGGTCGGGCCGTTGCTCGGACTCACGGCCGCGGCCGCGGTCGTGGTAGCCACGGCCTGGTGGCGTTACCGGGAGCGTGACATCGGCTAGCGTCCCCACCATGTGGGAGCCCGATCCCGCCTGGCATCCGGTGACCGGTGGCACCGGGACGTCGACCGTCGGGGTCTGGCGGACCGAGCGCGACGGTCAGGCCCTGGTCGTGAAGCGCCTCGCCGTGCCCACGCCGTACGACCCCCCGGAGTACGCCGAGCGCCACCACTTCGCCTACTGGCGCCGCGAGGCGGACGTGGCGATCAGCGGTGTCGTCGACGCGACGCCGGGACTCCGGACGGCACCCCTGGACGTGGCCGAGGACGACGAGGGGATCACCCTGACCCGGGAGTGGGTCGAGGACGCGGCTCTCAACGGGCTGTACGTCGCACACGCCCTGGGCCGCTTCGCCGGCGTCGACCTCGGACGCCGGAAGTGGCTGGCAGTCGGCCAGCTGCGTGACCGGCTGAGCCGGGTCGAGCGGCGCGGCGGCTGGCCGACCCTGGCCCGGACGACGATCGCCGACGCGGCGGACCGGCTCTGGTCCCGGCGCGAGACGCTGTTGCGCGAGCTGGACGCGCTGCCCCAGGTGGCGCAGCACGGTGACCCGGCCGCCCAGAACCTGCCCGGACGGTCGGGTGACGACGTGGTCGCCATCGACTGGGGAACGCTCGGGGTCGGCCCGGTGGGGGCTGACCTCGGGCTGTTCCTGCAGAACGCGCGCGAGGACGCCGAGCCCCTGCTCGACGCCTACCTGATGGGGCTGCCGGACGGGCTGGCCACGCCCGAGGAGGCGGCGCTCGGGATGCGGGTCAGCGCGGCGTACACGGCTCTGTCGCGCGCCGAGTGGGCGCTGGCCAGGGTCGCCGGGGGAGAGGGCGCGCTGGCCGGCAAGTACCGCCACCCCGCCGTGGCGCCGTACCTGCGCACGCTGCAACGGCAGTTCCCGCTGGTGGAGGCTCTCCTGTAACGGCCTGCCTGTCACGCCGGGTCCGGCCGAGCAGCCGGCCCTACTCGACGGTGGGGACGCTGAACGTGTCGCAGGCGTCGAGCGTGCCGTTCTCGTAGCCCGTCGTGAACCAACGGACCCGTGCGGCGGACGAGCCGTGCGTCCACAGCTCTGAGTCCACGTTGCCCTGGGTGATGCGCTGGATCGTGTCGTCACCCACCGACTTGGCAGCGGCGATCGCGTCCTGGACGTCCTGCTGCGTGAGGTCCTGGATCAGCACGTTTCCCTGGCTGTCCTCGGTGGTGGTGGCGTTGTGCGCCCACATGCCGGCGTAGCAGTCGGCCTGCAGCTCGAGGCGGACCGAGTCGCTGTTGGGACCCTGCTGCGTCTTCACCTTGTTCATCGTGCCGAGGAGGTCCTGGATGTGGTGGCCGAACTCGTGCGCGATCACATAGGGCTCGACGAACGCCCCCGACGGACCGTGCAGCTGCTGCTGCAGGATGGCGTGGAAGAACGACGGGTCGAAGTAGATGGTCTGGTCCCCGGGGCAGTAGAACGGCCCCGTGTCCGACGACGCCTGGCCGCACCCGGTCGGCGTGGACCCGGAGAACGTCACGATCGCTGCCTCCGGTTGGAACGACGTCCGCGGCGACTGCTGGGGGAGCGCGTTCTTCCAGTAGTCCACGAGGGAGTTCTCCACCGCCACCACACCGCAGGTCGTCGGGTGCTCGTTGGCGTCGTGGCCGGTCTGACAGCTCTGGTACGCCGCGGTGTCGCCCTGGAACCGGCTGGTCGAGTAGCCGCTCGACGCCCCGCTCATCGCGCCGGTGAGGTCGACGCCGCCACATGCCCTCAGCAGGATGATCACGGCCACGATCAGCACCAGCCCCAGCGCGCCGCCGGCCCTCGTGCCGCCCGGCATCGGCATGCGCATCTGGCCCCCCGGGCCGGCGGCCATGCCACCGCCGCCGCGACCGCCACCACCACTGCGTACGCGGCTCGTGTCCAGCCGAGCCTTGGGGTTGAACCGCATCGGGACTCCTCACGTCAGGGACCGAAGTCCGCCGCAATACACTAATCGGCCTCATGATCAGTGCGCAGCGACTCGAAGTCCGAGCCGGGGCGCGGCTGCTGATGCACGACGTCTCCTTCCGGGTCGGTCCCGGCGACAAGGTCGGCCTGGTCGGCCGCAACGGAGCAGGGAAGACCACCCTCACCCGGATCCTGGCCGGCGAGGGCCTGCCCGCGTCGGGCAAGGTGACCGCGACCGGCTCGATCGGCTACCTCCCGCAGGACCCGCGCACCGGCGACCCCGACGTACCGGTGCGCGAGAGGATCCTGTCCGCGCGTGGGCTCGACGCCGTCGTACGCCGGCTCCGGGCCGCCGAGACCGAGATGGCCAGCGAGGACCCCGACCTCCGGGAGCGGGCGATGCGGCGCTACGAGCGGGCCGACGCCGAGCTGCACGCCGGAGGCGGGTACGCCGCGGAGGCCGAGGCCGCGCAGATCGCGGCCTCCCTCGGCATCGAGGACCGGCTGATGACGCAGCCGCTGCGCACCCTGTCCGGCGGCCAGCGGCGCCGCGTCGAGCTGGCGCGGATCCTCTTCTCCGGAGCCGAGACCCTCCTCCTCGACGAGCCCACGAACCACCTCGACGCGGACTCGATCGTCTGGCTGCGCGAGTTCCTCCGGGCGCACAAGGGCGGCCTCGTGGTGATCAGCCACGACACCGCGCTCCTGGACCAGACCGTGACGAAGGTCTTCCACCTCGACGCCAACCGGCAGGCGATCGACGTCTACAACATGGGCTGGTCGGCATACCTCGCCCAGCGCGAGACCGACGAGCGGCGTCGTAAGCGCGAGCGGCTCAACGCCGAGCGCAAGGCCGATGCCCTCTGGGAGCAGGCCAACAAGATGCGGGCCAAGGCGACCAAGGCCCAGGCCGCACAGAACATGATGCGGCGGGCCGAGCGGATGATGGTGGGTGTCGAGGGTGAGCGGCGCGCCGACCGGGTCGCCCGGATCAAGCTCCCCGAGCCGGCGCCGTGCGGCCGCACGCCGCTGACGGCGTCGGAGCTGTCGAAGTGCTACGGCTCACTGGAGGTCTTCACCGATGTCGAGCTCGCCATCGACAAAGGGTCGCGGGTGGTCGTGCTCGGCCTGAACGGCGCCGGCAAGACCACGCTGCTGCGGATCCTGGGTGGCGTCGACAAGCCCGACACCGGCGAGGTCACGCCGGGGCACGGGCTCAAGCTCGGCTACTACGCCCAGGAGCACGAGACCCTGGACACCTCCCGCACCGTGCTGGAGAACATGCGCACCGCGGCGCCGTCGCTCACCGACACCGAGACCAGGTCGGTGCTCGGCTCCTTCCTGTTCTCGGGCGACGACGTCGACAAGCCGGCCCGCGTGCTCTCCGGCGGTGAGAAGACCCGGCTGGCGCTGGCGATCCTGGTCGTCTCCAGCGCCAACGTGCTCCTCCTGGACGAGCCGACCAACAACCTCGACCCCGCCTCCCGCGAGGAGGTGCTGGCGGCGATCCGCGGCTACCAGGGCGCGATCGTACTGGTCACCCACGACGAGGGCGCCGTCCGCGCCCTCGCCCCCGACCGGGTGCTGATCCTGCCGGACGGGGTCGAGGACCTGTGGAACGACTCGTACGCCGACCTGGTCGCGCTCGCCTGAGTGAGCCCGATCTCCACGATGTCCACCCCGGGCCGCTGATCGCCGTTCACGGCCGATCAGTCGTGCTGGGGTGGTGCACGGGGATGCTCAGGAGCAGTCGGCCGGCGTGGGTCACGACGTCGAACTCGGTCAGCTGGTCGGCCCTGATGGCGGTCGTCCCGGACACCGACGCCTCCCCCTCCGCGTTCGCCCACCACGACGCGGCCGTTTCGGTGCGGCCGCTGCGCGAGTGCACCACGAGCGAGCACCAGCCGTGCGGGGCGCCGCCGGTGAGAGTCAGCCGCAGCCGGGTCCCGGACGCCTGCGGCACCATCGCGACCGCGGCGCGCACGTCCGTGGCTGGATTCACCGCGTGCGCGACCGCGCGGCTCGACGGCGGTGCCGGGTCGTGGGTGGGGCGACCGATCCCGACCACCAGGACGGCGGCCAGGACGGCGACGACCAACGTCGCTGCCGCTCCCATCGTGGCAGGGGCGAAGCGCCGACGGTGACGACGATTCCGATCCTGACGGGTGGGGTCGCCGTACTCGCCTTGCGTGTCGTCGAGCCCCAGGAAGTCCTCTGGTTGCAGCAGAGTCAGCAGCCCGGCCGTGGCGGCGAGACTTCGGGCTTCCGCGCGGCACGAGTCGCACGTGGTCAGGTGTTCGGAGATCGCCTCGGCCTCCTCGATCTCCAGCGCGTGGAGCACGTACGCGCCGAGGTCGCTCTCGACGTGGCAGGTCATAGCCCCTCGACCCCCCTCTCCTGCAGCGCCAGGCGCAAGGCCCGGAGTGCGTAGTGGATCCGTGACCGCACGGTGCCGACCGGCAGTCCGCGAAGGGCGGCGATCTGTGCGGCGGTCTGGCCACGCAGATAGCAGTCGACCAGGACCGAGCGGTGCTTGGCCGTCAGTTCACTGAGCGCGTCGGTCAGCAGGAGTGCGTCGAGCGTCCGGTCCAGGTCGTCGTCTGCGACTCCCTGGGAGGCATCCTCGAGCAGGTGGGCGCCGACCTCGACCGGCCGCGACTTCCGGGCCCGGTACGCGTCGATGACCAGGCGGCGGGCCGTGACGAACAGCCACGGCCTCCGGGATGCGTCGGCCACCCGGTCGGCGTGCTTCCACGCCCGCAGCAGCGTCTCCTGCACGATGTCCTCGGCCTGCTGCTCATCACCGTGCAGCAGGCGCCGCACGTACGCCGTCAACGCGCTCCGATACTCCTCGTAGCGCATCTGGGACGCGTCCTGCCCACGCCCGAGCTGCGATTCGGCCATATCCATGAGGACGTGCGCCGGGCCGGTTCTGCTCAATCTCCGCTCGAACTGAACGAAGCTCGCGTCCCATCCGTGGCTTCGGCTTCCTGATCGGTCCTCGGACTAGCGCGCCGGCTGGTGGGCGCTGAGTCGGCATGACCGCGTCGACCGCAACCTCGCTGGACCTCGGACCCGCCGCGCACGTCGTACCCCTGGCGGGTCCGGCGCCGTGGGAGCTGTCGGCGTTGCGGCACCAACGCCTGGCCGCGGGCGCTCTCCTTCCCGACGCCACGGGACCGCTGTGGGTGCTGGTGCTGGACGGAACGGCGACGCTCGAAACCGTTCGTGGCGTGCAGCAGCTGGCCGCCGGTGACGCGGTCCTCGTCGCCGCCCACACGGCCTACCGCCTGGCCGCCGCCGAGGTGGTCGAGCTGGCGGTGGCGGACCTCCGCCTCGTCGTACCACCGTCGCCGGTGCCGAGCCCGCTGGTCGTGCGCGACTTCGCCCGGAGCCACCGCGGCGTGACCGAGCTCGTGCGCACCTGCCCGCCCGGCGCCGAGTGCGCGCCCACGGTGTTCGCGGCCAGCTACGGCGGACTGATCGGCTCTTCGATGGTCACCGCGTGGCTCGAGCAACAGGGACTCGAGCACCAGGGTCGAGGTGCGCCGAACGACAGGGATCCGATGGTCGCGGCTGTCGTGGATGCGCTGGCCAAGCGCCCGGCCGATCCGTTGACGGTCGAGCGGATGGCCGGGCTGGTGCACCTGTCACGGTCGGCGCTCGGCGAGCGCTTCCGGCGGGTGCTCGGGCGCAGTCCCGTCCAGGTGCTCCGGAATATCCGGATGCAGCAGGCCCGCCGTCTGCTCGCCGACCCCGCTCGCGCCGTGGAGCAGGTCGGCCACGCGGTGGGCTACGCCTCGGCCGCCGCGTTCACCAGGGCGTTCACCGCGCATCACGGCGAGGCGCCGAACGCGTGGCGGGCGAGCTCAGTCGCTCGGCTCCCGGAGCAGCGCGAAACCGACGCCGCTGACGGCCGCGAAGGCGGCACCCACAAGCAGCGCGGCCTGCACCTGCTGCGGCTCGACGATGACGCCCCCGAGAGCGGCGCCGATCGTGATCGCGACCTGGAACGCCGTCACCTGCAGCGACAGCGCTGACTCAGCACGGCTCGGGTCCACCCGCGTCACCCAGAGCTGGGTCGCTACCGGAACCATGTTGAAGGCCACGCCCCAGACCACGATGCCGAACGCGAACAGTGCGGGGGCCGGGGTCGCAGCGGTGACCACCAGTGCGACGCCCAGGAGAGCTGGTGCCCCGGCAACGGCCAGCCGCAACCGACCGGAGAGCGCACCGGCGGCGAGGTTGCCGACCAGGCCGCCGAGCCCCCAGGCCAGCAGCATCCACACTGTCGCACGCGGGGCGACGTCGTCGATCGCGACCCGGATGTAGGGATAGGCGACGAAGTTGCCGAGCGCGACGAACGCCACGCACACGACTCCCGCCATCAGCCACCCGTTGCCCAAGGACCGCCTCAGCATGGCCGCCCCGGCGGCGGGATGGGCCGGCACCGGTGGGAGGTACGTCGTCACAGCCATGACGCTCAGCGCGCCCATCGCGCCCGCGATCAGGAAGACGGTTCGCCAGCCGAGTGCATCACCGACCAGCGAAGCCAACGGCACCCCGACCACGGTCGCCACGCTGACCCCGGCTGCGAGTGAGGTCGAGACGACGTGGTCGGCGCCAGGCCAGGCCGAGATGCCGGCTCCGAACGCGAAGGACCAGCAGCCGGCGATCGCGACGCCGAGGAGAAGCCTTCCGACGAGCAGCACCGCGAAGTCCGGGGTCACGGCGACGATGACGTTGGCCAGCGTGGCCGCGGCGAGCAGTCCCATCAGCAAGACCCGTCGATCGGTCCGTGGGAACACCAGAGCGATCGTCGGGCCGTCACGGCACCGGCCACCGCCGTCGCCGCGACCGCCAGCCCGGCCACGCCCTCACTGACGCCGATGTCCGCCGCCATGGCCGGCAGCACGCTCGCCGGCAGGAACTCGCTCCCGACGAGGGTCGCGAGTCCGAACGCCAGGGCCCCGATCGGGGCCCATGACGGGGCACGGACGGACCGCTGCCCGTCGGACGGCGCGTCGTACCTCGAAGTCGTCGTCGTGTCGACGGGCGTAGAGCACTGAGTGGTCACACCCCCACGGTGACCGCCTCGCCGGCCGCGCGGTTGACCGAGTGGCGCGAACCCTTGACCCGGACGCGGGTTCAGCAGAGGCCGCTCCCTACAGTGACCGCATGACTCCCGAGGACCTCGCGGCCGCCGGCCTGCGCTACGACCTGAGCGGCGCGGTCGCGACAGTCACTCTGAACCGGCCCGAGGTGCGCAACGCACAGACCCCGACCATGTGGCGGGCCCTGGCCGCGCTCGGACGCGAGATCCCCGACGAGGTCCGGGTCGTCGTCGTACGAGGTGAGGGGCAGAGCTTCTCGGCCGGTCTCGACCGGGCCATGCTCGACCCCAGCCGGGCGGCGGATGACCCCAACTCGGTGGCCGGGCTGCTATCCCTTCCGGACGACGAGATCTCGGCCACGATCGACGAGTTCCAGCACGGATTCACGTGGCTCCGCGACCCGCGCTTCATCTCGGTGGCGGTCGTCAGGGGCCACGCGATCGGCGCCGGGTTCCAGCTCGCGCTGTCGTGCGACCTGCGGATCCTGGGTGAGGATGTCCAGCTGTGCATGAAGGAGCCTGCCCTCGGCATGGTCCCCGATCTCACCGGCACCCAGCCGCTGGTCGAGGCTGTCGGCTACGCCCGGGCTCTGGAGATCTGCGCGACGTCGCGCCAGGTCGGCGCCGCCGAGGCGCTGGAGATCGGATTGGCCACGATGGTCTGCCCTGTGGAGGAGCTCGACGACGCGCTCGCCGACCTTCTCGCCGCGCTGACCGCGCCGATGGTGGGCGCCGTCCGCGAGACGAAGTCCCTGCTGCAGTCGGCCACCGCCGTCACCTTCGACGAGCAGCGCCGCCTCGAGCGGCAGGCGCAGGTGCGCCGCTTCCGGGAGCTCGCCCGGCTCCTCGGCGCCTGACCGCCTCCTCTCCTGTCGGTGGCCCCTCGCATACTCGGAACATCAGCCGTGGCCGGGGCGTTGTCACTCCAGCCTGATCCCTGGGAGGAGGGACGATGTCGGGAATGTTCCCGTCCGCATGGCGGACGCTGCACAGCGACCGATCCGTGGTCGAGAACAAGATCGAGCGCCGCACCCTGCGTCGCGTCGTCACCTTCTCGCGACCCCATCGCCGCCTGATCGCCCTCTTCCTCCTGGGCACGGTCGTGGACGCCGGGCTGGTCGTGGTGCCGCCCCTGCTGATGCAGCACCTGGTCGACGACGGCATCGCCGCCGGTGACGTCTCGGTGGTCGTCTGGCTGGCCGTCGGCATCGCGCTGGCCGCGCTGGCCGATGCCGGCCTGGGCCTGTTCACCGGCTACCTCTCGAGCCGGATCGGGGAGGGCCTGATCTACGACCTGCGCACCCGGGTGTTCGGTCACGTGCAGCGCCAGTCGCTGGCGTTCTTCACGCGCACCCAGACCGGGGCGCTGGTCAGCCGTCTCAACAACGACGTGATCGGAGCCCAGCGCGCCTTCACCTCGACCCTGTCAGGCACGGTCTCCAACATCATCTCCGTGGTCGTCGTGGGCATCACGATGCTCACCCTGAGCTGGCAGGTCACCCTGATCTGCCTGCTCCTCTTCCCGTTGCTGTTGCTCGCCTCGCGCTGGGTCAGTGGCCGCCTCGCCGGCCTGACCCGCGACCAGATGAACAGCAACGCCGAGATGGGCAACGTCATGACCGAGCGCTTCAATGTCGGCGGCGCGATGCTGCTGAAGCTGTTCGGCCAGCGTGAGACGGAGGACGCCCGGTTCGCCGAGAAGGCTGCGACCGTGCGCGACCTCGGGGTGCGCATCTCGCTGCTGACCCGCTTCTTCTTCGCGGTGATGACACTGGTGCCGTCGCTGGCGACCGCGCTCGTGTACGGCGTGGGGGGCTACCTCGCGGTCCAGGGCCACTTGTCGGTCGGCACCCTGATCGCGCTCGGCACCCTGCTGCTCCGGCTGCTGGGCCCGCTCCAGGGCCTGTCCAACGTCCGGGTCGACGTGATGACAGCACTGGTCAGCTTCGACCGGGTCTTCGAGGTGCTCGACCTGCCGTCGCTGATCCAGGAGAAGCCCGACGCCGTCGGGTTGCCGCGGAGCGCCTCGTCGCTGGAGTTCGAGGACGTCTCCTTCCGCTACCCGCGCGCGGACGAGGTCTCGCTCGCGTCGCTCGAGAGCGTCGCCCGCACCGAGTCACGAGACACCGGCGAGGTGCTGCACGACGTGTCCTTCGCCGCCGAGCGCGGCCAGATGGTCGCCCTGGTCGGGCCGTCGGGGGCCGGCAAGACCACCGTGACCCACCTGGTCGCGCGCCTGTACGACGCGACCTCCGGATCCGTGCGCGTCGGTGGGTACGACGTCCGCGACGTCACGCTGCAGTCGCTGGAGGACGTCGTCGGCTACGTCACCCAGGACGCCCACATGTTCCACGACACGATCCGGGCCAACCTGCTCTACGCGCGGCCCGAGGCCACGGAGGAGGACGTCTGGGCCGCGTTGGAGGCCGCCCAGATCGCGAGGCTCGTGGGCAGCCTGCCCGACGGCCTCGACACCGTGGTCGGTGACCGCGGCTACCGGCTGTCCGGCGGTGAGCGCCAGCGTCTCGCGATCGCCCGACTGCTGCTCAAGGCGCCGCCGATCGTGGTCCTCGACGAGGCCACGGCCCACCTCGACAGCGAGTCCGAGGTGGCGGTCCAGCGGGCGCTCGACGCCGCCTTGTCGGGTCGCACCTCGCTGGTGATCGCCCACCGGCTGTCCACCGTCCGCGACGCCGACCTGATCCTGGTGATGGAGTCCGGCCGCATCGTCCAGCGTGGCACCCACGCCCAGCTGTTGGCCCAGGGCGGGCTGTACTCCGACCTCTACCGCACCCAGTTCCTCCCCGACGTCACCACGCTGAAGCCCGCCGCCGGCGACGAATGATCTGCGGCACGAACTGACGAGGCGGAACCACTAGGTTCGGAGCCATGGACCTCGAACTCAGCGACCGTGTGTACCTCGTCACCGGGGGAGGGCGCGGTTTGGGCCGAGCCACCGCCGACGTGCTGGTGGCCGAGGGTGCGAGGGTCGTGCTGTCCGGCCGCTCTGAGGACACGCTCGTGGCGGCAGTCGACGCGCTGGGCGACCACGCGGCGTACGTCGTCGGCGACAACGCCGACCCCGCCACGCCCGGCCGGCTCATCGAGACAGCCCGCGAGCGCTGGAACCGCATCGACGGAGCGTTGATCAGCGTCGGCGGCCCCCCGACCGGCACGGTGGCCTCGACGACCGACGAGCAGTGGACGACCTCGTTCGCGGCGGTCTTCCTCGGCGCCGTGCGCACAGCGCGCGAGCTGGCGGCGGAGCTGGGGACGGGCGGGTCGATCGCCTTCGTCCTCTCGACCAGCGTGAAAGGCCCGCTGACCGAGCTGGCGATCTCGAACGGGCTGCGCCCCGGCCTGGCGATGATCGCCAAGCAGCTGGCCGACGAGCTCGGACCGCGCGGGATCCGTGTGAACGGCCTGCTACCCGGACGGATCGCGACCGAACGGCTGGCCGAGCTGGACGGCTTGCAGCCCGACCCGGTGGCGGCGAAGGCCAGCGCGGCCGAGAAGATCCCGCTCAGGCGGGACGGGGAGCCATCAGAGTTCGGCCGTGCCGCGGCGTTCCTGCTCAGCCCCGCTGCGTCGTTCATCTCCGGCACGATGCTCCCGGTCGACGGGGGGCTGCTGCGGTCCCTGTGACGGGGCGCCGCCGCGGGCCCGCATCTTCGCCTCCTTCTTCGCCGGCTGCTGGGCGCGGCGCAGCTCCGCCCGACCGGTGGCCTCCTCCCAGGCGAGGTAGCCGAAGCCGAACAGCGCGAGGATCCCGAAGAACCACCACTGGAGGGCGTAGAAGAAGTGCGGCCCGTTGCTCAGGTCTGGGGGGTCGGCCGGCGTGAGGCGGGTCTGCGGCGCGGGCGACTCGGTGAGCAACTGCACGAAGCCGCCGTACACGGGGATCCCGATCGCGGGCTCGATCTGGGCACTGGAGATCGCGCGGGTCGAGGCGTTGACGACCTCGGCCGAGCTCCCGCTGGCGTCCTGCCGAACCCAGCCGGTGACCGTGACACGTCCACCGGGCGGTGCCGGCACCTGCGACGGGTCGGTGAAGCCCTGGTTGGCGGTCTGGAACCAGCCGCGGTCGACCAGCAGTGCATTGCCCGAGGCGGTGACCAAGGGGACGACGACGTCCACGCCGGGGGCGCCGTTCCGGGTCTGGTAGCGGACCAGGACCGTCTTGCTCGCGTCGTAGGTGCCGGTGGCGGAGACCACTGTGAACTGGACGGCGTCCGGAGGGTTCACCCCGCGGCTCAGCACCTGGTCCACGGGGACCGGCGGCGCCTTCTCGTTGGTGCGGATGATCGCGTTGCCGGCCTTCCTGCTCTCGAGCCGGTGCCACTGCCAACGCCCGAGCAGCAGGCAGGCATAGGCAAGCAGCAGCACGACCAGCAGGAACAGGAGCCACCGCCTGCTGACCAGGAAGCGCAGGCTGCTGGCACGGTCGGGCACCGTTCGAGGCTAGCGGTCCCACGGTGACGCACCATCGGGTGCCCGGGGGTGGCACCGCCTAGACTCGGCCGTGTGACTGTGCAGCGACCGTTGGCCGATGCGTACGGCCGGGTGGCGACGGACCTTCGGGTCTCGCTGACCGACCGGTGCAACCTGCGTTGTTCCTATTGCATGCCGGCCGAAGGACTCGACTGGCTGCCGCTGCCCGAGGTGCTCACCGACGACGAGGTCGTGCGGCTGATCACGATCGGCGTCGAGCGTCTGGGTATTCGCCGGATCCGGTTCACCGGCGGTGAGCCGCTGATCCGCCGTGGCCTGGTGGACATCGTGCGCCGCACGCGGGCGCTGGACGACGACCTCGAGCTGTCGGTCACCACCAACGGTCTCGGCCTCGAGCGCCTGGCGCCGTCCCTGGCGGCGGCCGGGCTCGACCGGGTGAACCTCAGCCTGGACACCGTCGACCCGGGGCGGTTCCGGACCATCACCCGGCGTGACCGGCTCGACGACGTCCTCCGTGGCGCCAAGGCCGCGCACGAGGCGGGGCTCACTCCGGTCAAGGTGAACGCCGTGCTTCTCCGCGGCGTGAACGACGACGAGGCCTGCGACCTGCTCGCCTGGGCGATCGCCCACGAGTACGAGCTGCGGTTCATCGAGCAGATGCCGCTCGACGCACAGCACGACTGGCATCGCGACCAGATGGTCACCGCGGAGGAGATCTTCGAGCGGCTCGACCAGGAGTTCACGCTCACGCCCGCCCGCGAGCCGCGGGGGAGCGCTCCGGCGGAGCTGTTCCTGGTGGACGGCGGACCGGCCACCGTGGGCGTGATCGCGTCCGTGACCCGCCCGTTCTGCGGGGACTGCGACCGGGTGCGGCTGACCGCCGACGGCCAGGTCCGCAACTGCCTGTTCGCACGCGAGGAGTCCGATCTGCGGAGTGCGATGCGCGCCGGTGCCTCCGACGACGACCTCGCCGACCGGTGGGTGACGGCGATGGCCTCCAAGCGTCCCGGACACGGCATCGACGACCCGTCGTTCCTCCAACCCGACCGCCCGATGTCGGCGATCGGCGGCTAGCGAGATCCCTGGTGAGGTGGCGCTCTGCGCGCCGCCTCGAGACCACGGTGCTGGGCGTTCACGTCAACGCCCCTGGGTTTCGGGACGTGCCGCTCAGTCCCTCACGTCGCTCGGGTCTGAGCCGGACGGCTCTCGATCGCTCGCGTCACCTGCTCCTTCGCAGGCTCAGGAGCAGTGCTCGGAAATGACGACGAGTGCCAGACAGCCACGGGGGAAGCTTTCCGGCACTCGCCTTGTGCGCATCGGCTCGGGGAACCCGACGAGCACGGGGGCGATTGTTACACGAGAGAGCGGCGCCTTCAAAGTCCGAAACGCCGCAAAATCATTCGGAATCAGTGCCTCTCGGTAGTTGACGGTCCTGCGATGGGCCGTCCTGGAGCGCGAAACCATCAGATTTCGTGTCAGCCGCGTTCGCCATCACGACCGCGACGTACGGCAGGACGACCGCCGCCACTACGAAGACCCACGGCAGCCAGCCGGGCCCGACATGTGTCACCGCGATGCCCGCCACGGCCAGGAAGCAGAGGGTTCGGACGCCCATCGCGATCAGGTACCGCCTCTGGCGCGCCTTGATGTCCGCGGCGGCGCCGGCCGACGCCGTCGTGATGCGGATCGGGGTCTCTTCCCCGTGCTTCCGACGCGCCATACCTTTCACCCTAAGTCCCGGTCAGCACCCGTTATTCCGCGAGCCCGGCGCCGACGAACGGCTCGCTAGAGTCGCGAGCCATGAGCAACCGCACGTACCGCGTCACCGAGATCGTCGGGACCTCGCCGGAGGGGATCGACGAGGCCATCCGCAACGCCGTCAACCGGGCCAGTACGACGTTGCGCCACGTCGACTGGTTCGAGATGACCCAGGTGCGCGGCCAGATCAAGGACGGCCATGTCGAGCACTTCCAGGTGGGCCTGAAGATCGGCTTCCGGCTCGAGGACGACTGAGCCCGGATCCACGTGCGCCGGCCCGCTGCGTCGCCAGCCATCGGTGGATCCGTGCTGAGCCAGCCGCGATTGTCGGTACCCGTGGGTAGTCACTAGCGTCGTCGCCGTGAGCGACACGGAACCGACTGCCGCGAGTGCCTCGCCCGCCCCCGAGCCACGTTCGGTCCTGGTGACCGGCGGCAACCGCGGGATCGGCCTGGCGATCGCGGAGGCGTTCCTGGCGTTGGGCGACAAGGTCGCGGTGACGTCCCGTTCCGGCGGCGGACCCGAGGGCTCGCTGGCCGTCATCTGCGACGTCACCGATCCGGCGGCCGTCGACTCGGCGTTCGCGGACATCGAGGCCGCGCACGGCCCGGTCGAGGTGCTGGTGGCCAATGCCGGCATCACCGCCGACACTCTGCTGCTGCGGATGTCCGAGGACGACTGGTCGTCGGTGATCGAGACCAACCTGTCGGGCACCTTCCGGCTCACCAAACGTGTGGCGAAGGGCATGCTCCGTCTCCGCCGCGGCCGGATCATCCTGATCTCCTCGGTGGTCGGTCTGCTCGGCTCCGCCGGTCAGGTGAACTACGCCGCCTCCAAGGCCGGCCTGGTGGGCATGGCTCGCTCGCTGACCCGCGAGCTGGGGTCGCGGTCGATCACCGCGAACGTTGTGGCGCCGGGGTTCGTCGAGACCGACATGACGGCGGTGCTCACCGACGCGCAGCGGGACGCGATCATGGGCCAGGTGCCCCTCCAGCGGTACGGGACGGTCGACGAGATCGCCTCCACGGTCACCTGGCTGGCCTCGCCGGGAGCGGCGTACGTCAGCGGCGCCGTCATCCCGGTCGACGGTGGCCTGGGCATGGGCCACTGACAGTTCTCACCCGGTGGTCGAGCCCGACCACCCGACCTACCCGACAAGGAGCGGTGCATGAGCGGCATCCTGGACGGCAAGCGGATCCTGGTCGCGGGCGTGACCATGGACTCCTCGATCGGCTTCGCGGTGGCGAAGTTCGCCCAGGAGCAGGGCGCGACGGTGCTGATCTCCAACTTCGGGCGGGCGCTCGGGATCACGCGTCGGATCGCCAAGCGGCTGCCGAGCGAGCCTCCGGTGCTGGAGCTCGACGTCACCGACGAGGACCACCTCGCCGGCCTGGCGGACGCGGTGCGCGAGCATGTCGACGGCCTCGACGGGGTGGTGCACTCGATCGCGTTCGGCAACCCGGAGACGATCCTGGGCGGCAAGTTCCTGGACGGGCCATGGCCCGACGTCGCCCAGGCGCTGCAGGTGTCGGCGTACTCGCTGAAGGCGCTGGCGATGGCCTGCCGACCCCTGATGGGGGAGGGCGGATCGGTGGTGGGCCTGACCTTCGACGCCACCGTGGCCTGGCCGGCGTACGACTGGATGGGGGTGGCCAAGGCGGGGCTGGAGTCCACCTCGCGCTACCTCGCCCGCGACCTCGGGCCGCAGGGGATCCGCTGCAACCTGGTGAGCGCCGGGCCGCTGAAAAGCCTGGCGGCGAAGGCGATCCCGGGGTTCGAGAACCTCGAGTCGATGTGGAGCGACCGGGCACCGCTGGGCTGGGCCGAGACCGACCTGGAGCCGACCGCGCGGGGGGTGTGCGCCCTGCTCTCCGACCTGTTCCCCGCCACCACCGGGGAGATCGTGCACGTCGACGGCGGCTACCACGCGATGGGGGCCTGACCCGGGCCAGCCGTAGTCCTCCGGGGCAGATCGCTCAGGGCCGAGGTGGCGGTGCGTGAGCCACCTTTCAGCCGCGCGAAACGGTGGCTGGCGCACCGGCGATGCCGCGCGGTCCGACGTGGCGGTGCGTCAGCCACGTTCCTGCCACGCGAAACGGTGGCTGGCGCACCGGAAGGTGATGAAGGCGCGATGAAGGCGCGATGAAGGCCCGATGGTGCGCGATGGTGCGCGAACGGCAGAGACTTCGAGCGCCTGTCCACAGGCGAGCCGTTCGGACCAGCGGCGCGACCGCCGGACAGGGTGGACTCGGCTCATGCACGCCGTGCCAGACTCGCTCCTCCATCGGCCCTTCTCCCGGGAGGAGGCGCTGAAACTCGGCCTCAGTCCGCGGGTGCTCGAGGGGCGCCGGTTCGTCCGCGTGCACCCGCGGGTGTACCGGCATCGCGACCACGAGATGACGTTCGAGGACTCAGTGCTCGCTGCCAGACTGGCGCTCCCCGGCGCCGCCCACCCGACAGGCGTCACCCGGCTCCGACTGCTCGGCCTCGAGACAGGACCGACTTCGCCCCTCCGGTTCGTCATCCAAGGTGAGCTCCACCTGTCCCTCGACGGGATCTTCCTGCATCGCACCGTTCTTCTGCCGCCCACCGACGACGTCGGTGTCACCCCTGCGGCGGCGTACGTCGCGTACTGCCACCGTGCCCGGACGATCGACGCGATCGCTGTCGGCGACTGGCTTCTCCACGGCGGGTACGTCGACGCTGACGAGATGCGGGCCCTCGTGTGCGCCCAGGACTGGCGCGACGGGGCAACCGAGACTGCCTGGGTCCTCGCCCACCTGGTGGGTGACAGTCGCTCCCTCCGCGAATCCGAGGTGCGTGCATATGTCGCGTTCGCGGGGCTTCCCCCGCCGGAGCCGAACGGGTCGATTCGGCTGGGTGATGCGCTCGTCCGCGGGGACCTGTGGTTCCCCGCGTACGGGACCGCGGTCGAGTATGAAGGAATCCAGCATCAAGTCAATCGGGGTCAGTACGTCTCCGACATCGATCGGTACGCGCTCTACCGCCGGCACGACGTCCGATACGTCCAGGTGACCACCGAGAAGCTGCGCACTCCTCGGGTCGTCGTGAGGGAGATCCACGAGTGCCTCGTCCGCGGTGGGTACGCCGGTCCTCCGCCGGACTTCGGGCCCAGGTGGGAAGCGCTGTTCGCCCGCCTTGCCCGCGTCGTACCCCGGACTCGGCGACGGCTGCGAGCGGTGAGCTGACCACCGTACGACGGGCGTGCAAGGTGCCTCCCGCACCGCCATGGTGGTCGGGGTCGACGGGGCGGTGGCGGAGCCACAGTCCGGAGACCGTGAAAGGTGGCTCTCTCACCGCCGCGGAGACGATCGGGACTCCGATAGCGTTCCTGCGTGACGTCGCTCGTCGAGCTGCGGGTTCTGGAGGGTCCCAACCTGTACTTCCCGCGGGCGGCGGTCAAGCTCACCCTCGACATCACCTCGCTCGCGTCGGCGCCGACGGCGACGGCGGAGCGGCTGGCGCGCCGGATCGGCCTCCCGAACGCCCGACCGGGAGAGCCCGACACCGGGTTCCGGCAGCGGTTCGCGCTGGGGGCGGTGGCGCGGCTGGTGCGGGCAATCGCGCACGAGTCGGGCACGCAACGGCTGGCGGTCCGGGTCCGGCCCACCCGCGACCCGCACGTCGTGGTCGTCGCCTACCCATGGCGCCACCGGGAGCGCGCGGAGGCGATGGGGCGCGCGGTGGCGGACGTACTGGACGCCGTACCCGCCGAGGACGTCGAGCAGGCGGTCGGACACGCTGCCGAGCGGGTGACCGCGGCGAACGACGGCGACCCGCCGCGGACGATCGTCCCCAAGATCCCGGTCGTGGCCGTGACGGGCACCAACGGCAAGACCACGACCAGCCGGATGATCGCGCACGTCGGGCGCACCGCCGGCAAGGTCGTCGGCTGGTCGAACACCGACGGGATCTTCCTGGACGGCGAGCTGGTCGAGGCAGGGGACTACTCCGGCCCGAGCGGCGCCGGCCGGGTTCTGGCCCTGCCCGGGGTCGAGCTGGCGGTCACCGAGACCGCGCGCGGCGGGATCCTTCTCAAGGGCATCGGCCTCACCCGGAACGACGTCTCGGTGGTGACCAATGTCAGCGCCGACCACCTCGGGCTCCAGGGCATCGACACCCTCGACCAGCTGGCCGAGGTGAAGGCGGTCGTGCCGCGGATCACCCGGAGCCGCGGGTGGGCGGTGCTGAACGGCGACGACCCTCGTGTCTACGCGATGCGGCACGTGATCCGCTCGCACCCGTGGGTGTTCTCCCGAGACCCGCGCTCGCCGGCGATCCGCGAGACCCTGGACGCCGGCGGGCGGGCGACGACCGTGATCGACGGTTGGCTCTCGGTGCTGCGCCATGCGGCCGACCCCGACCCGCTGGTCGAGCTGGTGGACGTGCCGATGACGCTCGCCGGCCTGTCGCGCTTCAATGTCGAGAACACCTTGGCCGCTGCCTCTGCGTCGCTGGCGCTCGGCATCTCGCGCCAGGTCGTGGCGGAGGGTCTCCGGACATTCCGGCCCGACGCCGAGCACAACCCGGGACGGATGAACTTCTTCACGGTCCCGGTCGCCGGGGGAGAGGCGACTGTGGTCATCGACCTGGCCCACAACGAGGCTGGGCTCGAGGCACTGCTGGAGGTCATGGGCGGGGTACGCCGGCCGGGCGCCCGGCTGGTGCTCGGACTCGGTGCCGTCGGCGATCGCACCGACGAGCTGATCGGCCGGCTCGGCGAGATCGGGGGGATGGGCGCCGACGTCGTCGCGATCGGGCACAAGCAGCGGTACCTGCGTGGTCGCACTCTGGAGGAGCTCGAGACGCTGTTGCGAGACGGCGCGGAGCGTGTCGGGGTCACCGACGTGGCGTCGTACCCCACCGAGGTGGAGTGCCTGGCCGCGCTCGTCGGGCAGGCACGACCCGACGACGTGATCGGCCTGATGTGTCACGCGGAGCGGCAGGAGGTCTACGACTGGATGGCCGCCCACGACGGCTCGAGCGACAGCCCCGAGCGGCTCGGCGAGAAGGTGCGGGCAGCCCGGGGCTGAGGCCTCACCGCTCCGGGAGCGGGGTGAGCAGCCGGTGCGGTTCGCGGAGCGCCACCGACACCGGGTCGTCGCGGACGCTGAAGTCGGCACCGGGCCCCGGACGGATCTCGAGGTCCCCGGGCGTCGGTGCGTTGCCACACGTCGCGCACCGCCCGTCGGTGCCGAGCTGTCCACACCCGACATGGAAGAACAGCCGGCGCGGCGCTCCGGGAGAGGTGCGCTGCTCGCCCCACTGGGTCAGCGCGTAGAGCGCCGGCCACAGCGCGAGACCGTCGTCGGTGAGGTGGTACTCCGGATGACCTGCGCCACTCCGGGTGAGCAGCCCGTCGGCCACCAGCGCGTCGAGCCGGGTGCTGAGGACGGCCTTGGAGATGTCGAGGTGGGCCTGCATGTCGGAGAACCGGCGTACGCCGAAGAAGCAGTCGCGCAGGATCAGCAGGGTCCACCGCTCGCCGACGATCTCCAAGGAACGCGCCAGCGAGCAGTCCTGTCGTACGTAGTCGGTGCCGAGGGGCATCTGGATTCTCCGTCCGAAATCCGCGTGGTCTGATGACCAGACTATATGTTACGGTACTTGAGTTCGATCATCAGACCAAACGGAGGTCTCGTGGACATCGCACGCCGTACCCTGCTCAGCGCCTCCCTCGGAACCCTGATCGCGATGGTGGCGTTCACCGCGCCGCTGTCGACGGTGAACCCGATCGTGGCCGGGCTCGGAGCCGGGGTCACCGGGCGCACCTGGATCCTCAGCTCGATGAGCATCGGCCTCGGCGCGTTCCTGCTCACGACGGGGCGGCTGGCCGACGACTACGGCCGTCGACGGACGTTCGTGGCCGGGGCGCTGCTGCTGGCGGCGGGGGCGCTGGTCACGGCCCTCGCTCAGGACGCGGTGGTCTTCGTGCTCGCCCGCGTGGTCGAGGGTGTCGGCGCGGCAGCCCTGATCGCCACCGGCCTCGGAATGCTCGCCGCGACCTTCCCGGATCCTGGCCGCCGAGCACACGCCACGGGGGTGTGGGGCGCCAGTCTCGGGGCGGGCATCGCGGTGGGTCCGCTGCTCTCCTCGGGCCTCACCCTGGCGCACTCCTGGCGCGACGTGTACGTCGTGCTGGTCGCGGCGGGCGTGGCCGTCGCCATGACCGCACGCGGCTGCCCCGAGTCGCGCACGCCGTACCGAGCCCGGCTCGACGTCCTCGGCGTGACCCTGCTCGCCCTGGGGACGAGCGCGGTGCTGGCCGGTCTCGCCGAGGGCCGACAGGGGTGGGGACGTCTCTTCGTCGTGGGCCTGCTGGTGGCCGGCGTCGTCCTGCTCGCCGGGTTCGTGGTGGCCGAGCGCCACACCGACCACCCGATGCTGGACCTGGGACTGTTCCGCCGGCCGGCCTTCGCCGCGGTCAGCCTGGCGGCGGCGGCCACTGGCATGGGGGTGATCGCGGTGCTGTCCTACCTCTCGGGGTTCCTGGGAGTCGCGTACGGCCGGTCGGCCTGGGCCGCGGCGTGGCTGATGCTCACCTGGTCCGCACCCAGCGTGGTCACCGCGCTGGCCGCTCGGCGGTTGCCGGAGCACTGGACCGGCCGGGCTCGGATGGCCGCCGCGCTCACCGTGATCGGCATCGGCCTGCTCCTGCTCGGGGGCATCTCGGCGGGCAGCGGCCTCGCCCGGTTCGTGCCCGGCCTCCTCGTCGCCGGCGTCGGCAGCGGTTTCCTGAACGCGGCCCTGGGCCGGGAGAGCGTCGCCAGCGTGCCCGAAGGCCAGGGCGGGCTCGGCAGCGGGGCGAACAACACCGCCCGGTACCTCGGCTCCGCGCTCGGCGTCACCATCGTCTCGGTGGTCGCCGCACCGTCGGGGGCCGCGACCACGGGGGCGCTGGTCGACGGGTGGAACCGGGCCGTGCTCGTGACCGCAGCGGTCTCGTTGGTCGGTGCCCTGGCAGTCGTCCTCGTCGGGGAACGGGCTCCTGCCCAGGCTCCGGAGGTGGAAAACCGGTCGCCGCAGGAGGTCGACGCGGCCTAAGGTCGCCGCCATGGTCACGTACGTGATGGTCCGCCGTGGCCGCGGCCCCACCGCGGCGATGGGGGTGGCACCCGCTCACCGCTGAGTGGGCCGACCGCCTGGTCGCCATGACACCCGTCCGGTCGCACGACGTCGTCGTGGACCTGGGGGCGGGGGAGGGCGCCCTGAGCGACCCGCTCGCACGGACGGGCGCTCGAGTGCTGGCCGTCGAGCTGCACCCGCGGCGGGCGGAGCACCTACGGCGGCGGTTCTCCGGCACCCGGGTCGCTGTCCTGGAGCTCGACCTCGCCGAGTTCCGCTGGCCCGGACACCCGTTCCGCGTGGTCGCGAACCCGCCGTACACCGGCGTCAATCCCCTGGTACGACGCCTGCTCGCGCTCCGGCAGCTCCGCTCCGCGGACCTGGTCGTGGCGGAGGGGGTCGCCCGCGGGCTGGCCGGCAGGTACGGCGACCGGGTCGAGCTCGGTCCCGTCGTACCGCGGCGGGCGTTCCGCAACCGCCCTCCGACCGACGCCCGGGTGGTCCGCATCCGGTGAGAAACTGGACCAGTCGACTCGGCCCGGATCGGCCCATCCATCTGGGCCGGTTGGGACCTAAGGTCGAATCATGACCACCACTCAGACAGACCCCCGCCACTCGATCCCGACCCGCCTCGACGTCGACGCAGCCGTGCCGGCGTTCAGTCGCGCGATGAGCCGTCTCGACGGCAGTGCCACCCAGGAGCTCGACCGGGTCGGCTTCCCGCAGGGGCTGCGCGAGCTGGTCCGGCTCCGCGCCTCGCAGATCAACGGCTGCGCCTACTGCGTCGACACCCACAGCACCGACGCCGCCGGCACGGGCGAGTCGGCCCAGCGCATCAACGCCGTGACCATCTGGAACGAGTCACCCTTCTTCACCGAACGCGAGCGCGCCGCCCTGCGGTTCACCGAGGTCGTCACCCGAGTGGCCGACACCCGGGTCCCGCAGGAGGAGTACGACGCGGTCGCGGCGCACTGGTCGCCCGACGAAGTCGGCGCCCTGCTTTCCCTGATCGTCGCGATCAACGCCTGGAACGCGATCGCCGTCTCCACCCGCGCGTGGGAGCCGGTCCTGGCGGACTGACGGCGACGTGGACCCCCGGCGCCTACGCTGCCCGGGTGGACCTCCACGTCACCGTGGAGGGCACCGGCGACCGGGTCGTCCGGATCTACCAGGCCCTCCGCGAGGCCGTGCTGGACGGCCGGCTGTCACCGGGTGACCGGGTGCCGGCCGGCCGCGACCTGGCCCGCCAGCTCGGAGTCGCCCGCGGCACCGTCACCGCGGCCTACGACCGGCTGACCGCCGAAGGGTTCCTCGAGACGCGTCCCGGCTCCGGGACCTTCGTCACCTCCGTGCCCCTGGCGCGCGACGTGACGCGCCACGCGCGGCCGGGCGTGGTCCGGCCTCTTCCGCTCTGGGAGCTCCGAGCCGCCGAGGACCCACCGCGAACCAGGCGCCTCCATGACCTGTCGATCGGACTGCCCGACCCCGGCCTGTTCCCGCTCGACGTGTGGCGTCGCCTGGTCGCCGAGCAGCTGCGCCGCTCGCGGCTGGAGGAGACGACGTACGGCGGTCACGGGTCGTTCCGGCTCCAGAGCGAGATCGCCCGCTTCCTCGGCCTGTCCCGCTCCGTGGTGGCGTCGGCCGACGACGTCGTCGTCACCGCGGGTGCGCAGCAGGGCATCGACCTCGTGGCGCGGGTCTTGATCGAACCGGGCGCCGTCGTTGCGGTCGAGGACCCCGGGTACTTCGCCGTGCATCGCCTGCTCGAGACCCACCGGGCCGATGTTCGCGGAGTCCCGGTGGACGACGAAGGCCTCGTGGTCGAGTCGCTGCCGGATCGGGCGCGCCTGGTCTACGTCACCCCCTCGCATCAGTTCCCGACCGGCGTATCGATGTCCCTCGCCCGGCGTGCGGCGCTCCTGCGGTGGGCCGTGACACACGACGCGGTGATCGTCGAGGACGACTACGACAGCGAGTACCGCTTCTCACGGCAGCCGGTCGAGCCGATGCAGAGCCTCGACCGCGACGGCCGCGTGGTGTACGTCGGCACCTTCTCCAAGTCGCTGTTGCCCGCTCTGCGCACCGGCTTCCTGGTGCCTCCTCGCTCGCTGACGCCCGCCCTGCGGGAGGCCAAGCGGGTGACGACCTGGGAGGGCGACCTGACCACGCAGGGCGCGCTCGCGGCGTTCCTCGCCGAGGGGCATCACGCGGCACACGTGCGGCGTGCCACGAAGGTCTACCGCGAACGCCGCGACCTCGTGCTGGCCGGGCTGGCCGACCTCGGCGACCTGCTCGAAGCCGTGCCCTCGGTCGCGGGGCTGCACGTATGCGCGCGGTTCCGCGACCCGTCGACCGACGACCGCGCCGTCGTACGCCGGGCCGCGGCGCTCGGCGTACGGGTCGAGGCGAT
>JAFMQY010000195.1 GCA_017354415.1 Nocardioides sp.
CGTCACGGACTATCGCGAAGCCCCGAGACCCCCCGGAGGCTCAGGCGGCCTCGGCGAGCTCCGGCTCGAGCTCGTCGACGGCCGGTTCCGCGGGCGGCGTACGACGGTCGCGCAGCGCCGTGGCCGCAACCAGGAAGGCTGCCAGGGAGAACCCGGCCGAGGTGAGGAAGGCCGGCTCGAGACCCGGGATGAACTGGCCGGGAACCGCGTCGCTGGCGTAGATCGACACGATCGCGGCCACGCCGACCGCGCTGCCGAGCTGCTGCGTGGTCTGCAGCAGGCCCGATGCCGACCCGGCGTGCTCGGGCTCCACCCCGCCGAGCACCGTCGTGGTGATCGGCATGAAGATGAAGCCGGTCGCGAGACCGGCGATCAGCACCGGCCCGAACACGGCCCCGAAGTAGGTGTCGCTTGCGTTGATCTGGCTGATCCACAGGTAGGCGACGACGAGAGCCGCCGAGCCGATCATGATCATCGCTCGCGGGCCCATCCGGCTGATCAGCCACGGCGTGATCCGCGACATCCCGAAGACCGCCAGGCTGAAGGGCAGGAACGCCACACCGGTGGCCAGCGGCCCGAGGCCGAGGACCCGCTCGTCGTACTGGACGACGAGGAAGAACATCGACAGGTTCGCGCCGATGACCAGCGCCATCGTGACGAGCGCGGCGACGCGGCGACGGTTGCGGACCAGGTGCGGCTGGATCAGTGGGTGTGGGTGACGGAGCTCGGTGCGGCCGAGGACCGCGAGCAGCGCCAGGCCGATCACGAGGCCGCCGATGGTGCGGACCGACAGCCAGCCGTGCTCCGGCGCCCCGATCAGCGACCAGACGATGGCGACCGCGCCGAGCGTGGCGGTCACCGCACCGACCAGGTCGAAGCGTCCGGGACGACGTGGGGTCTCCGTCACGAAGCGTCGCGCGAGCAGGAGGACGGCGATGCCGATCGGGACGTTGATGAACAGCGTCCAGCGCCAGGAGCCGATATCGGTGACGGCGCCGCCGACCAGCAGACCGATGGTGGCGCCGGCCGAGGAGACGGCACCGAAGAGGGCCAGCGCCCGGTTCCGTGCGGCCTCGTCGGGCGCGCTGGTGGTGAGCAGGGCCAGCACACTCGGTGCCGCCATCGCGGCACCGGCGCCCTGCAGGGCGCGCGCGATGACCAGCTGCGTCGGAGTCTGCGCGAGACCGCCGAGCAGCGAGAACAGGGTGAAGACGGTCAGCCCGATCTCGAACAGGCGGAGGCGGCCGCGGACGTCGCCGAGGCGACCGCCGAGAAGGAGGAGCCCGCCGAAGGCGAGCGTGTAGGCATTGAGCACCCAGGACAACGACGCCGGCCCGAAGCCGAGGTCGGTGTCGATGCGCGGGAGCGCGACGTTCATCACGGCGACGTCCAACACCAGCATCAGCTGGGCCATGAGCACGATCGCGATCCCCGTCGCGGCGCGGCCCGCGTTCGGCGGCAGCTGCGTCGGCAGGTCCCGGGATCCGTTGTTGGTATGTGTGGACAGTGCAGATGACACGGGGTGGTTCCTTGTCTGGCCCTGAACGCGGGGCCGATGTACGCTGTAACGGAGAAGTTCTCCGCTTGGAGACAATATACGGAGACAGTCTCCGTTTGGCAAGTGGGGTGAGAGATGCGTGCCGATGCGCAGCGCAACCGCGAGCGGTTGATCGAGGCCGCGCGCGAGGTCTTCCGCGAGCAGGGGTACGACGCCTCGCTCGACGAGGTGGCCAAGCGGGCCGGTGTCGGCGCGGGGACTCTCTACCGGCACTTCCCCAGTCGTGACGTCCTGATGGACGCGATCATGCAGAGCTGGGTCGACCGGGTGAACGATGCGGCCGACAAGGTCCTCGTCCGCGAGGGGGATGCGCGCGGCCTGCTGCTGGAGTGGTTCGAGACGTACGTCGGGCTCGTCAGCGTGCACAAGGGCGGCCCCGCCAAGATCACCAGCGCGATGGGCGACGACTCCTCACCGATCGCCACCAAGTGCCAGACCCTCACCGCCGCCACCGCACGGGTCGTCGAGCGGCTCGAGGCCGAACACGCGCTCAAGGAGCACATCGAGCCGGTGCAGCTGAACCGGCTGGTCGGCGGAGTCGCGGCCGTGGCTGACAACGCCGACCTCGACCGGGCCGCCGTACGCCCGATGCTCGAGGTCATCGCCGACGGCGTCCTGGCCTGAAGAAGTCTGTACGCCGAGCCCGCGACCGGGCAGAGTGATCCCCACACTCTCGGGAAGGGGATCCATGTCCAGGCACGCCATCCTCGCGGGCGCGACGGCGCTCGCCTCATCGGTCTTCCTCCTCGTGCCGGGCGCGACGGCCGAGGCGAAACCCAAGGGCGTCGCACCTGACCACGTCACATTCCAGTCGTGGAGCTTTCGCGACGACACGGTCGGAGGCAGCTATGAGGGCACGGCTGACAGCGGGCCTGCGCTGACGCTCGCGACACCCACCCAGCAGCGCACCTACACCGACCCGTTCGCCGCCAACCCGGCACCGCAGGTCTACGACGAGGGAGACTGGACGTCCCCGGACGTCGCCACGGCTTACGGCCTTACCCAGCTGGTCTCGTCGTGGAACGCACGTACCCCGGGCGGCTCCTGGATCGAGGTCGACATGCAAGGCGTCACGCCCGACGGCAGCACGTCGTCGTGGTACGTGATGGGTCGCTGGGCCGACGACGACACCGCCTTCCACCCCACCTCGTTGGCGGGTCAGAGCGATGGGCTCGGGCACGTCTCGGTCGACACGTTCATGGCCGCGAGCGGCACGACCTTCACCAGCTACCGCCTGCGCGTCGAGCTGATGCGACCTCAGGGCAGCTCCGTCACCCCGAGCGTGGGCTCGGTCGGGGCGATGGCGTCCGCAGTGCCGGATCTGTCCAAGCAGCCGACCTCGCCGACCAGCGTGACCAGCCCGGTGACCCTGGACGTGCCGACGTACTCCCAGGAGCTCCATCGCGGCGAGTTCCCGGAGTTCGACAACGGAGGCGAGGCGTGGTGCTCGCCGACGTCGACCTCGATGGTCGTCGCGTACTGGGGGCATGGCCCTTCTGATGCGCAGACGCAGTACGTTCGCGACCGGTACCCGGACGTCGTCGACCCCCAGGTCGACTTCGCGGCCCGGCACGTCTTCGACTACAGCTACGACGGTGCCGGCAACTGGCCGTTCAACGCCGCGTACGCCGCGACGTACGGGCTCGACGGGTTCGTCACCCGGCTGCGCAACCTGACGGAGGCCGAGCAGTTCATCAAGGCGGGGATCCCGCTCGTGGTCTCGTTGTCGTTCAAGAAGAACGAGCTGGACGGAGCCGGATACGGCACCGGGGGGCATCTGATGGTGATCGTCGGCTTCACCGCGAACGGTGACGTCGTGGTCAACGACCCGGCCTCGCATCTCATCCCCAGCGACGACCAGGTGCGAGTGACCTACGACCGTACGCAGTTCGAGCACGCGTGGCTCACCTCGAGCCAGGGCATCGTCTACGTCATCCACCCCAGCGACGTGCCCCTGCCTCCCGCGCCCGCGGAGGCCAACTGGTGACATTCGGCCGGGCGGAGGTCGCTGCAGGTCAGACGGGCGATGGGAGATAGATTGCTGCCGTGCCGCAGTCCCTGGACACCGTCGACGTCGCCGCCTCCGACCCCGACCGTGAGCAGCCATGGGCCGAGCTCGGGCTGAAGGAGGACGAGTACGACCGGATCCGCCAGATCCTCGGGCGCCGGCCCACCTCGTGCGAGCTCGCGATGTACTCGGTGATGTGGAGCGAGCACTGCTCCTACAAGTCCTCGAAGATCCACCTGCGGCAGTTCGGTGAGATCCCGCAGGAGACCCCGGTCGGCAAGATGCTGGCCGGCATCGGCGAGAACGCCGGCGTCGTCGACGTCGGCCAGGGGTACGCCGTCACCTTCAAGATCGAGTCGCACAACCACCCGTCGTACGTCGAGCCGTACCAGGGCGCCGCGACCGGTGTCGGCGGGATCGTCCGGGACATCCTGGCCATGGGCGCGCGACCCGTGGCGGTGATGGACCCCTTGCGGTTCGGCCCGCTCGAGGCCGACGACACCCACCGGGTGCTGCCCGGGATCGTCGCCGGCGTGGGCGGCTACGGAAACCGCCTCGGCCTGCCCAACATCGGGGGCGAGGCGGTCTTCGACGCGTCGTACGCCGGCAACCCGCTGGTCAACGCGCTCTGTGTCGGTGTGCTCCGGCACGAGGACCTGCACCTCGCCAAGGCGTCGGGCACCGGCAACCGGGTGATCCTGTACGGCGCGCGCACCGGCGGCGACGGGATCGGCGGCGTCAGCGTGCTCGCGTCGGAGACCTTCGACGCCTCTTCCGACGGGCACAGCGGGCCCACCAAGCGGCCCAGTGTGCAGGTCGGCGACCCCTTCCTGGAGAAGCTGCTGATCGAGTGCACGCTCGAGCTCTTCGCCGCCGGCCTGGTCGCCGGCATCCAGGACCTCGGCGGGGCCGGGTTGTCGTGCGCGACCTCGGAGCTGGCCAGCGCCGGGGACGGCGGCATGCATGTCGACCTCGACCGGGTCCCCCTCCGCGACTCCTCCCTGGCCCCCGAGGAGATCCTGATGAGCGAGTCGCAGGAGCGTATGATGGCGGTCTGCGCACCGCGTGACGTCGAGAGGTTCCTGGCGATCTGCGCGAAGTGGGAGGTCGAGGCCGTCGTGATCGGCGAGGTCACCGACGGCGACCGGCTCCGCATCGACTGGAACGGCGAGACCGTGGTGAACGTGCCGCCCCGGTCCGTGGCGCACGACGGCCCGACGTACGAGCGCCCCTTCGCGCGACCCGACTGGCAGGACGACCTGCAGGCCGACGGCGCGGAGTCCCTCCCGCGCCCGACCGACGACAGCGGCCTCCGCGAGACGGTGCTGCGGCTCGCGAGCTCGCCCAACCTCTGTGACAAGTCGTGGATCACCGACCAGTACGACCGCTACGTCCAGGGCAACACCGTCCTCGCACAGCCGTCGGACGCCGGGATGGTCCGGGTCGACGCGGACACGCACCTCGGGGTCGCGGTCGCCACCGACGGCAACGGCCGCTTCGGCAAGCTCGACCCCTACGCAGGCGCCCAGCTCGCCCTGGCGGAGGCCTACCGGAACGTCGCCTGCGCCGGCGCGATGGCGCTGGCGGTGTCCGACTGCCTCAATTTCGGCTCACCCGAGGACCCGGACGTGATGTGGCAGTTCGCGGAGGCCTGTCGCGGTCTCAAGGACTCGTGCGCCGCCCTCGGTGTCCCGGTCACCGGCGGCAACGTCTCGCTCTACAACCAGACCGGCGCGACCGCGATCCTGCCGACCCCGGTGGTCGCCGTGCTGGGCGTGATCGACGACGTACGCCGGCGTACCCCGACCGGGTTCATCGCCCCCGACCAGGTGATCGTGCACCTCGGGCAGACGCGGGAGGAGCTGTCGGGGTCGGAGTGGGCACACGTCGTACACGGCCACCTCGGCGGTCTCCCGCCCCACGTCGACCTGCTGGACGAGGCCAACGTCGCCCGGCTGCTCGTCGACGGCGCGCGCGGCGGTCACATCACCTCGGCCCACGACCTGTCCGAGGGCGGGCTCTCGCAGGCACTGGTCGAGTCGTGCCTGCGCAACGGCATCGGCGCGACCGTCTCCCTCATCGGCGACCCGTTCGTCGGGCTGTTCTCCGAGTCGGCCGCCCGGGCGATCGTGACGGTCCCCGACGACCTGCTCGGGGCGTTCCTGACCATGGCCGCCAGCCTCGGGGTACCCGCCGGCGCGATCGGCCGCACCGGTGGCTCGTCCTTGTCGGTCACCGACCGCTTCGAGATCCCGCTCGACGAGCTCTCCGCCGCCTGGCGGGGCACGCTGCCGGCGGCGTTCGGGGGCTGACGATTCACCCGGTCACATGGTGATGCAGGACGGCGCGACGCCCGGGGACTATCGACCCTGCCGGCGCGACCCGGATCCGTCCATGCTGAGGGCATGATCGACCACTTCGGCATCAACTGTGCGGACCTCGAGGCGGCCAAAGCCTTCTACGACAAGGTCCTCGGCACGCTGGGCTACACCCGGCAGATGGACTTCGACGTCGCGGTCGGATACGGCCGCGACGGTCACCCGGAGTTCTGGATCAGCCGCTTCGACGACATGGGCCCCAACCGGGAGATGCACCTCGCGTTCTCGGCGCCGGATGCGGCCCACGTGCGAGCCTTCCACGACGCAGCCACCCAGCTCGGGGCCGAGACCCTGCACGCACCCCGGCTCTGGCCGGAGTACCACGAGGGCTACTACGGCGCGTTCGTCCGTGATCCCGACGGCAACAACGTGGAGGCCGTCTGCCACGACGCAGGCCCGGACGACTGACGGCGCTTCGTCAACCAACTGGCCGTCAAACGGCGCCACGGCGGCGCGTCCCGCGCCGTCCGTGGTCCAATTGGTGGGCGATCGGCCGGCCACTCGCGCCGCCGATCACGCGACTGCGAGACTCACCGGGTGAGCGGGGAGCGGATCGAGTACGGCGACGACCCCAGCCAGTTCGGCGAGCTCACCGTGCCGACCGGTCAGCCGAGGGGCGTCGTCGTGGTGATCCACGGAGGCTTCTGGCGGGCGGCGTACGATCTCTCCCTCGGCCGGCCCCTGGCGCGGAGCCTGGTCGAGCACGGGTGGGCGGCGTGGAACATCGAGTACCGCCGCGTCGGCAACGGGGGAGGGGCGCCGCAGACGCTCGACGACGTCGCCGCGGCGATCGACGCGCTGCACGGCCGCGACCTGCCGCTGGACCGAGTCATCACGCTGGGCCACTCCGCGGGAGGACACCTGGCCACCTGGGCGGCGTCGCGGGGCCGAAGCCCACGATGGCCGATGACGGTCGCCGTGACAGGGGTCGTCTCGCAGGCCGGAGTCCTCGACCTCTGGTCGGCGTACGACGAGGGCCTCGGCGGTGGGGCGGTCCGGGCGTTCCTCGGTCACCGACCCGGCGCGGACGACGAGCCGGCGGACCCGCTCCACCAGGTGCCGCTCGACGTCCCGGTGCACTGCGTCCACGCCACCGGTGACGACACCGTCCCGATCGCGCAGTCACACACCTACGTCCGCGGGGCCACCGCGGCCGGAGCACGGGCCGCTCTGACCGAGATCGACGGCGACCACTTCACCGTGATCGACCCGGCGACCGACGCCTGGCGGCAGACCTTGACGATCCTCGACGGTCTGTGATGAGCCCTGCGATGGAAGGTGGGCTGAGGATCGGTCGCGCGCTGGTCATCCCCGACCGCGAGCTGTCGGAGAGGTTCTCGCGCTCGTCCGGCCCCGGTGGGCAGGGGGTCAACACGACCGACTCGCGCGTCGAGCTCTCCTTCGACGTCGGCCGCTCGCCCTCGCTGCCCGAGACCACGAAGGCCCGCATGCTGGCCAGGCTCGAGGGCCGGCTCGTCGGCGGCGTCGT
>JAFMQY010000196.1 GCA_017354415.1 Nocardioides sp.
GTCCCCTGGGCGCTCGGCGCGGCTGGCCGCCCGGTTGTCGGCTCTGCTGCGGCATCGTGGGTGTCCTCTGCCGGCCTCAGGCCCCGAACCGCGGGAAGGCCGCGCCGCCGGCATACCTCGCGGCGTCGTCCAGCATCTCCTCGATCCGGATCAGCTGGTTGTACTTCGCGACGCGTTCGGACCGGGCGGGGGCGCCGGTCTTGATCTGGCCGCAGTTCGTCGCGACCGCCAGGTCGGCGATGGTGGTGTCCTCGGTCTCGCCGGAGCGGTGGCTGATCATGCAGCGGAAGCCGCTCCGGTGCGCGAGCTCGACGGAGTCCAGGGTCTCGGTCAGGGTGCCGATCTGGTTGACCTTGACCAGCAGCGCATTGGCCTGCCCGCCGTCGATGCCGCGCTGCAGCCGCTCGACATTGGTGACGAAGATGTCGTCGCCGACGATCTGCACGCGCCCGCCGAGCTCGTCGGTGAGGGCCTTCCAGCCGTCCCAGTCGTCCTCATCGAGCGGGTCCTCGAGGCTGACGATCGGGTACGACGACACCAGGTCGGCGTAGTACGCCGTCATCTCGGCCGAGGACTTCGTTCCGCCCTCGAACGCGTAGGAACCGTCCTTGAAGAACTCACTCGCGGCGGCGTCCATCGCGAAGGCGATGTCGTTGCCCGGGCGCAGCCCTGCGGACTCGACGGCCTCGACGATCAGGTCGAGCGCGGCGCGGTTGCTGTCCAGGTTGGGCGCGAAGCCACCCTCGTCACCGAGTCCGGTGGCCAGGCCCTTCTTCTTCAGCACCGCCTTGAGCGCGTGGTAGACCTCCGCACCGTGCTGGACCGCCTCGCGGAAGGTCGCCGCGCCGATCGGCGCGATCATGAACTCCTGGATGTCGACGTTCGAGTCGGCGTGGGAGCCGCCGTTGAGGATGTTCATCATCGGCACCGGCAGCAGGTGGGCGTTGGGGCCGCCGACATACCGGAAGAGCGGCAGGCCGGCCGAGTCCGCCGCGGCACGCGCCACCGCCAGCGACACCCCGAGAATCGCATTGGCGCCGAACTGCGCCTTGTTGGGAGTGGTGTCGGCGTCGATCATCGCTTGGTCGATCTGGCGCTGGTCGTCCGCATCCATTCCCTCGACCACCGGACCGATCGACTGCACCACGGCATCGACCGCGTGCTGGACGCCCTTGCCGCCGTACCGCTCGCCGCCGTCGCGGAGCTCGACCGCCTCGAAGGCCCCCGTCGACGCCCCGCTCGGCACCGCCGCCCGTGCGAAGGACCCGTCGTCGAGCACCACTTCCACCTCGACCGTCGGGTTGCCCCGGGAGTCGAGGATCTCGCGGGCTCCGACAGATTCGATGATCGCCATGCCGGTCAGACTATCCGCGGACCGTCGCCTCGCCGTGCATCACCCGCGGTGCGAGCGCCGGACGGACCCGGCACGGGTGTCGCCATCCCGATCAAGCGCGATGAGCCGGTGCCGGGCAGGCTCGACGCATGACCGAGCACGACGACTCCTGCTGGTTCTGCAACCCGTCGGTACGGACCGATCCGCCCCCCGGTGGCTGGCTCCTGGAGAGCGACGTGTGGCGGGCCGGCCATGCGCCCGCCGGCTACGGGCCCGCCGGCACCGTGATCCTCGAGTGCCGCCGGCACGTGCTCGACCAAGCGGAGTTCGACGAGCGTGAGGCCGCGACGTACGCCGCCGTCACCGGCCTGCTCGTCGGCGCCGTACGCCGGGTGACCGGCTGCGACCGGGTCTACCAGTGGGCGACGATGGACGGCTTCCCCCACTTCCACCTGTGGCTGGTGCCCTGGTCGCGGAACGACGACCTTCGAGGGCCGCGGTTCCTCGTGGACCGGCTCGTCACCCGCGACGGCTGCGACGCCGAGACCGCCGAGCAGACCGCCTCCGATCTCCGCGCCGCGGTGGCGGCAGGAGTGTGAGGTCGGCCCGGCGACGGATGACGGCTGGCATCGGCGACGCGACAATCGCTGGATGAGCACCTCAGCGGCACCAGGTGGCAGCTCGTGGCCGGCGTTCTTCGACCAGGTCGCCGAGAGCTACGACCAGTCCGGCGTGCCCTTCTTCTCCACGATCGCGGAAGGGCTCACAGCCGAGCTCGCGCCCCGGCCGGGGGAGCGGTTCCTCGACGTGGGCTCCGGCCGTGGTGCCCTGACCATCCCCGTGGCCGAGGCGGTCGGGCCTGACGGAACGGTCGACGCACTCGATGCGGCGCCGTCCATGGTCCGACTGCTGGCGGACGAGCTCGCGCGGCGAGGGCTTCCCCAGGCCCGCGTGGCGGTCGGCGACGCCTCCGACCCGCACCCGCCGTCGCCGCCGTACGACGGGATCGGCAGCTCCCTGGTGCTCTTCTTCCTGCATGATCCGGTAGCCGCGCTCACCGCCTGGAAGCCCTTGGTGCGACCCGGCGGGCGGGTCGGGGTGTCGACGTTCCCGGTGCCCGAGGGACGCTTCGGCGAGTTGGTGGAGATGGTGACGGAGTTCGCCGGGCCGGCGCCGTCCCCGCGCGGCGGCTCACCGTTCGACAGCGACGAGGGGGTTGCGTCGCTCTTCCGCGACGCCGGGTGGAGCGACGTACGCACCGTGTCCACGTCGTATCCCATCCCGTTCGAGGACGTCGGCCAGTACCGCGCCTGGTCCATGGCCGGCGCCCTGAGGCGGGTCTGGACCGACACCGACCCCGCCCGCCACCCAGAGATCCTCGAACGCGTTCGCCCCGTCCTCGAGCGCGAACGTGACGACCAGGGCCGGATGACGCTCGACGTGGGGATCCGGTTCACCCTGGCCCACGCCTGACCTCAGGTCGATCAGTCAGCGGGGACGGCGCGGCGTACGGCGTCGCGGAGGGCCTGCTCGGGGTCGATGCCGGAGGCGACGGCTTCGCGGACCAGGGCGAGCAGTCGGTCACCCAGGTCGGAGCCGGGCTCGGGAGGCGGGGTGGCGGCGTGGGGGACGCGCTCGAGGATCTTCGTGGCGAGCAGCAGCGCGGGCAGACCCGGCGCGATCCCGTCGTACGGCGTGCGGCGCCGCTTCTCCGACGCCTTGATCCGCTGCCACTGTGCGTCGACCTCGGCGGCAGTGAGTGTCGAGGGGGAGCCGTCGGACGCGAACACGTGAGGATTGCGCCGGTGCATCTTCTCCGAGATGTCGCGGGCGACGTCGTCGATGGTGAACGCACCGGCCTCCTCGGCGATCACCGCGTGGAAGTACACCTGCAGCAGGAGGTCGCCGAGCTCCTCGCGGAGGTGCTCGTCGTCTGCGCGGTCGATCGCGTCCAGGGTCTCCGCCACCTCCTCCTCGAGGTAGCGGGCCAGTGAGCGGTGGGTCTGCTCCCGCTTCCACGGACAGTCGCGCCGCAGCCGGCGCATGTCGTCGAGGAAGTCGAGCAGCGGCTCCCCCGACGCCGGTCCGGACACGGCGCTCATCGGATGCTCATGCCGGCTCAGGTCAGCCGCAGAGCTGGGAGGGCGTCAGCGCAGCGGTGTACGACGGGTCGGCCTGGCCGGTGTTCTGGGCACCGGACACGGCCAGGGCACTCACGGGGTACGACGTCTGGTCGCGCACGCCGGTGACCTTGCCGTCCTTGATCGCGACGCCGAGGGCCGGGTCGACCGCGACCGTGTGGGCGTTCAGCCAGTCCTGGGTGGCGACCAGGCCACGTTGCTGGGCGTGCTTGATGTCGGCGGTGGCCTCACCGGAGTTGCCGGTCAGCTGCTGCCCGACCGCAACCTGGACGTTCTGCAGGTAGGGGTCGCCGCCCTCCACGTCGAGCACGGCGTTCAGCTGGTCCTGCGGCAGCTGCGAGAACTGCTGCTGCACCTGTGCCTGGTGCTGGGCGTACCCGGACGCCGGGGTGACGCCGTACTGCTCGGCGAGCTGCTCCCCGATCAGGCGCTCGGTCATGCTGGCAGCCACGAACTGCCGGATGTACCGCATCGGGATGGACCCCCCGGAGGACTGCTGCTGGATGGTCGGCAGGTAGGCCTTGCAGTACAGCGACGAGGTCGAGTCGACGTGCTGCATCGACGCGGTGCGGTCGCCCACGACCACGGCCGATCCGGGGTGGATGCCGAGTGAGGCGCCGCAGCCGGTGAGGGCCAGCCCGGCGAGGGCGAGGCCGACGAGGGTGGCCGGCCGGCGGCTCGGGCGCTGTCGCGTGAGGATCACGATGACTCCCTGTTCTCACTGGGCTGAGGGCTGGCCCCGTCGGGGTCGATGACCGTGTCGAGGACCGTGCGAGCCCATTCAAGCAGGGCCACCCCATCGATCGGACGGCCCCCGATCACCTGGGTCTGCGGCCGCGGCACCAGCAGGGTGCCGACCTGCTTCTTGAGGATGCTCCGGGGGTACAGCCGCTCGAGGCGGATGACCCGCGACTCGGGTAGGTCCTCGACCGGCGAGAACCGCACGTTGCGGCCGGCGATCGTCACCTCGCTGATCCCCGCCTGTCGGGCCCGGGCGCGGAAGCGCGCGACGAGCAGCAGTGAGACCACCTCGGCCGGGGGCTCGCCGTACCGGTCGTCCATCTCGTCGCGGATCTGGTCGACGTCGTCGTCGCTGCGCACCTCGGCCAGCCGGCGGTACATCTCGAGGCGCAACCGCTCGCTCGGGATGTAGGTATGGGGCAGGTGGGCGTCGACGGGGAGCTCGATCCGCACCTCGCCCAGGTCGTCGGTCGGGGCACCGTCGGATCGGAACTCCTGGACCGCCTCGCCCACCAGCCGGACGTAGAGGTCGAAGCCGACATCGGCGATGTGGCCCGACTGCTCGCCGCCCAGCAGGTTGCCGGCGCCGCGGATCTCGAGGTCCTTCATCGCGATCGCCATGCCACCGCCGAGGTCGGAGTGCTGGGCGAGGGTGGCGAGCCGCTCGTGGGCGGTCTCGGTGAGCGGCTTCTCGGCCGGGTAGAGGAAGTAGCCGTAGGCACGCTCGCTCGACCGACCGACCCGACCGCGCAGCTGGTGGAGCTGCGAGAGACCCAGCGTGTCGGCGCGCTCGATGATCATGGTGTTGGCGTTGGACACGTCGAGGCCGGACTCCACGATGGTGGTGCAGACGAGTACGTCGAAGCGCTTCTCCCAGAAGTCCAGCATCACCTGCTCGAGCTGGTGCTCCCCCATCTGCCCGTGGGCGGTCGCGACCCGGGCCTCGGGCACCAGCTCGCGGATGCGGGCCGCGGCCCTCTCGATCGACTGCACGCGGTTGTGGATGAAGAAGACCTGGCCCTCGCGCAGCAGCTCCCGGCGGATAGCCGCGGTGACCGTGCGGTCCTCGTAGGCGCCGACGTAGGTGAGGACCGGGTGGCGCTCCTCGGGCGGCGTGGTGATCGTGGACATCTCGCGGATCCCGGTGATCGCCATCTCCAAGGTGCGCGGGATCGGCGTCGCGCTCATCGACAGGACGTCGACGCTCGTGCGCAGCCGCTTCATCTGCTCCTTGTGCTCGACGCCGAAGCGCTGCTCCTCGTCGACGACGATCAGGCCGAGGTTCTTGAGCCGGATGTCGGGGTTCAGCAGCCGGTGGGTGCCGATGACGATGTCGACCGACCCCTCACGGAGCCCGTCGGTGACCTCGCGCGCCTCCCTCTCGGTCTGGAACCGGCTGAGGGGCCGGATCGTGACCGGGAAGGCGCCCATCCGCTCGGCGAACGTCGTGTAGTGCTGCTGCACCAGCAACGTGGTCGGCACCAGGACCGCGACCTGCTTGCCGTCCTGCACCGCCTTGAACGCCGCTCGTACGGCGATCTCGGTCTTGCCGTAGCCGACGTCGCCGCAGACCAGCCGGTCCATCGGCACGGTCCGGCGCATGTCCCCCTTGACCTCCTCGACCGTGGTCAGCTGGTCGGGGGTCTCGTGGAACGGGAAGGCGTCCTCGAGCTCGCGCTGCCAGGGGGTGTCCGGCCCGAAGGCGAAGCCCTGGGTGGCCTGGCGGGCGGCGTACAGCTTGATCAGCTCGGCCGCGATCTGCCGGACCGCACTGCGGGCGCGGTTCTTCCGCTTGGTCCAGTCGGAGCCCCCGAGCCGGTCGAGGCTCGGCTGCTCGCCACCGACGTAGCGGGTGACCTGGTCGAGGCTGTCCGCGGGGACGAAGAGCATGTCGGGCGGTCCCCCACGCTTGGACGCGCCGTACTCCATGACGAGGTACTCGCGGGTGGCACCCTGCACCTCGCGCTGCCGCATCTCGACGAACCTGCCGACGCCGTGCTGCTCGTGGACGACGTAGTCGCCCTTCTTCAGCTCCAGGGGGTCGATCTGTCGCTTGCGGCGGGCGGGCATCCGCGTGGCGTCGCGCGTGGCCCCGCGCTGGCCGGAGAGGTCGTCGCCGGTGAGCAGCACCAGGCCCAGGGGCTCGGCCACGAAGCCGTGGGCGAGCGTCGCGCAGGTGACGGTCACGACGTGGGGCTCGGGCACCACGTCGGCGTCGGGCTCGACCAGCCGCGCGGGGATGTCGTGCTCGGCGAGCACCTCGACCATCCGCTCGGCCGGACCGTGGCCGGGATGGGTGACGACGACGCGGGCACCGGCGGCGAGCCAACCGCGCAGGTCGGCGACGGCACGCTCGGCGTCTCCCCGGTAGCCCTCGACCGGGGTGGCCGCGACCGTTCGGCCGCTGCCGTCGAGCAGATCGGCGTCGAGGCCGAACGGGCTGACGGTCCACCAGGGCATCCCGAGCTCGCGGGTGTGGGCGCGGACGTCGTCGAGCTCGCGGTACGACGCGGCGCCCAGGTCGATCGGAGCGGTGCCGCCGCCCGCGGCCGCAGCCCAGGACGCGCCCAGGAACTCCTCGCTGGTGGCGACCAGGTCGTGCGCCCGGCTGCGGACGCGCTCGGGGTCGACGAGGAGCACCTGTGTGTGCTCGGGCATCGCGTCCACGAGCAGCTCGAGCTCGTCGACCAGGACCGGGGCGAGCGACTCCATGCCTTCCACGGCGATGCCCGCGGCGATCTTCGCTGTCATCTCGGACAGCTGGGGATGGGCCTCCCCTAACGCGGCCGCCCGACGGCGTACGTCGTCGGTGAGCAGCAGCTCGCGGCACGGCGGAGCCCACAGCCGGTCGACCTGCTCGATGGTCCGCTGGTCGGCGACCGCGAACGACCGCACCTCGTCGACCTCGTCCCCCCAGAACTCCACCCGGATCGGGTGCTGCTCGGTCGGCGGGAACACATCGACTAGGCCGCCGCGGACCGCGAACTCGCCGCGTTTCTCCACCAGGTCGACGCGCGTGTACGCCGCGTCCGCGAGCCGGCGGGTGACGTCGTCCAGCTCGGCGGTGTCGCCCTTCACGAGCTCGACCGGCTCGAGGTCGCCGAGCCCGGCGACCTGCGGCTGCAGGATCGAGCGGACGGGCGCGACCACCACTCGCAGCGGTCCGGTGCTCGCGTCGGCGCCGGGGTGACGCAGCCGGCGCAGCA
>JAFMQY010000307.1 GCA_017354415.1 Nocardioides sp.
GGCCCCCTTCTCGCTGCTCAGCGGTCTGGCGTCGCGGCAGAGCAGGCCCAGTCGGTGCTCGTGAAGCCGGCTATCCGCCTCGCCGGCCGGGTCGCCGACTCGACTCTGGTGCGGGTGCCGGGCGGTCACTACGCGCCCTTCCTGGAGCAGCACGAAGCCGTGGTCGAGGCAGAGCTGGCCTTCTTTCGCGACCACCTGAACGTCGACTGAGCCGACGGAGCGTCATCGCGCGTCGTTGCCGCGCCTCCGAGCACGACGGCCAGGGGCAGCGCCATGCGGCGCGTGCCCGCTCGTTCATGGAAGCACGCCGACGGCTCGACGTCACCGGGTGGGTGACCGCACCAGACCGAGCAGTACGACAGCCTGGTTGTCCTCGGCGTCCTTCGCCCCGAAGAGCAGCGTGACCACCTCGTGCTCCCGACAACGTTCCTGCAGCAGCGCCAGCGCCTCTGACCCCGCCAGCTCGGCGCGGTAGCGCGCCGCGAACTCCTCGAACCGCTCCGGATCGTGCCCGAACCAGCGCCGCAGCTCCGTCGACGGGCCGACCTCCTTCAGCCACTCGTCCGCCGAGACCGCCTCCTTGGACAGACCGCGTGGCCACAGACGGTCGACCAGGATCCGGTATCCATCAGACGATGCCGGCTCGTCGTACACGCGCTTGATGCGAACCTGCCCCATTCCGACCACGCTACGCGGACCCGTATCTTGGCCGGTGCCGCGGGCCTACGCCGCCGACGCTCGTGCCTGCGCGGCTTCGACCGCCGTACGGAAGGCCTTCGCGACGTACGGCGGGACGGCCATGCCCCGATGGGCGGCATGGAGCAGATCACGCTCGACGCGAGCAACCTGGCCGGCGAAATGCACCGCCCCGCCGGGCCCCTCCACGCCGAGGTCGAGCATCATCTGGCCGATGTCCGCGACCTGGTCGGCACTCCGGGCACCCACGAGGCTGAAGGTGGCGGCACGCAGTCGGCGGACGAGCCAGCGCTGCCAGCTCGCAAGCCCGTGCCACAGGAGCTGCGCGGACATCTGATAGAAGGCGTAGTGCCCAGGCTCCTGACGACGGATCGGCGTCACGACGGTCTCTGCGAGGGCGCGCTCCTCCAGGGCGCGCAGCCCGTCGTACAGGCGGTGGTAGGCGAGCAGCGCGGAGCGTTCGGTCGTCATGCCGGTGAGGTAGTAGAGCATCCGGGCAACGTCTTGGATCGGGGCGTGCTCCGCGAGCAGCCCGATCACCCGCAGCCGGGGAGACACAGTGGTGAGGTCGGTGACCGCCGGCGCCCGGCCGAGCCGGACCTGGAGCTCGTCGAGAATCTGGCCGTGCCGCGCCTCCTGGGGTCCCCAGACATGCTGGTAGAAGTGCCGGTCGATGTCCGGGGGGTGCGGAAGTACGGCGTTGAGCTCGAGCACGTTGCGCTCGACCTCGAGCTCGGTGCGGGCCATGTAGTCGAGCACTCCGCCGTACCCGCGCGAGACCAGCTCGGGCCGCTTGATCGTGTAGTCGACGGTCGAGAGGTCGATGGGAGGGTGCTCGGCACCGAGCCGCTCGACATGGGCACTGAGTCTGGACAGGGTCATGCGTCGTGTTCGGTGCCACCACCCCTCCAGATGGGCGCCTCCTCACGCCGGACGCCGCGCGCCGATCGTCAACGACGCCGAGCGGTGGCTGATCCGCACTGCCCACGATGCCCATCTTCAGGCACCCTCTGTCGAGATGCAGCGAAGATCGACGGCCCTCCCGCGGGGAACTTTCACGAAACGCCCGTGATGCTCGGCTGCTGTCGATGTAGGCCGAGGTTTGCGTACAACCGCTGAGACCGGGTCACGCGGCGGGCCGACTGGTCCGCAGCCGGAACTCGTTGCCGTCGGGGTCCGCCAGGACGACCACATCGTCTCCGCGCTCGGTGACCCGCGTCGCGCCGAGTGCGACGAGTCGTTCGACCTCGGCGTCGAGGTCGTCATCGACCCGCAGCTCGAACCACTGGCGAGCCGGAACCTCGAGCGGAGCCACCGGTGCGCCGCCCCAGGCGACCTTGGTGCCGCCGCGCGGCGACTGGATCGCCGTCTCGTCGTTCTCGTCCCAGACCAGCGACCAGCCGAGAGCCTTGCTCCAGAAGATGCCGACCGCCCGGGTGCCGTCGCACGCGACCTCGCCGAGGACCCCGCAGCCCGCGAGGAAGCTGCTCCCCGGTGGGATCACGCAAAGCTCATTCCCCTCGGGGTCTCGGAGCACGACATGCGTCTCCTCAGGGAGCTGGCCGACGTCGAGGTGACCGGCGCCCAGCCCCACCGCCCTCGCCACGACCGTCTCTTGGCCAGAGCCCTCACTGGTCAGGTGAAGGTGCACCCGATTGAGCCCTCGCTTCGCGGCGCGGGCGGGGGCGAACCGCAGGCCGACCTGCGTGTTGTCTCCAGGGAGCAGCACGCCGTCGGCGTCTGCGAGGACTTCCCGGTCGAGCAACGTCGCCCAGAACCGCGCCAGCCGGCTCGGGTCGCGGGCCTCGAACGTCACCGCCTGCAGTCGCGAGGTCACCGCATCACCGTAGGAGGGTCAGCCGGCGTACGGCATCTCGGTTTCCCCGTCATCCTCGACCTGCCACATCCTCGAACGGCAGGACCTGGCCGGCCGACACGGGACACATCGCCCACCGCGAGAAGTCAAGCTCGTCGTAGGCAACGTCAGAGTTGGCCGCATCTCGACACCATCTGACCGCTAGACGGTATGACGTGACCCAGTCGTTGACCGGGTTGCGGGCCGGGGCCTCGCTCACAAAATTCGTGGGTTGCCGGG
>JAFMQY010000197.1 GCA_017354415.1 Nocardioides sp.
CAATCCAAGCCAAAAAACGATCAACTAGCAAACAATCGCCAGAACTATCGTTCGTCAACTCAAAAAAACCACCACCACAACACCACACAGATGCCATGGCACGGAGGAATTCATACAAACCAATTCATCGACAAACACACTGTTGAGTTCTCAAAAATCAGACGCGCACCTGAGGGCCTCCGATCAGAGGTGTCCTCGGGGGCAACCTGAGAAAACTTACCGTCCGCGCCCGTGAGCGTCAAATCGGCTCGTTGTACCGCCCGAGTGACCTGCCGGATGGGACGGCCGCTCGGAGCGCCGGCAAGGAACCCTACCAACGCCGGTGCTGCCGCCCAAACCCGCGGGCTCACTCGTCCAGCGGGACCTCCGGGGGTGTGTAGCGGAGGAAGGCGGGGACCACGGCGACGGCCACCCCTTGCAGCACCACCACGAGCACACCTCCGAGCGCGGCGGTGAGCGCGGGCCCGATCACGGCCGCGATCCCTCCGTGGAGCACGTCGGCGATCCTCGGGCCGCCGGCGACCACGACGATGAACACCCCTTGCAGGCGCCCGCGTACGGCGTCCGACGCCGCGCTCTGCAGCATGGCGGTGCGGAACGCCGCCGACGACATGTCGGCCGCCCCTCCCACCACCAGCATCAGGACGGAGACCACGAGCATCGCCCCACGGGCGATGGGTGCCAGGCCCACGGCGCCGCCGAAGCCCGCCATCGCGAGTCCCCAGACCGCCACCGCGCCGACGATGGCGCGACCCTGACGGCGTACCCGGGAGACCCAGCCCGACAGCACGCCGCCGAGAACTGCGCCGAGCGGGATGCCGGCGAACAGCAGAGCGAAGGCGATCCCGCCGTCGGTCGGTCCGTGGAAGGTCTCGTGCGCGATCTGCGGGAACAGCGCCCGCGGCATGCCGAAGACCATCGCGATCATGTCCACCACGAAGCTCATCAGCAGGACCGGATGTCCTCGGAGGTAGACGAACCCGTCCAGCACCGCTCGTACGCCGGGTGCCCCGGCCGGCGCGCCGGCGATGGGCATCGCGGGGAGCCGGATCACCGCCCAGAGCGTCGCGAAGAGGGTGAAGGTGTCCACCGCATACAACACGGAGAACCCGAGCACCGGGATCAGAGCGCCACCGATCAGTGGCCCTGCGATCGCGCCCGCCTGCATCACGGTCATGTTCAGCGCGTTGGCGGCGGGCAGCTGATCGAACGGGAGAAGCCGAGGCAGGACGGCGCTGCGGGTCGGCTGGTTGACCGCGAAGAACGCCTGCTGCACCGCGAACAGCGTCAGCAGCAGCCACACGTTGTCGAGGCCGAGCGCGGCCTGCGCCCAGAAGCCCGCGCTGGTCAGGATCAGCCCGCACGTCGTGCCCTGGAGGATCGTCCGACGGTCCATCACGTCGGCCAGGGCCCCTCCCCACAGCCCGAACACCATCAGCGGGACGAGCCCGAACACGCCGCTCAGGCCGACGTACGCCGAGGACTTGGTGATCGCGTAGATCTGCGCCGGCACCGCCACGACCGTGAGCTGGGCGCCGACGACGGTGACGATGTTGGCGCTCCAGAGGCGCCGGAAAGGCGGGTTCGAGAGCGGGCGGGTGTCGGCGACGATCCCGCTCAGCTGCACAGCTCGACCCTAGGACGTGGTACGGCGACCGGGCGCGGCGGGCCGGTAGCTGCTCACGCTCGCCTCGTCCGGCAGCCAGAAGCGCCAGGGCCGGTCAGCCGCCTGGCGCAGACCGACCCGAGGGCCGGTCCGGACCTCCGCAGGTGCGTCGGCCGGGGTCAGCGTCAGCGGTGGGTGGGAGAGGTCGCGGCCGTTCTCGGCGGCGCCGATCGCCAGCGCCTGGCAGAGGTTGGCCGGACCTCGGGCGAGCTCACGGTCGGCACGCGCGGTCGGCCGACGACTGCGGGCATGGTCGAGGCCGTCGACCACCTCGCCCGCGCGCAGCAGGACCGCGGACGCGGTCCCGTCGGGGCCGCAGACCACGTTGCAGCAGAAATGCATGCCGTAGGTGAAGTAGACGTAGAGATGGCCTGGCGGTCCGAACATCACCGCGTTGCGGGCGGTCCTCCCCCGGTAGGCATGGGAGCCCGGGTCGCGGGCGCCGTCGTACGCCTCGACCTCCGTGAGGCGCAGCGCGACATCGCCGTGCCGAAGGGTCGCGCCCAGCAGCTGTGGCGCGACCTCGAGCACCGGCCCCGCAAGCAGGGCCGTCAGGTCAGCCGAGCGCGGCACGGGCGACCGTGACTCGCTCGACCAGCTCGGCCAACTGCTCGCGCACCCGGACCGGCGCCGTCCCACCGCGTCCGTCGCGGGAGGCCACCGAGCCCTCGACGGTGAGCACCCGGCGTACGTCGGGCACCAGGTCCGGCGAGATCTCGGCGAGCTGGTCGTCGGTGAGGTCCGGCAGGTCGCAGTCGAGCTCCTCACACTGGCGTACGGCGGCGCCCGCGACCTCATGGGCCTCGCGGAAAGGGACCCCCTGGCGGACCAGCCACTCCGCCACGTCGGTCGCCAGCGAGAACCCCTGAGAAGCGAGCGCAGTCATCCGGGCTGAGTCGAAGGTGAGCGTGGCCGTCATCCCGGTCATCGCGGGCAGAACCAGCAGGAGCGTGTCGACGGCGTCGAAGACCGGCTCCTTCGCCTCCTCCAGGTCTCGGTCGTAGCCCAGCGGGAGACCCTTGAGCGTCACCAGCAGGCCGGTCAGGCGGCCGATCAGCCGACCTGCCTTGCCGCGCGCGAGTTCGGCGATGTCGGGGTTCTTCTTCTGCGGCATGATGCTCGACCCCGTCGAGTAGGCGTCGTCGAGACGAGCGAACCCGAACTCCGCCGTCGTCCACACCACGACGTCCTCGGCAAGCCGGCTGAGGTCGACCCCGATCATCGCCGTCACGAACGCGAACTCCGCCACGAAGTCGCGGGCCGCCGTGCCGTCGATGGAGTTGGCGCTCGAGCCGGCGAAGCCGAGCTCGTGGGCGACGGATTGTGGGTCGAGGCCGAGGCTCGAACCGGCCAGGGCCCCCGAGCCGTACGGCGAGTCGCCGGCCTGGCGTGCGTCCCAGTCACGCAGCCGCTCGACGTCACGTATGAGAGGCCAGGCGTGCGCGAGCAGGTGGTGGGAGAGCAGCACCGGCTGGGCGTGCTGGAGGTGCGTCCGGCCGGGCATCACGACGTCGAGATGGCCGCGCGCCTGCGTCGCCAGCGCGTCGACGAGGTCGAGCACCGCCCGGGCGATCTCGCGGGCCTGGTCGCGCAGGTAGCACTTGACCAATGTGGCGACCTGGTCGTTGCGGCTGCGACCTGCCCGGATCCGGCCCCCGACCTCCGGACCGACCCGCTCGATGAGGAGCCGCTCGAGGGCGCCGTGGACGTCCTCGTCGGACGGGCTCGGCCGCAGCGACCCGTCGTCGTACTCCTGCCGGAGGGCGGCGAGCCCGTCGATGAGCGCGCGCTCGTCGTCGTCGCTGAGCAGCCCGGCCCGGCGCAACGCGTGGGCGTGGGCGACGGAGCCCGCGAGGTCGTAGGGAACCAGCCGCCAGTCCAGGGCGGTCGACCGGGAGAGGTCCTCGAGCTCGGGAGAGGGTCCCCCTGCGAAGCGACCGCCCCAGAGCATGCCTTCGTTGGTGCTCACAGGCCCACCGCCGCCACCGCGAGCCGGGCGACCTCGGGGAGGTCGGGGCTGGCCAGCTCCTGGGGCATCCGCCGCGGTGACCACCAGCCGGAGTCGAGGACGTTGCCGACCTCCAGCGGCTCGAGCCCGTCGAAGCTCACGGTCACATCGTCGAGGCGCACGGCGAAGAAGTGGGAGTCGTTGGCGATGTCCCAGCCGTTCCAGCAGAACTCATGGACGCCGCGGTGGTACGGGCCGACCAAGTCGTCCGGCCTGACCGCGATCCCGGTCTCCTCGAGCATCTCGCGCGACCCGGCCTCGGCGAGGGTCTCTCCCGGCTCGGTGGCGCCCCCGATCGTGAACCAGAAGGGGAGGTCCGGTCTCTTCGGGTCGCGGCCGAAGAGCAGCAGCACCTCCCCGTCGCGGTTGACGGGGACGACGCGGGCCGTCGTACGACGCATCGGGTCGGGCACGGGTTCTTCCTATCAGTCGGGGTGATGCAACTGCCGGGTGAGCGCTCTGGCGGGTGACCCAACTGCCGGGTGAACGCCCTGGCGGGTGATGCAAGCGCCAGGTCAGCGCCCCAGCGCGAGACGCAACTGCCGGGTGAGCGCTCTGGCGGGTGACACAACTGCCAGGTCAGCGCCCCAGCGCGAGACGCAAGCGCCAGGTCAGCGCTAGTCGGTGCCGGACTCCATGGCCGCGCTGTCGAGGGCCTCGTCCTCGGTGCTGCCCTCGAGGGCGGGGTTGGCCGCGATCCGGTCCGCGCCACCGGCCGGCAGCTCACCGAGCAGGATCCCGTGCTCGACGAGCACCTGGCCCTGGTCGAGCGGCTGCCCGGCGTACAGCTCGAGCTTGGAGCGCGAGTCGGCGATGTCGAGGTTGCGCATCGTGAGCTGGCCGATCCGGTCGGTGGGGCCGAACGCGGCGTTGTCGGTGCGCTCCATCGACAGCTTGTCCGGGTGGTAGGAGAAGTCCGGGCCGGCGGTGCGCAGCACGCTGTAGTCCTCGCCGCGCCTCAGCCGGAGCGTCACCTCGCCGGTCACCACCGACGCCACCCAGCGCTGCAGCGACTCGCGCAGCATCAGCGCCTGCGGGTCGAGCCAGCGGCCCTCGTAGAGCAGCCGGCCCAGTCGCCGGCCCTCGGAGTGGTAGGTGGCGAGAGTGTCCTCGTTGTGGATCGCGTTCAGGAGGCGCTCGTAGGCGATGAACAGCAGGGCCATGCCCGGCGCCTCGTAGATCCCGCGCGACTTGGCCTCGATCACCCGGTTCTCGATCTGGTCGGACATCCCGAGTCCGTGCCGGCCGCCGACGGCGTTCGCCTCGCGGACCAGCGCCACCGGGTCCTTGAACTCGACTCCGTCGATGGCCACCGGGCGGCCGCGATGGAACGTGACGGTGACGTCCTCCGGAGCGATCTCGACCGAGGGGTCCCAGAACTTCACGCCCATGATCGGGTCGACGGTCTCCAGCGAGACGTCGAGGTGCTCCAAGGTCTTGGCCTCGTGAGTGGCGCCCCAGATGTTCGCGTCGGTCGAGTAGGCCTTCTCGGAGCTGTGGCGGTACGGCAGATCGTGCGCCTCGAGCCACTGGCTCATCTCGTGCCGGCCACCCAGCTCGGCGACGAACTCGGCGTCCAGCCAGGGCTTGTAGATGCGCAGGTCGGGGTTCGCCAGCAGGCCGTAGCGGTAGAAGCGCTCGATGTCGTTGCCCTTGAACGTCGAGCCGTCGCCCCAGATGTCGACGCCGTCCTCGTGCATCGCCCGGACCAGCATCGTTCCGGTCACGGCGCGGCCGAGAGGGGTGGTGTTGAAGTACGAGCGGCCCGCGGAACGCACGTGGAACGCGCCACAGGCGAGGGCCGCGAGCCCTTCCTCCACCAGCGGGCCCTTGCAGTCCACGGCGCGGGCGAGGGCGGCGCCGTACCGCAGCGCGCGGTCGGGGACCCCCTCGATGTCGGGCTCGTCGTATTGGCCGATGTCTGCGGTGTACGTGCACGGGATCGCGCCCTTGGCGCGCATCCAGGCGACCGCGACGGAGGTGTCGAGTCCCCCGGAGAACGCGATGCCGACGCGCTCCCCGACGGGGAGAGAGGTGAGGACCTTGCTCACGGATTCCTTCTTTTCTGGTTCGTGGTCCCAAGGCGGTTCTTGAGGCGCCGAGGGCGGCGAGGCGTCGCCGAGAGCGCCGACGACGGAAGCAGTGCGGGGGTCAGGGCGCCGGCTGCTGGGCCAGCGCCAGGAGTCGTCGGGCCAGGTCGTCGCCGCCCTGCGGGTCGCGGCCGATGAGGAGCACGGTGTCGTCGCCGGCGATGGTGCCGAGGACGTCGGCGTACTCCACCTTGTCGAGGGCGGAAGCCAGGAACTGCGCCGCACCCGGCGGGGTGCGGAGCACGACCAGGTTGGCGCTGGCGTCGGCGCTGACCAGAAGCTCGGAGAGGAGCCGACCGAGGCGGTGCCCGGCAGCCGCGGTCTCCCCGGGTGCGGCGGGACGGCGGTCGCCACCCTCCGCGGGTACGGCGTACACGAGCGCACCGGACTGCGCGCGCACCCGGACCGCGTCCAGCTCCACGAGGTCGCGGGACAGCGTGGCCTGGGTGACCTGGGTGCCCCGCTTCCGCAGCAGCTCGAGCAGCTCGGGCTGCGAGCGCACCTCGTGGCTCGCCAGCAGGTCGATGATCAGCTGGTGGCGCGAGCCCTTGGTGGCCGGCCGCCGGGCGGTGTCGGTCACGACGCAGCCCCCGAACTCCTGGGCACGCCCTCGATCAGCCAGGTGATGATCGCCTTCTGGGCGTGCCGGCGGTTCTCCGCCTCGTCCCAGATCACGCTCTGCGGGCCGTCGAGCACCTCGGCGTCGATCTCCTTGCCGCGGTAGGCCGGCAGGCAGTGCATCACGATCGCATCGCGTGCGGCCAGCGACATCAGGTCGGTGGTGACCCGATAGTCCGCGAACGCCGCCAGTCTTGCGGCCGCCTCCTCCTCCTTGCCCATCGACACCCAGGTGTCGGTGACCACCACGTCGGCGCCGTCGAGCGCTGCCTTGGGGTCGGCCAGCGCCGCCACGGTGGCCCCGGTCTGCCCGCCGATCTCACGAGCCCGGTCGACGTACTGTTCCTCGGGCTGATGTCCTTCCGGGGCCGCTACACGCACGTGCAGCCCGGCCGTCGCGCCCGCCAACAGCCAGGAGTTGCTCAGGTTGGAGCCACCGTCGCCGACGAAGGCGACGGTGAGCCCGGGGAGTGCGCCCTTGTGCTCCCGGACCGTGAGCAGGTCGGCGAGCAGCTGGCAGGGATGGAACTCGTCGGTGAGGCCGTTCACAACGGGAACGCCGGCGTACGCCGCCATCTCTTCGACCGCCGACTGGGCGAAGGTGCGCCAGACGATCACCGACGCCTGCCGGCCGAGCACGCGGGCGACGTCGGCGACCGACTCCCGCTTGCCGATGCCGGCGAGCGAGCCGTCGACCAGCATCGGGTTCCCTCCGAGCTCGGCGATGCCGGCCGCGAAGGACGCCTGGGTCCGCAGTGTCGGCTTGTCGTAGATGGTCGCGACGGTGCGCGGTCCGGCCAGGCTCCGCGAACTGTACGGCGCCCGCTTCAGCGTGGCTGCCAGCTCCAGCACCTCGCCCTGCTCGGCCGGACTCAGGTCGTCGTCACGCAGGAAGTGTCGTGTCATCAGGGGGCTCCTGTCTCCGCGGCGTCGAGGATCCCCGGCCACGCGGCCAGGAACGCCTCGACGTCATCGGCGCCCACGACGAGGGAGGGGGCCAGCCGCAGGGTGTGGGGGCCCGTCGCGTTCACGAGGAA
>JAFMQY010000308.1:0-2162 GCA_017354415.1 Nocardioides sp.
GTGCTGGTGCGGGCGGCGGCCTCCTCGACCCGGACGTCGGCGGGCCGCGGCACCGGCAGGGACCGACGACCCGCGGCCAGGCCACGCGCGCGTCCGGCTCGCTGGATGGCGCGGGCGTGGCGGTCGAGCTCGGCGACCTGGAGCAGCAGGTCGCGACGGGTGACCTTGGTACGGCGGCGGACACCGGGCAGACCCGTGGTCGTCCCGCCGAGGCCGTAGACCGAGTCGAACGCCCCGGCCAGCACCAGCCGCTCGGCGATCGGGCGTGAGACCTGCGCCCGGTGCCAGAAGTCGGTGAGCGAGTGGTAGGGCCTCGCTGCGACGATGCGCTCGACCTCGCCGGCGTTGATCCCCTTGACCTCGGCCAGCGCCAGCCGGATGCCCCAGGCGCGGCCGTCGGGCCAGCCCTGCTCGGACGGGTCGGGACGCGAGGTTGGTTCCTGAGGAGCCGAGGGACGAGGCGTTGGTTCCTGAGGAGCCGAGGGACGAGGCGTCTCGAAGGGCTCGAAGGTCTGGCCGAGCACCACCGGCGGCGGCTCGTCGAGCGATGACATCCGCTCGACGACATAGGTCTTCTCGGAGGCGTTGACGTCGAGCCCGAGGATGGCGATGCCGCACTGGCGGGCGTCCTCGAGGATCAGACGCTTGGGGTACATGCCGGGGTCGTGGGTCAGCACGCCCGCCAGGAAGTGGGCCGGCCAATGGGCCTTGAGCCAGGCCGACTGGTAGGTGGGCAGGGCGAACGCCGCGGCGTGCGCCTTGCAGAAGCCGAACGACGCGAACGCCTCGATCACCTTCCAGACCGCCTCGACCACGGGCAGGGAGTATCCGCGGCCGAGGGCGGCCGGGAAGAACCACAGCTTGGTCTCGGCCATCCCCTCGACGTCGCCGAGCGCGCGGCGCTTCTCGTCGGCCACGGCGTTGCTGACCCCGCCGAACTGGGCGATCATCTCGATCACCTGCTCGTGGAAGACCACCACGCCGTTGGTCTCGCGCAGGATCGGGCGCAGGTCGTCATGGAGGTACGTCGCCTCCGACCAGCCGTGCTTGGCGTCGAGGTAGGGCGTGACCATGTCGCTCTTGACCGGTCCCGGCCGGAACAGCGAGATGTCGGTGATGATGTCCTCGAAGGTCTCGATGCCGGACTTGCCGACCAGCTCGCGCTGACCCGGGGACTCGATCTGGAACACCCCGAGGGTGCGGGCCTGGCTGATCATGTGGAAGGTCGCGGGGTCGTCGAACGGCACCTGCTCCTCGTCGTCGAGGTCGATCTCGATGCCGTCGGTGCGCCGGACCAGGTCGACGGCGTGGGCCATCGAGGACTGCATCCGGATGCCGAGCACGTCGAGCTTGAGCAGCCCGAGGTCCTCGACGTCGTCCTTGTCGAACTGGCTCATCGGGAACCCGACGAAGCTGGCCTCGACCGGGGTGCGGTCGAGCAGGGTCGCATCTGACAGCAGCACCCCGCACGGGTGGACGGCGATGTGGCGCGGCAGCCCGTCGAGGCGTTCGACGAGGTCGAAGAACAGGTCGAGCCGCTCGTGGTCGAGCCCGGCCGCGCGCAGCTCGGGCAGGTCGCGCATCGCCATCCGGGCATCCCGGGCACGAATGTGGGGAAACGCCTTGGCGATCGCGTCGGTCTCACCCGGGGGCATCCCGAGCGCGGCGCCGACGTCGCGGACGGCATGGCGGACGCGGTAGGTGTCCATCATCGACACACACACGCAGCGCTCGCCGCCGTAGCGGTCGAGGATCGCGCGATAGATCTCCTCGCGCCGGGCGGACTCGACGTCGATGTCGATGTCGGGCAACGAGGCACGCAGCGGCGTGAGGAAGCGCTCCATCAGCAGGCCGTGCCGGATCGGGTCGACCCCGGAGATGCCGAGGAGGTAGTTGACCAGGCTGCCGGCGCCCGACCCGCGGCCAGCGCAGCGCACCCCCATCTCGCGGATCAGGTCGGTGACGTCGCCGACGGTCAGGAAGTACGACGCGTAGCCCAGGCCGCGGATCATCTCCAGCTCGTCGTCGAGCCGCTTCCAGATGCGTTGCCGGGGAGCCGAGCCGTAGCGGCGGCCGATCGCACCCTCGCAGCGGGCGCGGAGCAGGGCGTCGGCTGATGACCCCACGTCCCGTACTGGGTTCCGAGACGTGTCGCCCGTTCC
>JAFMQY010000308.1:2172-2774 GCA_017354415.1 Nocardioides sp.
TCCTCGACCTTCGCTCGTCGTCGTGCCCCCCGAGCAAGCTCGGGTCCCACGCGAGCTCCGGGAAGTGCACCTCCCCCAGCCCCAGGTCGGCGCGCGGGTCGAGGGCGCAGCGGTCGGCGACCTGCCGGGTGTGGGCGAGCAGCCGGTGGGCCTCGGCGTCGGTGTCGCCGAGCCCGGACAGCCGGGCGATCTCCTCGGCCATCTCGAGCATCTGCTTGCCGGACTTGAGGAAACCCTCGGCGTTGGCTCGGTCGACATGACGCCGGTCGAGGGCGACCAGTCGGCGGGTGGCGTCGAGGACGTCGACGACCGGTGCGTAACGGCGGTCGGCGTAGCGCACGGCGTTGGTCAGCACCGCCCCCAGTCCGTCACTACGGGCGAACCCCGCCATCCGGGCGGCGTGCGGCGTGGTGCCGGGACCCCAGACGCTGCCACCGGTCTGCGGCAGCCGGTGGGAGACCAGCTCGACCAGGAGGTTCTCCTTCGGGACGACCTCGCGCCAGGGCGCCAGCACCGCCCGGGCGAGGTCGTCGCGACGACGGGCGACCGCGGCCCCGAGCTCGGAGGACGGGCCGAGCAGCACGACCACGTCGCCGCTCTCG
>JAFMQY010000309.1 GCA_017354415.1 Nocardioides sp.
TGTCCCATGAGGACCAGGACGCGCTCGCCGCCTACGTGCGCGAGCACCACCACCTGACCGCCGAGCAGCGCGAGGCACTGACCGCGACGCTCGCCCAAATCCATCTGGAGCGGGTGCTGCACGACCCCGAGACGGAATGACGGGCGGCCCCAGGAGAGAAGCCGCCCGCCTGTTCGATCGCCCCAACCATAAGGAGAGGATCGTGGCCAAGGATACGGCCTTCGACCGGGTGCTGGCTGCCTGCGAGGAGCGCGACCTCCTGGTCCGGCCGGGCCGTGAGGGCGACGCGATGGTGCAGTGCCCGGCCCACGACGACCGGACCCCCAGCCTCCATGTCACCGACAACGATGAGGGACGCGTGCTGCTCTACTGCCACGCCGGGTGTCCGATCGAGTCGGTGCTCGAAGCGCTCGGGCTCACCTTCGCCGACCTGCACGACAACCGAGGCGATGTCGTCTACTCCTACGCGGACGGTCGCGTCGTCCATCGCAAGCCGTACTACATCGACAAGGACGGCGGACTGGCCAAGAAGTTCCGGCAGTTCGGCAACACCAAGGGCAGCCCCGCCGTCCTCTACCACCTGGCCGAGATGAAGGACGCGATCGGGCGAGGCAGGACCATCTACGTGGTCGAGGGTGAAGCCGACGTGCACGCGATGGAGGCAATAGGCCGCGCCGCCACCTGCTCACCACAGGGTGCGGGCAAGTGGGACTTGGTCGACCCCTCGCCGCTGTACGGGGCGCGCGCCGTGATCGTCGTCCAAGACAAGGACAAGCCAGGGCACCGGCACGCCAAGCAGGTCGTCGCCAGCCTGCGCGATCACGTCCGGGACCTCTGGGTGGTCGAGGCGAAGCAGGGCAAGGACGCCACCGAGCACATCCAAAACGGTCTCACGGCCGACGATTTCGTGGTCGTCGCCAGCCCGTCCGAGGTCCATGACACGCCGGACGGCGAGCGGGTTCTCGACCTGGTCCGCGAGTTCGTCGCCGACTTCTGCGTCCTCGGCGGCGCACACAACGAGGTGGCGGTCACCCTCTGGATAGCGCACACCTGGGTGGTCGACGCATTCGACTTCACACCCCGGCTGATGCTGCTCTCGGCCGTGAAGGGCTGTGGGAAGACGCGGGTCCTTGAAGTTGCAGAACTGCTGAGTCAGGACGGACACCTGCTCGTGTCACCGACCGAGGCCACGCTGTTCCGGCTCCGGCAGGGCCGCACCCGCACCCTGTGCCTGGACGAGATGGACTCCAAGTTCGGGCAGGTCGGTCGACGTGACCCGCAGGCGGAGTCGATCCGCACGATGCTCAACCAGGGCTGGCAGCGCGGCTCGCGGGTGCCCCGCACCGAACAGACCACCAACGGATTCACGGTCGCCGAGTACGACCCGTTCGGCCCAGTCGCGCTGGCCGGGATCGGGGTGATGCCCGAGACCCTGATGGACCGATCGGTGATCGTGCACATGCGCAAGCGGTTGCCGTCCGAGCCGGTGCAGCGGCTCCGGCGACGCCTCATCGCGACACGGGCAGAGCAGTTGAGGAACCAACTCTTGAACTGGTCCTCGGGCGTGGTCGAGGAGTGGAAGAAGCGGCTGCCCGAGACGGAGCTGCCCGAGGAGTTGTCCGACCGCCAGCAGGACGCGTGGGAGCCACTGGTCCTGGTGGCCGACAACGCCGGAACCCGATGGGGAGCCCTGGCGCGTGAGGCGGCGGTGACGATCAGCCGTCAGGCCGAGGCCGACGAGTCCGACCTGCGGCTGCTGCTGCTGTCCGACATCCGGGACCTGTTCCTCCGTAATCTCGACTGGGCCGAGCGGACCCCCACCGAACTGGGGATCGCGCTGCGGAGCCTCACCGACTCGCCGTGGCTGGAACTCGACCACAACCAGGGCCTGACCCCGCACCGGCTGTCGCGGTGGCTGCATGACTTCGGGGTCCCCACGCACCGAGTCGGGACTCGCCGAGCGTTTCGCCGCGTCGACCTAGAAGACCCGTGGCAGCGGCACCTGCCGCCACCCAACCCCTGCCCCTAACCGAATCGTCACATCGTCACTACGGAGGAGTTTGACACCGAATCGTCACCGGCATCAGCGCAGGTCAGAGGCCGATTTCCTACCGAGAGTGACGAAGTGACGATTTCGCTAGGGGGTGACGTAAAGGAGGAGACATGAGCAGGCAACCCGCTTGGTACGACATGCCGCAGCCGTGGAAGTGCGCCCGGTGTGGCCGGGCGTTCACCGCCGAGGACTGGCCGGAACTGGCCGACTGGGTCGGCACTGTCCAGATCGACCCGTACGGGGTCACCCTGTGCCGCCACTGCTTCGCCCACAAGCGGCTGCTGAACGTGCTGTTCGCGTTCCGCAGCGTGACCGTGGAGCCCACCCCTCCGGGCTGGAGCATCCGGGTCCGGCCGGGCCGCACCTTGATCTTGGACGAGCACCAGATCGTCCGCGAGATTCACGGGAAGCGGACTCGCCGCCGTGAGTGACCGGCTCTCTCGGTATCGCGAGCAACGGGACCACTGGCGAGAGGTCGCCCTCGACGCGGTCGCTGCTCTGCTGGTCGTGCACGGCGATGACCTCGGGCTGCTCGACCAGGACCCACAGGAGCGGGACATCGCCCGTCAGCGGGCAGAGGAGTTGGCGGCTACCGTGTTCGACAGACGAGCGCAGTAGGGCCTCGTCGGCTAGGCCGGGCGCTGGATCACTAGCCCCGCGCAAGCGAGAACTCTCGCTTGTTCGGAGGTGGCCAGTCATGGCCGACCCACCCATCC
>JAFMQY010000310.1 GCA_017354415.1 Nocardioides sp.
CAGCGCCACGAGCAACGCCGCGAGCAGTGCCCCGGTGAGCCGCCGGGCCGGAAATCATTCCGGGGACCGTCACCGGGTCTTCCGGGTCGGATCGCCGGACACCATGCCGGTGCCGGATAGCGCCTTCGCCTGCTGGGCGGTCATCCCCTTCGGCGTACCGCCGAACCGGACGATCATGGCGTTGGCGTCCCGGACCAGCGTGTCCCTGACATCGATGTCCGAGACGATCGCCGGAGTGTCGACGAGCTGCTTGAACTTCTCCAGCTGCTTGATGGCATCGGTGTCCTTCCCCTTGGCCTCGGCCTCCCGGGCCTTGGTGAGCTGTTTCTGCAGCGTGCCGGCGCTCGCCTCCGCCAGCCGACCGGTCGCGCGGAACCGGTCGATCAGGTTCGTGATGTCCCGCAGCGACGTGGCGGTGTAGAACTCGACCCCGACCTGGGTCGTGTTGCCCGCCTTGTCCTGCACGTTCACCGCGAGCTGGTGCCGGCCGAGCGCCAGTTCGTACAGCGCCTGCAGCGTGCCGGACAGGAACGCCTTGTCGTCCAGCGTGCCGGTGGCCGAGGCGATCCCGGAGGTGGCGTCGGTCGCCTGCCAGATGATCCGTACGTCCTGGCTGTCACCGTAGAGCCGGCCGTCGGCCACCCCGGAGACCAGCACGGTCGGTTTGGTGGCATCGACCTTGATCGTCGCCGCCTTCTCCGTCTCGACGTTGCCCGCCTTGTCCGTCGAACGGTAGAGCAGGGTGTGCTCACCGTCGCCGGTCACGTCGACCGAGCCGGTGTAGGCGGTCCAGGCGCCGTCATCGAGCTTGTACTGCGTGGTGTCGACCCCGGAGGTGGCGTCGGCCGCGGTCAGCGCGACCGGCACCGCCCCGTTGTGCCATCCGGCGTCGTTGCCGGGGGCGAACGCCGCCGTCGTGAGCGGCGCCGTGGCGTCGATCTTGACGGCCAGCGTCTTGGCGGTCTCGACGTTGCCCGCCTTGTCGGCCGAGCGGTACGCCACCGTGTGCTGGCCGTCTCCGGAGACCGTCACCGGTTCGGCGTAGGCCGTCCACGCCCCGCCGTCGAGCTGGTACTCCGTGCGGGCCACCCCGGTGCCGCCGTCATTGTCGGCCGCGGCCAGGGCGACGGTGACCGGTCCGGTGTACCAGCCGTTCGCGCCATCCGGGCCGGCCGGGTCGGCGGTCGCGGTGGTCGTCGGCGCGGTGTTGTCCTGGATCAGGTGGAAGTAGTCGAACTTCGCGGTCACCGACTGGGTCTGGTTGACGCCGAACGCGAAGAGACCGATCTTCCCGTTGCCGGCGACCGCCGAGTTGGCCACTCCGGTGCCGACCTCGGTCCAGCTCTGCCCGTCGGCGGACATGAAGCCGTGATAGGTGTCGCCCTGCTTGACCAGCCGCAGGTACCAGACTCCCTGGGTGAGGTTGCTGGCGCTCGGCTGCGGGTTCTGCACCGTGTCGCCGACCTCGCTGCGCAACTCGATCCGGCGCACCAGCGCCGCGCCCGGCGTGTTGTCGGTGATGTAGTCGAACTTGACGTAGTTCGCGTCATCGACGTACACGATCAGGCCGCCCTGGTGGTACTGCTGGTTGAACGCGCTGCCGTCGACCTTCGTCTCCATCGTCCAGTCGCCGGACGGCGCCTTCTGCAGGATGAAGTTCTTCGGCCCGCTGTTACCGGTGCCGTAGATGTCGCCGGTCGAGGTGTCGATCTCCAGGTTGCCACCGGACACCCGCTGCGCCGACGGGTCCGGGCGGACGATCGAGTCCCACCGGCAGCCGTCCAGCTTCGTGCCGTCGAACTCATCGCTCGGCGCGGGCTTTTCGGCCGTGTCGTCCGGGGTGATCTGGAACCAGTCGAACGACGCGTCGACCACCGGGTGGTCGCCGTGGCCTGACAGCGCGATCAGGCCGATCCGCGGATTGGTGATACCGGCGAGCGCCTTCGTCTCCGGCATCTGGGTGAAGTTCACCCCGTCCGAGGAGTACGCCGCGGTGAGGTTCGTACCGTCACTCATCAACCGCACATAGACCGTGTCAGGGTACGCGGCGCCGAGGTTCGCGGTGTTGCTGGCCGCGACCTCGTTCGGGTTCCCGTTCTCCTCGCGGATGAACTGGAAGATCCGCGCGTTGGCGTCGCCCGTCCCGCGGGCCTCGAACACCATCTTCGCGTAGTTGTCGTCATCGCCGTACAGCACGAGCCCGCCCTGCTCGAACGAGTCGTGCGCCACCAGGTTGACCTTGGTGGTCGCCGTCCACGCTCCGGCCGGAGCGGGCTGGACCACGATGTTCGGCGTATCACCGGCCTGGGTGCCGTAGATGTCGGTGTTGGCCGTTGGGATGACCAGGTTGCCGTCCTTGACCTGAAGATCCTGGTTCTCCCGGATCACCGACCACTTGCTGTCAAGGGAGCTGCCGAGGAAGTCGTCGGAGCGCCCGGTAAGGCACGCCACGTTCGGCGCGTCCACCTTGACGGTCGTCGACTGCGTCGTCTTCGCGCCCTTGGCGTCGGTCACCGTCACCGTGGCGGTGTACGTGCCAGGCGCGGTGTACGTGTAGCTCGCGTCCGGCGTGGTGGGCTGCGGCGCTCCGGCGACCCCGAAGTCCCACTTGTAGGTGAGCGGGGTGTCGCCCTCGGGGTCGGTCGCGGTCGAGGAGAAGTTGACCGCCACCGGCGCCGTACCGTGGTCCGGGGTCGCCGTGACGGTCACGTTCGGCCGCTGGTTGTCGGTCACGCCCTTGCCGAGG
>JAFMQY010000013.1 GCA_017354415.1 Nocardioides sp.
GCCCCCGGCGCCGCGGCCGGCACCGCCCTCGTGCCGGCGCTGGTCGAACGCGCCGGGGTCCCGTACGAGCGCGCCACCGGGCTGTCCTCCGCGATCGAGCGCGGCGCCACGATGGTGGGCGCGGCGATCGCCGGCGGCCTGGTCGCCACGATCGGGGCGGCGAACGCCGTGGCGGTCGACGCCGTCTCCTTCGCCGTGTGCGCGCTGGTGCTCATGGTGACCACGCGCAGCCTCGAGGGCGCGTCGGGCCACACCGGGACGGACGCCGAGGCCGACCGCACGTCGTACCTCGGGGAGCTGCGTGCGGGCTGGGACTTCCTCCGGCACGACGCCGTCCTCATGAGCCTGTGCGTGATGGTCGCGGTCACCAACCTGCTCGACCTGGCGTGGTCGGCCGTGCTGCTGCCGGTCTGGGCTCTCGAGTCCGGCGCCGGGATTGCGGCGGTCGGTCTGGTGTTCTCGGTGTGGGGAGGCGCCTCGATGATCGGGTCGGTGTTCGCCGCGGCGTACGGAACGCGGTTGCCACGGTTCGCGACGTACGTCGTGGCGTTCCTGATCACGGGGCTCCCGAGGTTCGCGCTGTTCGCGATGGGCGTGCCGCTGTGGGCGATCCTCGCGATGTGCGTCGTCGGCGGGTGTGCATCGGGCTTCCTCAACCCCGTGCTCGGGGCGGTGATGTTCGAGCGCATCCCGCGAGACATGGTCGGGCGTGTCACGGCACTCAGCAGCTCGCTCGCATGGTCGCTGATGCCCCTCGGCGGCGTCCTCGGCGGCGTTCTGGTCAGCGGCATCGGTCTCGAACCGGCGATCCTGGTGATCGGCGTCGCCTACTTCGTGACCACGATGGCACCTACCCTCTTGCCCAGCTTCCGCGGGATGAACCGGCAGGCGCCGGCCGTGGAGGCAGAGGCGGCCTGCTCCGCCGCATGACGCCGGGACCTCGGGTCGTCCGCCCCACGCGGTGCTAGAGCCCTGCGTCAGGCGGACGACCCGCGCTCCGGGGACCGTCAGAGGCCGGCGAGGAAGGTCCGGCCGAGCTCCACGACCCGGTCGTTCGCCTCGGGCTCGCCGATGGAGACGCGGGCGCCGTCGCCGGCGAAGGGGCGTACGACGATCCCGAGCGCATCGGCAGCGGCCGCCAGGTCGAGCGTGCGCTCGCCGGCGGCGAACCACACGAAGTTCCCCTGCGCCTCGGGCACCGAGACACCGACATCGGCGAGCCCCTTGACCACCCGATCGCGCTCGGCGACCAAGGCCTCGACCCGCTCGAGCAGCGCGGGCTCCGCGTCCAGCGAGGCGACCGCCGCAGCCTGAGCGACGCTGGAGACCCCGAACGGAAGCGAGACCGCCCGAAGCGCGGTGGCCACGGGCGGTGGGGCGATCGCGTAGCCGACCCGGAAGCCGGCCAGCCCGTAGGCCTTGGAGAACGTGCGCGTCGACACGACGTTCTCGTGCCGGCGGACCGTGGCCAGGCCGTCGACCGGGTCCCCCATCCGCACGAACTCGACGTACGCCTCGTCGACCACCACGAGCACGCGTGCGGGGACCTGGGCCAGGAAGGTGTCGAGCTCGGCCTGGGTGACCGCCGGTCCGGTCGGGTTGTTCGGCGTGCAGACCAGCACGATCCGGGTCCGCTCGGTGATCGCGGCCGCCATCGCGTCGAGGTCGTGGCGGCCGTCGGCGGTCACCGGTACCTGGACGCTGGTGGCTCCGGCAGCGGTGACCGCGATCGGGTACGCCTCGAAGCTGCGCCAGGCGTAGAGCACTTCGTCGCCGGGCTCGCAGAAGGCCTGCACCAGCTGGTAGATCAGTGCGACGCTGCCGGTGGCGAGCGCGAGATGGTCGGTGGGCAGGCCGAGCCTGTCCGCAAGCGCCTCGTAGAGGGCGGTGTTGCCCATGTCGGGGTAGCGGTTCATCTGTTCCGCAGCCCGGGCGGCTGCGTCGAGGACCCCGGGCAGCGGAGGGTAGGGGTTCTCGTTGCTGCTGAGCTTGTACGTCGTCAACCCGGCACGCGGCTGCGGCGGCTTGCCCGCGACGTACGCCGGGATCCGGGACACGCACTCGCGCGGCTGCGGAGAGGTCATGGCGTCAACCTATCCCCGGCTGCTCGACGGGCTCGTGTGCCCCAGGGCGAGCTACAGCGCGTCCTCCGGAACACGACCTCCGCCACGGCTCCGTGCCCGCCAGGGACGCAGGGCGGGGAGCAGGAGCAGGCCGAGCAGGACCCCGAGCGTGGCCCCCGTGACGTTGTCGATGATGTCGGTGACGTCGCAGGCCCGGTCGATGCGGGCGACGTGGAGCTGGGTCTCCTCGATGCCGAGGGAGTACGCCGCCAGCGCGAGCAGGCCGAGCGGGATCAACACCCAGCCGGCTCGCCACCGGGCGAACGCGATCACCAGGAAGAACCCGGCCGGGACGAACAGCAGCACGTTCAGGAGCTGCTGTCCCCCGCCGAAGATCCAGAACCCTCCGGGCGCCGGACCGCCGATGTCCCAGCTGCAGGTGGTCGCATGCTCGTCGGCCGGCACGATGCCGAGCCCGTTCTGCGCGGGGATCAGGGTGACCACGCCGATCACCGCGATGCTCCAGGTCAGCCCGAACCACGCCGTCCCGGCCATGGGCCCCATCCAGCGACCGACGACCAGTCCGACGACGAGGCAGAGCACTCCTGCCACGGCGGCGAAGAGCAGCATCCATCCCGTGCCGCCGATCGAGAACATGCGCCAGAGGCTAGAGGTGCCGTGGTGATGTGTCCGATTCGGCAGGGGCTCAGCCAAGCGGCGGGACGAGCACCTCACCGCCTGCCACCAGCGGTACGTCGCGGCCGAGCGTCACGTCGACCGGGTTGGTCAGGCACCGGATGGAGCCGCCGCCCTTGTGGAACTCCGACAGGTCGACCTCGACCACCTCGAATCCCCACGCCCCGAGCTCCTCGATGACCCGGGACGGGCCGCCGGCCGGCATCACCACGGTCCGGTCGATCACGATCGAGTTCGCGCAGAAGGTCGTCAGAGCCTCTTGGTCGGTGAGCACCAGCGGCTCCGGCACGAGGTCGAGCAGCGCCCGGGCAGAGGGCGCGTCGAAGGCGCCCGGCGCGACCATCGCGTGCCGGTCGTCGAGCGGGCAGAAGGCCAGGTCCAGGTGGTACATCGCGGGGTGCGTGATCCGTACGCCGCGCACCCGGACGCCGAGGTCGGTGGCCAGGTGCTTGAGGGCCAGCTCCTCGGTGCGAGGCCCGTACCCGGCGACCAGGGCGTCGCCCCAGGCGAACACGTCCCCGGCCTCGAGGTGGGCGCCGACGCCGTCACGACCGACGTACGACGTGGTGCGGCCGCTGCGCTCGAACCACGGCCCGGCCGTCTGCGACTCCATCCGACGCTCGGCGAAGCGCATGTGGGACATCACGACGTGGCCGCTCACCAGTCCGGTGCCGTCGGGCCGCAGGACGCCGAGGCCGAGGTTCATCGCGTACACCATGTCGGGCGCGTCCTCGCGCTGGGGGACGACCTCGACCTCGCCCCCGAGCCGCTCGATGGTTCGCACGAGGTCGACCCACTGCGCCATCGCCCGGTGGGCGTCGGGCTGGACCGCGAGATCCATGTAGGGGTTGATCGCGTAGTCGATCCGGAAGTGGTCCGGGCGCACCATCACGTAGCGGTGACCCCACGACAGCACAGACGGCTGCGCGTTCGGCATGGCGACTCCTCTCGCAGACACTTGTCCCGCCCGACAGTCGAACACGATTGTCCGACAATCTGACAACTCGGAGTATGAGGGAGCAGGAGGCGCCGGGCAAGTCTTTGTCAGACAATGGACGCATGCATCCCGCCGAGCGGTCGACGAACGCCTTCGGAGGCCTGAGCCTCGAGCACTCCTCCACCGTCGACCGCGTCGCCGACGAGCTCCGCCGCGCGGTGTTCGAGGGCGAGCTCGAGTCCGGGACGCCGCTGCGGGAAGTGGCGCTCGCGGAGTCCCTCGGGGTGTCCCGGCAGACCCTGCGAGAGGGGTTGGCTCTGCTGGTCGCCGAGGGCCTGGCCACCCGGGAGCCCAACCGTGGGGTCAGCGTCGCGCGGCCCGACCCGGACTCGGTACGGGACGTCTCGCGGGCCCGCACCGTGCTCGAGACCGCCGGGGTCCGGCACTGGCCGAACGCCTCCGAGGAGGCCCGGCAGGCGGTACGACGTGCGCTCGCCGAGTACGAGCGTGCGGTCGCGGCCGGGGCGACGTACCAGGAGCTCAACCAGCGCCACCTCGCGATCCACCTCAGCCTCGTCGGACTCACGGAGTCACCGCGACTGGTCGCGATGGCGGAGTCGGTCGTCGCCGAGCTGCGGTTGGCGCTGGCGCAGATCGACCGGGTACGCCGCAACGCTCAGGACCAGGCGGGCTCGCACCGCCACCTGTTGGACCTGCTCGAGTCCAGTGATGTGGACGGGGCGGCCACCGAGCTGGCCGCTCACCTCGGAGGCGCCGAGGCGGCGATCCTCGAACGGCTCGACCTCGACTGAGGACGGGTCGACCCGGCGGAGTCGGGGCGGCACGGCCTCCAGGAGAGCCGCCGACCGGTTGCGGGCACGGCGACCGTCTCACTCCTCCCCTATGCTCGCTACGTGCGCTTCGTCACCTGGCTGCTGTCCACGGCCGCCGCTGTCGCGGTCGCGACCTGGCTGCTCGACGGCATCTACTTCACGGGACCGTCCGCCGGGTGGGAGGAGGTCAGGCACAAGATCGTGCCGCTCCTCGTGGTGTCGCTGATCCTCGGAGTGGTCAGCGCCTTCGTGAAGCCGATCGTCACCTTCTTCTCGATCCCGTTCATCCTGGTGACGCTCGGGCTGTTCCTCCTGGTGATCAACGCGCTGATGCTGTTGCTGACCGCCTGGATCGCGGGCGGGCTCGGCCTCGACTTCCACGTCGACGGGTTCTGGAACGCGCTCTGGGGCTCGCTGATCATCACGTTCGTCAACTGGTTCATCGACCTCTCCCTGCTCAGGGACGACAGGCGCTAGGCCGGTGCCGGTGCCGCCGCCACGCGAGCCCGGGCGCTACTCGGTGGCCCTGGTCTGCCTCGGCAACATCTGCCGGTCGCCCACGGCTCAGGTCGTCCTCGCGGACCGGGTCGCCGTTCACAGCGCCGGCACCGGCGACTGGCACGTGGGCGATCCGATGGACGCGCGGGCCGCGGCCACGCTGTCCGCTGCCGGGTACGACCCGAGCCGACACCGGGCCCGGGTGTACGACGCGTCCTGGGCCGACGCGCACGACCTGGTCATGGCGATGGACCACCAGAACCTGGCCGACCTCGGCGGCCGGTCGGAGCGGGTCGGCCTGTTCCGCGACCTCGACCCGGTCGGGACCGGGGAGGACGTGCCGGACCCGTACTACGGAGGAGCCGACGGGTTCGCCGACGTGCTGACCATGGTGGAGCGCACGTCCGATGCGCTGGTCGCCGCGCTGGCGGGAGCCCTCGACGACCGGCCGGCCGGGTCGTCCGCCTGACCCCGTCCTCTTACCCGGTCTGGGGCGGACGACTCCGGGCACTGATCGGGTCGTCCGCCTGAGGCCGGGCTCTTACCCGGCCTGGAGCGGACGACCGGGGAGGTGGAACGGCGTACTACCGTGTGGACAGCCGGACCCGAGGAGGTGCTAGTGACGCGCCAGCCTCACGTGGCGCGCCGCGCGGAGGAGCTGCTCGGTGCCGCCGTGGCCGCCACCGCCCCCGTCGCGGGTGGTGACAACGCCACCGCCACCAAGCTCCGTCTGAGCAGCGGACGCTCCGCCTTCATGAAGACCCTGACCCATGCACCCGACGGCTTCTTCGCCGCCGAGGCCGTCGGGCTGCGCTGGCTCGGAGACGCCGGTGGCGTGCAGGTGCCCGAGGTGCTGGCGGTCGAGGCCGACTGCCTGATCCTGGCCTGGGTCGAGCCGGGCAAGCTGACCACGGAAGCCGCCGGCGACTTCGGTCGCGCCCTGGCCAAGACCCATGACGCCGGCGCACCGTCGTACGGGCTCCACCACGACGGCTACATCGGCCGTCTGCCCCTGCCCAACAAGAGCGCACCGACCTGGGCGGAGTTCTACGCGACGAGGCGGGTGCTGCCCTACCTCAAGCTCGCCCGCGACCGCCGCTCGATCACCCCGGAGGGGGCCGAGGCCATCGAGAAGCTCATGGGCCGGCTCGGCGAGCTGGTCCCCGAGGAGGGGCCGCGCCGCTTGCACGGCGACCTCTGGAACGGCAACGTCATCTGGACCCACGACGGCGGTTGCTGCGTGATCGACCCCGCCGCCCACGGCGGTCACCGCGAGACCGATCTCGCCATGCTGGCGCTCTTCGGACTGCCCCACCTGCCGCGCGTGCTGCAGGCCTACGAGGAGGTCTCGCCCCTCGCCGACGGCTGGTCCGATCGCGTGGGTCTCCACCAGCTCCACCCGCTGCTCGTCCACGCGTGCCTGTTCGGAGGCGGGTACGGCGCACGGGCCGCCGACGTGGCCCAACGGTTCGACTGACCTCGTGCTGCTTCTCAGGCGTGGTTCAGGACGATTTGGCACAGTAGGGCCGTGACTCCGCCCGCTGCCTCGCCCCCCGCGAGCGCCAAGCCCCACGTCCTCGTCGTCGATGACGACAAGGCCGTGCGCGAGTCGCTGCGTCGCAGCCTGGAGTTCAACGGGTACGCCGTGTCGCTGGCCGCCGACGGCATCGAGGCCCTCGCCGGCATCGGAGGCACGGTCCCGGACGTCGTCGTGATGGACGTGATGATGCCGCGGCTCGACGGCATCGAGACCACGAAGTCACTGCGCAAGGCCGGCAACGACGTCCCGATCCTGGTGCTCACCGCACGGGACGCCGTAGGCGACCGGGTCGAGGGTCTGGACGCCGGGGCCGACGACTACCTGACCAAGCCGTTCGCCCTGCAGGAGCTGCTGGCCCGGCTCCGCGCGCTTCTCCGCCGCGTGGTCCCGGCCGAGGGCGACGACCACGAGGTGCTCTCCTTCGGCGACCTGTCGATGGACCTCGCCACCCGCGAGGTACGCCGCGGCGACCGCCGCATGGAGCTGACCCGCACGGAGTTCACCCTTCTCGAGATGTTCCTGCGCCGGCCGCGGCGCGTGCTCGAGCGGTCGTTCATCCTCGAGGAGGTCTGGGGCTACGACTTCCCGACCACCGCCAACTCCCTCGAGGTCTACGTCGGCTATCTCCGACGTAAGACCGAGGCCGACGGCGAGTCACGGCTGATCCACACCGTGCGGGGCGTCGGTTACGTCCTCAAAGAGTCATGAGCACCACACGACGTACTCCCGCTGAGCCACGCCGGGAGGACCGCGCATGAGCACCCCGGCGACCGGGATGGGATCCGGCTCGTCGGGAGTGGACGAGCCGCGCTGGCACTACCGTCGGTCCCTCGCCAGCCGCGTGATCCTGCTGACCACGATGGCGGTGTGCTGCGCCGTCGCCCTGGTGGCGCTGGGTGCCTACGTCACCGTGAAGATGTCGCTCGAGACGTCCCTGGACAACTCCCTGCTCGAGCGCGCCCATCGGGCCTCGGACAGCCTCCAGCTGGTGCAGCTGACGAACCGTCGGGTGCCCTCCTGGGCGACCGGCGCCGCCGATGTCAAGATCTTCGTCGTACAGGACGACGGCCACGCGTTCACCACCGATCCCACCACAGGCGGACCCCCGCTCGGCGCGCCGGAGGTGGCGGTCGCCCAGGGCAGGAGCAGCCAGAGTGTCCGGACCGTCACCGTGGCCGACCAGCAGTACCGCGTCGTCGCCGTTCCGTACGGCGACACCGGGTACGCCGTCGTCCTCGCCCAGAACATGGCTCCCCAGCAGCGCGTGCTGCAGAAGCTCGGCGCGGTCATGCTGCTGTTCGGTCTCGCCGGAGTCGTCGGTGCGGCCGCGGCCGGCTGGACCGTCGCGCGCAACGGCCTGCGTCCGGTACGCCGGCTCACCCGCAACGTCGAGCGCATCGCCCGGACCGAGGACCTGCACCCGCTGCCGGTCGAAGGCGACGACGAGATCGCCCGTCTCGCCACGGCGTTCAACGAGATGCTCGCCGCGCTCTCGGCTTCCCGCGACCGTCAACGACGCCTGGTCGTCGACGCCGGGCACGAGCTGCGCACGCCGCTGACGTCCCTGCGCACCAACCTCGACCTGCTTCTGCAGGCCGACGCCGGGGACGGCCTCGACGCGACCGCACGCGCCGAGCTCCTGGACGACGTCCGCGCGCAGATCGAGGAGATGTCGAACTTGGTCGGCGACCTCGTCGAGCTGACCCGCGACGAGCCGCTTCCGCCGGTCGTGGAGCAGGTCGATCTGGCCGAGGTTGTCGAGGCCGCCGTCGTTCGCGCGCGGCGACGGGGCAGCTCCCTCACGTTCGAGGTCGAGACCGAGCCGTGGTGGGTCGTCGGGGAGTCCGCGTCGCTCGAGCGCGCCGTCACGAACCTGCTCGACAACGCCGTGAAGTGGAGCCCGCCGAACGGCACGGTGCGGATCCGGCTCAACCACGGCACTCTCACCGTCGAGGACGAGGGTCCCGGGATCGCCCCCGGAGACCGCGAACACGTCTTCGAGCGGTTCTATCGCTCGCAGGAGTCGCGCTCGATGCCGGGCTCGGGGCTCGGCCTGTCGATCGTCCGACAGGTCGTCGAGCGGCACTCGGGGAACGTCCGGGTGGACGAGAGCGACCATGGCGGGACGCGGATGGTCGTCCAGGTCCCGGGTGCCCCGCTGCTCGCGGGGACCTGAGGGCTGTGACGGTCCACCAGGGTCCCGTGATGGCCAGGTGACCCTCACCGCACCAGATCGGCCACCGCGGCTCACATCTCGAAGCGGTAGCCCATCCCCGGCTCGGTGATGAGGTGGCGCGGTGAGGACGGGTCGTCCTCGAGCTTCTTGCGAAGCCCGCCCACGTAGACCCGCAGGTAGTGGGTCTCCTTGCTGTACGCCGGTCCCCACACCTCGTGGAGGAGGTCCTGCTGGCTGACCAGCCGACCGGGCGTCCGGACCAGCAGCTCGAGGATCCCCCACTCGGTGGGGGTGAGCCGGACGACCTCGCCGCCCTTGGTCACCCGGCGGGCCGGGAGGTCCACCACCAGGTCACCGGCCTCGAGTACCGGCAGGTCCGACCCCGCACGGCGGGCGGCCGCCCGGATCCGGGCCAGCAGCTCCTCCATCCCGAATGGCTTGGTCACGTAGTCGTCCGCGCCGAGGTCGAGCGCCTGGACCTTCTCGGTGGACTCGGCCCGGGCCGACAGCACCACCACGGGAGTGGTGCTCCACGACCGCATCTGGCGCAGCACGTCGACGCCGGACAGGTCCGGGAGACCGAGATCGAGCACCACGATGTCGGGCCGGTCCTCGCGCAGCGCCTGGAGCGCGGTGCGGCCGTCGGCCGAGATGAGCACGTCGTGGCCGGCGGCACGCAGCCCGATCCCGAGTGCCCGGCGCAGGGTCGCGTCGTCGTCGACCAGCAGCACCCTCACGGCGTCGCCCCCGGGAGGTCGAGGACCATGGTCAGCCCGCCACCCGGGGTTGCCGCAGCCTCGAGCGTGCCACCCTGCGCCTCGGTCAGGCCGCGGGCGACCGCCAGACCGAGGCCGACTCCGCTCTCGCCCAGGGTGTCGCCCTGCCGCTGGAACGGCTCGAAGATCCGGGCTCGGTCGGCCGGCGCGACACCGGGCCCGTGGTCGACCACCCGGAGGCGTACCCGGCCACCGCGGACCTCGCCCTCGACCGCGACCCGCTCGGCGTACCGCAGGGCGTTGGCGACCAGGTTGGCGACGACCCGTTCGAGCAGCCCGGGGTCGACGTACGCCGTCGGGAGCTCGCCCACCGAGACCTCGTCGGCGCGATCGAGACCGGCGAGTGCATGCCGGACGACCTCTCCGAGCGGTACGTCGTCCGCGATCGGCCGCACCGCCCCGGTCTGCAGGCGGCTCATGTCGAGCAGGTCGCTCACCATGCTGGTGAGCCGGCCGATCGAGCTCTCCATGGCGTCGAGCAGCTCGAGCCGTTCCTCCGGGTCGAGCCGCTGGTCGTGGACCCGGAGCGTCTCCGCCGCCGAGCGCAGCCCGGCGAGCGGGGTCCGGAGGTCGTGGGAGACGGCCGCGAGCAGAGCCGTCCGTGTCCGGTTGCCGGCCTCGAGCTGTTGTGCCGCCATGCTCTGCCGGACCAGCTCCTCGCGCTCCCGGAGCACCCCGACGTGTGAGGCGAACGCGGCGGCGACCGAGCGTTCCCGCGGACCGAGCTCCGCGCCCGGCAGCACCAGCCATCCGCCCGCGCCGGCCGGTACGACGACCGCACCGGCGGACGCTGCCGGCTCGGTGCTCACCAGCTCGGCGTCCCGGGCTCCGAACGTGTCGCGCGCCAGAGCCAGCAGCCTGGGTACGTCGTACTCCCCGCCGAGGACCTGCCGGTTGAGCATGGCCAGGGTGCCGGCCTCGCGTTCAGCGGCGCGTGCCTCGTCCCTGCGGCGCGCGGCCGCGTCCACGACCGACGACACCGCCACCGCAGTGACGGTGAAGACCACGAGCGCGGCGAGGTCGGTGCCGGACGCGACGTCGAGGGTGTGGGTCGGCGGAATGAAGAAGTAGTTGAGGAGCAGCGCCCCCGCGACCGCCGACACCAGCGCCGGCCAGCGCCCCGCCACCAGCGCCACCACGACCGCGAAGCTGAGGAAGGTCATCGTCGCCAGCGAGATCCCGGAGCTGCCGCTGGTGACCTGGACCAACACGGTCGTGACCACCGGCAGTCCCACCACGGTGAGCACCCAGCCGACGACCTGGCGCCGGGGGCTCAGACGGCCGGCCTCGGGCGTGTCCACGGGCTCAGTGTCCACCACCCGCGGCGCGCGACCGGGAAGAACGAGCAGTGCGTGAGGCACCGGCGGGACCGGTCAGCCGACATGGACGTGCGGACGGCGCGCCGGGTCGTGCTCGGCCCGGCGCAGCACTTCCCGAGTCACCGGCGCGACCTCGCCGAGGCCGAACAGCAGGAACCGCAGCAGCTGCTGCACCGGGTTGCCCTCGGTCCACTCGAAGTAGACGTGCGGGATGGTGCCGGTGTCGTCGCGGATCCGCAGGGCGAGGGCGGCGAGGGCGTTCGGGACCGAGGAGGCGCGCACGGTCATCACCCGGTACCGGCCGTGCTGCACCTCGCCGTGCACATGCAGCCGGTCCTGGAAGTCACTGGGATCGACGATGGTGACCTCGACGAAGATCACGTCGGGGTCGGAGGGGAGGTCGTGGTCGCGACGGAGCCGGCGGATCTTGTCGACGTACTCCTCGACGTCGCGGTCACCCGCCACGTGCGCGACCAGCCGGATGGTACGGCGCGAACAGTCTCGGACGAACACCTGGCTCGCCGCGTCGAAGTCGATCTCGATCGCGCGCAGCTCGAAGACTCGGGTCAGCCGTGACGCCAGCGACACCGCGACGATGGCGATCACGAAGCAGGTACCGATCTTGAGTCCGTCGGGTCGCTCCACCATGTTGTCGGCGGTCGTGTACACGAAGACGGCGGCCACGATCCCGAAGCCGATCGTCCGCCACTTCTGTCCGGCTCGGCGCGCCGCGAGAGTCACGGCGACCGCGGCGCTGGTGATCAGCACCAGTACGCCGGTCGCATACGCGCCGCCCTGGGCGTCGACGCTGGCGCCGAAGATCCAGGTGATCAGGAACGCGACGGCGGTCAGGATCAGCACCAGCGGTCGCACCGCCCCCGCCCAGTCGGGAGACATGCCGTAGCGGGGCAGGTAGCGCGGGATCAGGTTCAGCATCCCGGCCATGGCCGACGCACCGGCGAACCACAGGATCGCGATCGTCGACGCGTCGTACGCGGTGCCGAACGCGTTCCCGAGGTACTCGTGCGCGAGGTAGGCGAGGGCGCGGCCGTTGGCGTGCCCACCCGCCTCAAACTCCCTCGGGGGGATCAGCAGCGTCGTGGCGAAGGCGCTGGTCACGAGGAACACGCTCATCAGGACCGCGGCGGTCGTCAGCAGCCGGCGGGCGCCCCGGATCCGGCCGCTGGGAAGCGCCTCGATGTCGCCCGGATCGCCCGAGATGTGCGGCATCACCGCAACCCCGGTCTCGAACCCGGAGAGGCCGAGCGCGAGCTTGGGGAAGACGATCAGGGACACCGCGATCATGGCGGCCGGGTTGCCGTGCTGCGCGGTCAGGGCGGCGGTCCAGTGGGGGACCAGGGTCGGGTGCACCGCCACATGCACGAGGGACACCGCGATGACGATGGTGTTGAGGGTGAGGTACGTCGCGACCAGCGCCACCGCGACGCCGATCGCCTCGGTGAAGCCGCGCAGGAAGACCGCCCCGAGCAGGGCCAGCAGGAACAGGGTGATCGGGACCTGGTGGCCGGTGAGGTAGGTCCGGAGGTTGGGGTTCTCGATCAGGTGTGCGCTGGCATCGGCAGCGGACAGCGTCATCGTGATGATGAAGTCGGTGAGCGCGAACCCGAGGAGCACGAGGACGAACAGCTTGCCCTTCCAGAAGCTGAGCAGCCGCTCCAGCATGGCGATCGAGCCCTCGCCGTGCGGGCTCTCCTCGGCGACCCGGCGGTAGACCGGCAGCGCCCCGAGCAGGGTCAGTGCGACCAGGACCAGGGTCGCGATCGGCGAGAGCAGTCCGGCGGCCAGGGCCGCGATGCCGGGCTGGTAGCCGAGGGTCGAGAAGTAGTCGACCCCGGTCAGGCACATCACCTTCCACCAGGGCTTGCCGGTCTGGGCGTGCCCGACTTCGCCCTCGGTGGTCAGCCACTCACGCGCCCGCCGGCTGAGCGGAGCGCTTGTCGTCGTGGTCATCGGCGTGCTCGGGTCGCGGTCATCGCCAGCCCCACCAGCAGGGCGAGGCGAGCGACGTCGTGGGTTCCGTCGAACCCGAGCACGCCCAGCTCGGCGTACGCCGGTGGGTGGGTGACCTGACCGACGTCGACGAGCAGCAGCCCACCCACAGGGCGACCCCGACCCGCACGCCGGCCATCTCGGCCCCGGGGACGCGCGCGGCCTCGGCGTCGGTGCTACGACGCGACGGGGCGTGGATGCTCACGCTTCCAGCCTGCTGGCCCCGGTCGGCGGACTCACGCGTCTTGACGGGATCCTGACGCCCGGGTGGGCGCGATCACAGTGGGTGTCGGCGGAGCAGGTCGGCGGCCAGCCGGTGGATCAGGTCGGAGCCGTGCTGGGTGAGGATCGACTCCGCGTGGAACTGGATACCACGGAAGTGCGGCCCGCTCACGTGGTGGACGTCGCCGGTGGCAGGGTCAGCGTCGACGGCCACACCGTCCGGAAGCCCACGCTCGCCGGCAACCCGGCCCACGAACGTGTTGTAGAACCCGACGCGCTCGGTCCGGCCATCGACGGAGACCTCGTCCTGGGTGCCCTGGAAGACGATGTCCTTGTAGGCCAGCGGGATGCCGAGGCGGTCGCACAGCACCTGGTGCCCGAGGCACACCGCGAGGAACGGCTGCTCCCTCTCGAGAAGCCGGTCGACCGCGCGCCGGAAGGTCGCGATCTTGGGCACGTCGCCGTCGCGCGGGTCTCCCGGCCCGGGTCCGACGATCACCAGATCGGCCGGGTCGAGGAGGCCTTCGTCGTACGCCGTGTGGGACACCACGGTGCTGGTCATCCCGGCGACGCCGAGCACGTGGCGGAGCATGTTCACGAAGTCGTCCTCGCCGTCCAGGATCACGACGTGCGTGCCGGCCAGGGCCGGGTCGGGGGCGGTGCCGGACTGGTCGGTGAGCCAGAACGACGCGAGCCGCCGGTTGCGTGCGTTGAGCGCGAGCAGCACGTCCTCGTCGTTCACCAGCTCGGTCACGTCCACGCCGGTCACGGGTGCGGGGGCGGCCAGGCCGAAGGCCGACAGGATGCCTCCCGCCTTCGCGTGCGTCTCGGCCACCTCGTAGGCCGGGTCGGAGTCGCGTACCAGCGTGGCGCCCGCGGTGACCGTGAGCCGGCCCTCGAGATCGACGTCAGCGGTGCGGATCACGATCGGGCTGTCGAGCACGGGTGCGCCGTCGGAATCCCGGCCGAGCACCGCCAGGGCGGCGCCGTAGTAACCGCGACCCTCGGTCTCGTACTGCGTGATCAGCCGGCAGGCGTTCTGGACCGGGCTGCCGGTGACGGTCGCGGCGTACATCGTGTCGCGCAGCACCTCGCGTGGGTCGCGGCTGGTGCGGCCGGCCAGGAAGTACTCGGTGTGGATGAGGTGGCTCATCGGCTTCAGGAACGGCCCGAGCACCTGGCCCCCCTTGTCGCAGACGTCGCACATCATCTTGAGCTCCTCGTCGACCACCATGAAGAGCTCGTAGATCTCCTTCTCGTCGTGGAGGAACTCGAGGAGATCCCGGCGTACGTCGACTCGCTCACCGTCCGGGCCGCTCAGCCGGAAGGTCCCGCTGATCGGGTTCATCCGCACGTCCTCGCCGTGCACCGAGACGTGCCGCTCCGGGCTGGCGCCGATCAGGTAGCGGTCGCCGGTGAAGAAGAGAAAGGTCCAGTAGGCGCCGTGCTCGCGCTCCAGGAGCCGGCGGAAGACCGCGAGCGCCTTGCCGGCGTCCCAGTCCGCGACCTGCGCGCGATAGTGCCGGCCGATGACCAGGTTGGCGCCCTCGCCCTGTCCGATCTCGTCGCGGATGATCGCACCGACGAGCTCGGCGTACGCGTCGTCGTCGATGTCGAAGCCGCCTCGGTCGGCCAGCTCGATGCCGGTGTCGTCGATCGCCTCGATCACCTCGGCGACCGAGAACTCCTGCTCGCTCTCGACGTCGACCACGACCAGGGGCGTGCCGTCGTCGATCGCCTCGAAGCCGCGTTCGCGCACCTGTCTGAAGGGCACCGCCAGCAGCCGGTCGGCGATGTGCCCGTCCTGGGGCACACCCTCCTCGAGCGGTACGTCGAGCACCGACTCGACCACGCGACGCCGCCCGCCGACCAGACCGACGGTCTGTCGGTCCCCGACCCGCGTCGAGCGCCGGATGACCGCCCACGCCTCGTGCTCCTGGAGCGCGGCGATGGCGTCCCGGACACTGGCGGCGGTCATGGCGCCCGAATCTACCGACGGTCAGCGGACGTTCTTGATCGCGTCCAGGTAGCGCAGCACGGTCTGGAGCTCCGCCACCGTGAACCCGGCATGGACCGCATCCATCTGGCGCAGAATCTCGCCGTACGCCTCCATGACGCGCTGGTCGTCGAACGGGATCGCGTGGACCCAGGTCTTGCGCCGGTCGGCGGGATCGGGCCGGCGCTCGACCAGTCCCTTGGCCTCGAGCCGGTCCAGGACGCGCGTGGTCGTGCTCGACGGCAGCTCGGTCGACCGGGCGACCTGACCGGGCGTCATCGGCTCGCCCTGCCGGACCAGCACGCCGTACGTCTGGAAGTCGACGACGTTCAGCCCGATCGACCGCGCGATGCGCTCGTTGGTGAGCACAGCGGAGGCGATCACCTCCTGCATCACGCCGGCGATCTGCTCACCGAGCTGTTTCCGGGTGGACAAGCCGGATGCCCTTCGTTACTCTCTCCATATCGGAACTATTCCGATATGGGATAATCTCAGTATAGAACCTCTCACATCCAAGACTACCAATCCTGACGGGAGCAACGAGATGAGTCAGAAACGAGGACTCGCGATGGGCGTGCTGATCTTCGCGTCGTTCATGGACCTGTTGGACGCGACGATCGTGAACGTCGCCCTCCCCTCGATCCGCACCGACCTCGACGCCAGCGGCGCCCAGCTCGAGTGGGTGGTCGGGGGCTATCTGCTGTCCTTCGCCGTGCTGATGATCACCGGCGGCAGGCTCGGTGACATCTTCGGGCGTCGCCGGCTGTTCGTGACCGGGGTCGTGGGCTTCACCCTCGGATCCCTGCTCGCCTGCGTCGCGCCGACGATCGCGGTGTTGCTGGTGGCACGCGTGGTCCAGGGTGCGTTCGCGGCGATGATGGTGCCGCAGGTCCTGTCCTCGGTGCAGGCGCTCTACGCGCCGCGCGAACGAGCCGCGATGCTCGGCGTCATCGGCGCGGTGTCCGGCATGTCGGCGGTGATCGGGCCGGTGCTCGGAGGCTGGCTGGTCAGCAGCGACGCGTTCGGCGTCGGTTGGCGCAGCATCTTCCTGATCAACCTGCCGGTCGGTGTGGCGCTCGTCGTACTCGCCCTGCGATGGGTGCCCGACACGCGCTCGGAGCACCCGCTGCGGCTCGACCCGGTCGGGCTGGTCCTGGCCACGGTGGGTCTGCTCGGCGTCGTGTACGCGCTGATCGAGGGACGCGACCAGAACTGGGCGGCATGGATCTGGGCGGTCGGCGCCGGCGGCGTACTGGTGCTCGCGGCGTTCGTCGTCCAGCAGGTGCGCCGGGAGCGCACCGTCGGCTCGGCGCTGCTGCCGATGCGCCTGTTCCGCGACCGTGGGTTCTCGGCGGGACTGGTCACACAGGGGACGTTCCAGGGTTCGCTGGCGGGCTTCGCGCTGGTGCTCACCGTGTACGTGCAGACCGGCCTCGGCTGGTCGGCCATCCATGCGGGCCTCACCATGCTGCCGTTCAGCCTCGGGGCGTTCGTCGGCACCGCGATCTCGGTGCCGCTGGGGATGAAGCTGGGCAAGGTCGTGATGGTGACCGGCGCGGGACTCCAGTCGGCGGCGACCGTCTGGGTGCTCGCCGGCGTCCACGGCCAGGGATCCTCCCTGTCCACCTGGGACCTGTTGCCCGCGCTGGTCGTCGACGGGATCGGCCTCGGCCTGCTCGTCGTCCCCCTGGTCGACGTCGCCCTGGCCACGATCCCCACCGGCGAGGCGGGTGCAGCCTCGGGCGCGTACGGCACCGTCCAGCAGGTGGGCGCTGCCCTCGGGGTCGCCGTGGTCGGGACCGTGTTCTTCTCCGTGGTCGGCACGTCGTACGACGCGGCGTCGCTGCGGTCCGGACTTCTCACGGCCTGCTGGGTCGCGGCGGGCGGCTACGCCCTCGCCGCGCTGGCCAGCCTGCTGCTCCCGAGCCGCGCGCAGGTGCACGCCCACCAGATGGCCGTCGAGCATGAGCTGGCTGCGGAGGACCCGGTCGCCGCCTGATCACGTTGAGTTGGCCCTCCGGGCGCGTTCACTTGGCCCTCGCGGTTTGCGCTCAAGCCCGGGGGGCCAACTCAACAAGCCAGGAGGGCCAACTCAACAAGCCCGGAGGGCCAACTCAACAAGCCCGGAGGGCCAACTCAACAAGCCCGGAGGGCCAACTCAACGGACGAGGGTGAGCAGCTGGGTGGCGCGGGTGAGGACGACGTACAGGGTGGCCCGGCCGGTCGGTGACTCGGCCTCGATCGCGTCGGGGTCGACGACGACGATGCCGTCGAACTCCAGGCCCTTGGTGTCGATGCCGGTGAGTACGACGATCCGGTCGTCGCCGGCTCTCTCCGGCGTGGTCGCGTTCGGGGCGTCGGCCGCGTGCTCCGGCCACGAGCCGAGCCAGCCGGCCACCTCGGCACGGCGGTCGATCGGCACCACGAGGGCGACAGTCCCGGCCACCTGCTCCGCGAGAGCACCGAGCTCGGCACGGACCGTCTCCGCCAGGTCCGGACCCGCCGTCACCTCTCGCGGCGAGACGCCGGTCGACCGGACCGCGGTCGGCAGGTCGGCGTGCAGGCCGACCCGCTCCGCGTACGCCGCGGCGTGGTCATAGATCTCCGCGGAGTTGCGGTAGTTGGTCGAGAGGTGGAACTCGTGCAGGTCCTTGTCCGCGATCGCCACTGCTCGCGCAGCCGCCGACTCGGTCGCGTCGGGCCACGACGACTGGGCCGCGTCACCCACGATCGTCCAGGTCGCGGCACGGCCGCGGCGGCCGACCATCCGCCACTGCATCGGCGTGAGGTCCTGCGCCTCGTCGACGAGGATGTGGGCGTAGCCGTCGTCCTCGACCCGGTTGGTCGGCGGTGCCCAGGGGCCACCGCCGCGCCCGAACTCCCGCTCGGCCGCGGTGGTCAGCTCCTGCAGGTCGCCCCCCAGGAAGTCGTCGAGCTCGTGGTCCTCCTCGCTCCGGTCGGGCCGATCCCCGAGCGCGTAGCGAAGCTCGTCGACGAGCGGGATGTCCTCCACGGACAGCGAGTCCGCCTGCCACGACTCGACCAGCAGCCGCTGCTCCTCGGCGGAGACCACGCCCTCGCCGACGCGGGCCAGGAACTCCGGGTCACGCAGCCAGGCGAGCACCTCGGTCGCCTCGAGCGGCGGCCACCAGGACAGTGCGAAGTCGACGAAGGCTTCCGTCGTGAGCATGTCGTCGTCGAAGGCCTCCCGCCCGCGCTCGCGGCCGCGCGCACCGCGGACCTGACGCCACATCACGTCGAGCAGTGCGGTGGCGATCCGAGGAAGCTGGCGGTTTCGCTGACCCTGACCCATGAGCTGGCGGCGCAGCTTGCCCAGGGCGGCACGGTCGAGGTGGATCACGTCGTCGCGCCAGAAGATGCGGAACTCCTTGGGCGAGCCCGGGGCCTGCTGGCGCGCCGTACGACGCATCAGCTCGGCCATCCGCGCGGCGCCCTTCACCGCGGCCACCGCGGGTACGTCGTGCCGGGTCGCCCGCAGGCCGCCGACGACCTCACCGAGCGACCGCAGGGCCACGGCCGTCTCACCGAGGGACGGCAGGACCCGCTCGATGTACCGCATGAACACGCCGGACGGGCCGACGACCAGGACGCCGCCGGTCTCGTACCGGCGCCGGTCGGTGTAGAGGAGGTACGCCGCGCGGTGCAGCGCCACGACGGTCTTGCCGGTGCCGGGACCGCCGCTGATCGCCACCACCCCGCGAGCCGGCGCCCGGATCGCCTCGTCCTGCTCGGCCTGGATGGTGGCGACGATCGAGTGCATCGTCCGGTCTCGGGCCCTCGACAGCTGCGCCATCAGGGCCCCATCGCCGACGATCGGCAGGTCGGTCTCCGCGTCCGAGTCGAGCAGCTCGTCCTCGACCCCCACCACCTTCGGGCCGGCGCACCGGAGCACCCGCCGACGGATCACGTCGCGCGGCTCGGCGGCGGTCGCCTGGTAGAAGACCGCGGCGGCCGGGGCGCGCCAGTCGATCAGCAGGGAGTCACGGTTGTCGTCCCGCAGGCCGATCCGGCCGATGTAGCGCGGCTCGGGGTCGACCCGCTCCTGCAGGTCGAGCCGCCCGAACACCAGCCCCTCATGGGCAGCGTCGAGCTGTGCGATCCGGCGCGCGGCCTGGTAGACCATCGCGTCGCGCTCCACCAGCCCGCCTTCGTGTCCCAGCGCGCCGCGCCCGTGGCCTTCCCGGGCGAGCGCCTCGGCGTTGCGCGCAGACTTCTCCAGCTGCACGTACACGCGATCCACGAAGACCTGCTCAGCGGCGAGCTCAGCGGCCAGCACCTCGTCAGCCAAGTAACGATTTCCCCTCGGATCCCCGTGGCGCTGCCCGCGGTGGCAGCGGTGAACGGCAAGTCCTCTATCGTATCGGCTGCGCTCCGGCGCCGACGCCCGGAGGGGACGGATCCGTGGTTCGGTCGTCGGACGCCTTGTCGGACAGCCGACCGGCGGCCCGCTGACACAGCCCGGGGAGAACGCGATGAATGTTCGTCACGCTCTACGCGCCGTCACCACGGCCGGCCTCGTCGCTGCCCTCGCGGTGCCCGCGGCCGCCAACGCCTCGACCTTCCGGCACACCGATCCGGCCAAGGACGTGCAGAGGATCACCTCCACCAACACGGTGACGAACGTGCCGGACAACAAGACCGCGGACGTCGTCCACCTCCAGGTCGCGCACACCGCGAGGCACGTGCGTACGACGGTCCGGCTGCGCGAGCTCGGCCGGAGATGGCTCTTCGTGTCGAGGCTCCAGACCGCTCGCCGGGGCTTCCAGGTGATCGGCCGTCGTACCCCGGGTCACCGGCCCACCTGGACGCTCGCGAGGGCCAACGGCCACCCCCTCACGTGCGACGGCCTTGTCGGACACCAGAGCCCCCGGGCCAGCACCATCACGCTGACCGTGCCGAGCAGCTGCATCGGCGTCCCGCGCTGGGTCCGGGTCGGTGCCGGGTTCGTGGTGAGGACAAACAACGGTGCCGTCTTCGCCGACGACTCCCAGCGCACGCGTCACGCGACCGCGCGACACCTCACGATGAGCCCGAGGATCCACCGGGGCTGAGCGCCCAGCCTGTGACAGGCTCGGCCCGTGAAGGTCTACATCTCGGTCGACCTCGAGGGCGTGGCGGGCATCTCCGACTGGGAGCAGTGCATCCCGGGCGGTGACGACTACGCACTCGGTCGCGACCTCGCTCTCGGTGAGGTCAACGCCGCCATCGACGGAGCAGTCGAGGCGGGGGTCACCGAGATCCTCGTCAACGACGCCCACTCCTTCATGCGCAACCTGCCCCCCGGGGGGCTCGGTGCCCACGCGTCGTACCTCTCGGGGAAGTACAAGCCGCTCTACATGATGGAGGGCCTCGACGCGTCGTACGACGCCGCGGTGTTCCTCGGCTACCACGCCGCGATGCCGAGCCCCGGCATCCTCTCCCACACCTACAACCCCCGCGCCATCGCGAACGTCCTGCTCAACGACACCCTCACCGGCGAGGCCGGCATCAACGCCCTCGTCGCTCAGCACCACGGAGTGCCGATCGCCGTGATCACCGGCGACCAGTACGTCGGGCCGGAGGCCGGGCCGTTCTGCCCCGGCATCGAGGTGGTCGAGGTGAAGCGCTCGGTCAGCCGCTACGCCGCCGAGCACCTGCACCCGGACATCGCCCGCCAGCGGATCCGCGAGGGGGTGTACCGCGCCCTCTCCGAGCCGTCTGCGGCACCACCGGTGATCCACCTCCCGGCCACGCTGGAGGTCACCCTGCTCTCCCCCGACATGGCCGAGCTCGCTACCGGCATCCCTGGCGTGACCCGGGTCGACGGCTTCCGCGTCGCCCTCTCCGACGACGACCCGCTCGCACTCTTCCGGCTCTTCATGACGCTGGTCTTCCTCACCCGGAGTCTGGTCGAGACCCGTTGAACCTCAGTCGGTCCGCTCGTAGAGCCCCGCCATTCATGCGCTTGTGAACCGTCGCGGAAGGCCCCTCCGGGTGCGGGTCCACGCGGCCTCCCGAGTCGGCGACGGGCGTGGTGGTCATGTCCGTCCCCACCCCTGGAGCACCGCACAGGTTGCCTACTTCTTCCGGTTCAGGAACGCCGTCATCGCCTCGCGCGCCTCGTCGGAGGCGAACAGCCGGGCACTGAGCGCGGCCATCTCGGCTCCGAGCGCGTCGATCCGGAGCACGAGGTCGGCGTTGAGGACCCGTTTGGACTCTCGCAGTCCCTGCGCCGCACCGGTCGCGAGCTGGGCGCAGACCTCGGCCACCGCCCGGTCGAGGTCTGCGGCGGGGACGGCGCGCGTGACCAGGCCGTACTCGGCGGCCTGCGACCCCGTGAACACCTCGCCGCCGAGGGTGGTGAGGGCGGCGGCACGCGGGTTCATCCGGGCGTGGACGGTGAGCGAGATGATCGCCGCGGCGAGGCCCAGCTTCACCTCGGTCAGCGCGTACGTCGCGTCGTCGGCGCTGATCGCGACGTCGCTCGCGGCGACGATCCCGATGCCCCCCGCCCGGACCGCCCCCGCTACTCGGGTCACCACGGGCTTGTCCAGGGTCGCGATCAGCCGCTGCAGGGCCACGATGCGCTGGGCACCCTCCTCCATCCCGACCGACGTCGCCTCGGAGAGGTCCGCGCCGGAGCAGAAGACCTTGCCCGCATGGCGGACCAGCACGACCTTCACCTCGTCGTCCGCCCCGGCCCGCTCGAGGCGGTCGAACAGCTCACCCACCAGCTGCTGCGAGAGCGCGTTGCGGTTGTGGGGGGAGTCCAGGGTGATCGTGGCGACGTAGTCGGACACGGCGTAGTGGACGAGCTCATCCGGCATGCCCGGCATCCTGCCAAACACGCGAGATCCCATCCCGGACGGTCCGGGCGCCGAACCACCCGGTGTGACGACCAGGCTCCGCTTCGCCCTGTTAGGCCTGTTCGCAAGACGACCACACCCATCCGAAGGCGCGAAGGCTACGAATCACCGACGACGGCACCCACAGGGTCGAAAGGAACAGCGATGACCATGAGCACACTCCGGCGTACCCGGACCGCCTCGATCAGGCTGGGGACCCCGCTCGGCCCCGCCGCGTACGGCAGCAACGACTCGGTCCTGATGCCGAAGATGTGAACCCGTGTCGCCGCAGGTCTGTCCGATGAACCGCGAAAGCACCAGGATCGAGTCGTGAGCCATCTCCGGCCCGTGCCGTCCGACCCCCCCTCGGAGGAGGGCGGGACGACGGCCGCGCGCCTGGCGGACCTGCTCAAGCGGTCCGCGCGGGGCGACGAGGCAGCCTTCGCGGAGCTGTACGACGCCACGTCGGCGCGCGCTTTCGGCCTCGCCGTCCGGGTCCTGCGCGACCGAGCTCAGGCCGAGGAGGTCACCCAGGAGTCCTACCTGGACTGCTGGCGCCATGCCGCGCGGTTCGACGCCGCCCGGGGGAGTGCGCTGTCGTGGCTGCTCACGATCGTGCACCGCAAGGCGGTCGACCGGATCCGGTCGGCCGAGGCGGCCACCCGACGTGACACGGCGTACGGTCAACACCACCAGGAGGTGGCGCACGACGAGACCGCCGAGGCGGCGACCAGTTCCATCGAGGCGACCCGGGTCCGAACGGCACTGCGCGATCTCACGACCAAGCAACGAGAAGCAGTGGAGCTGGCCTTCTTCGGCGGGTACACCCATACCGAGGTGGCCACGATGCTCGACCTCCCGGTCGGCACCGCCAAGACGCGGATCAGGGACGGCCTGATCCGCCTGAGGGACGCACTCGGCGTCGGAGAGGTGGCTCAGACATGAGCGACATCCACGCGCTGTCGGGCGCCTACACCGTCGACGCTCTCGACGAGGGCCAGCGTGCCGAGTTCGAGAGGCACCTCGCGGGTTGCGCCGAGTGCCGCGCCGAGGTGGCGTCGTTCCGTGAGACAACCGCGCTGCTCGCGGAGACCTCGGCGGAGACGCCGCCCGCATCCCTGCGTGACAGCGTGCTGGCCGGCATCAGCCAGGTGCGCCCGCTGCCGCCCGTGACGCCCGAGCCGTCGACCGAGGAGAAGGTCGCCCCGGTGGCGCCCCTCCGGCGACGCCGGCTTCCCCAGATCCTCGTGGCCGCGGCCGCCGTCGTACTGCTCGCGGTCGGCGTGCTGGCCTGGCACCCCTGGCGGAACGACACCACTACCGTGGCCGACCAGATCCTGAACGCGCCCGACGCCGTACGAACCGTCGAGCAGCTGCCAGGGAACGCCGGCGAGCTCACCCTGGTGCGTTCGCCGTCCCTGGGCAAGGCCGTGATGATAGGGAACGACGTACGGTCACCTGGGTCCGACAAGACCTACCAGCTCTGGTACGTCCAACCGGGTGCGGGCCCGGTGTCGGCCGGACTGATGCCGGACGCGTCCGAACCCACGGTGCTCAGCGGTGACCTGGCCACCGCGCAGGCGGCGGCCGTCTCGGTCGAACCCGAGACCGGTTCCGAGACCCCGACCCACGTGGTCGCCGAGTTCCCGCTGAAACCCGGCTCGGGAGGAAACGGCGGCACCTGACCGCCCAGGTGGCCGATCTGGCCTGTGGATAACTGTCGCCCTTCCGGGTAGTCCCTGACGAAACTGTCGAGATCTGGGCGATTTCTGAGCCGTTTCGTCAGGGACTACCCGTTCACCCCGCACCTGTGGAGGCCGTGAGGTCGTAACGTGGGGTGATGGACCGCGTCGCGGAGGCGTTCGCGGCACTCCCCCGGGAAGGATTCCTGCCGCGGCAGCAGCAGCGGAGCGCGGCCTTCGACGGCCCGCTGCCGATTGGATGCGGCCAGACGAACTCCCAGCCGCGGACCGTCGAGGCGATGCTCCGGTTGCTGGACGTGAAGCCTGGCCACCGAGTGCTCGACGTCGGCTCGGGGTCGGGCTGGACGACAGCACTCCTCGCTCACCTGGTCGGTACGAGGGGACGCGTGTTCGGAGTCGAGCTCGAGCCCGAGCTGGTGGCCTTCGGCAGCGCCAACCTCGACCACTGCGGCCTCTCGTGGGCGAGCGTCCACGAGGCCATCCCGGGCGTGCTGGGCCTGCCCGGAGCCGCGCCGTACCACCGGATCCTGGTCTCAGCGATGGCCAGCGAGCTCCCGGACGAGCTGGTGACCCAGCTGCACACCGGAGGCGTGATGGTGATCCCCGTCAACGGCACGATGCTGCGGGTGTCCCGATCCATGCGGGACACGATGGTCACCCGGCACGGCTCTTACCGGTTCGTGCCTCTGCGCTGAGCCGGCCGCCAGATTTCACGTCGTGTTCATGCTGCGTCACAGCGCTGCAAGATGACGTGGCCATGCTGTGGGACATGCCACGTCCGACTCAGCCCGAACCCCAGCCGCACACCGGATCCGAGCAGGATCGCGCCGCTGCTGCGCGTGACCGTGCCGACCGCACGGCCGGCGGTCTTTCGGAGCTGCTGGCGCGCCGTCCCGATCTCCGCGGAGTGCACGCCCCGGCGGACTGGCTCGACGACGCGATCCGCTGGTCCGTCTAGGCGCCCCCTAGTAGCTCCTCGGCAGGCCGAGGGAGTGCATGGCGACGTAGTTCAGGATCATCTCCCGCGAGACCGGGGCGATCCGTCCCGCGCGGGTGGCCACGAGGAGGCCGGCCATCCCGTACTCCTGGGTGATCCCGTTCCCGCCGTGCGCCTGCACGGCGCGGTCGGCAGCGTCGCAGGCCGCCTCCGCGGCCGCGTACTTGGCCATGTTCGCCGCCTCGCCCGCCCCCGTGTCGTCGCCGGCGTCGTAGAGCGCGGCCGCCTTCTGGGTCATCAGGCGGGCCAGCTCGACCTCGATCTTGGACTGCGCGAGCGGGTGGGCGACAGCTTGATGGGCACCGATCGGCCCTTGGAAGACAACCCGCTCCTTCGCGTACGTCGTGGCACGGTCCAGCGCGTACCGCGCCAGTCCGGTCGAGAACGACGCGGCCATGATCCGCTCCGGGTTGAGCCCCGCGAAGAGCTGGACCAGACCGCCGTCCTCGTCGCCGACCAGCGTGTCCGCGGGCAGGCGTACGTCGTCGATGAAGACCTGGAACTGCAACTCCGGGCTGACGATCTCCATCGGGATCCGTCGGTACTCGAACCCGTCAGCGTCCGTGGGAACCACGAACAGGACGGGCTTCACCTTGCCCGTGCGAGTGTCCTCGGTGCGGGCGACCACCAGCACGTTCTCGGCCTCGTCGACGCCGGAGATGAAGATCTTGCGCCCGTTCAACACCCAGCCGTCTCCGTCCCGCCGGGCTGTGGTCGAGATGTTGTGGGTGTTGGTGCCGGCGTCGGGCTCGGTGATCGCGAACGCCATCGTCGCGGTGCCGTCGCAGATGCCAGGAAGCCAGCGCTGCTTCTGCTCGGCGGTGCCGTACCGGCTGATGATGGTCCCGCAGATCGCCGGGCTGACCACCATCAGCAGCAGCGGACAGCCTTGGGCAGCCAGCTCCTCGCACACCGCCGCGATGTCGCCGATGCCGCCCCCACCGCCGCCGTACTCCTCGGGGATGTTGATCCCCAGGTAGCCGTGACGCCCGATCTCGAGCCAGAGCTCGGTGGTCTTCTCGCCGGAACGGGCCTTCTCGGTGAACCACTCGCGCCCGTACTTGGACGCCAGCCTCGCGACCTCACGGCGCAGCGCCAAGCGCTCCTCGGACTCGGTGAACTCGGTCATGACTCCTCAGTTCCTTCGTGGGTCGGGCTGTCGGGCTCGTCCGCGGCGACCACGGCGAGCACCTCCCCGGCGGCCACCTGGTCGCCGGGCTGCGCGGACAGGACGGTGACCGTGCCGGCGTGGGGCGCCGACACAGTGTGCTGCATCTTCATGGCCTCGAGGACGAGCACCGTGGCGCCCGCTGCGACCTCGTCGCCCTTCGCGACCGCGACCGACACGACCGTGCCGGGCATCGGCGCGAGCAGCGAACCGCTCGCCACGACGTCGGCGGGGTCGGTGAAACGGGGGAAGACGCTCAGCGTGACGTGGCCGGTCGGGGAGTCGACGTCGACCCTCTCGCCGTGCATCGCGACGTCGTACGTCGTCGCGACGCCGTCGCACTCGAGAGTGACCTGTTCGGGGCCGGCGGAGACGACGGTGAGCCCGTCCACCGCATATCCGTCACGCCCGCCGTACCACTCGACGGTGATCGGGTCGTCCGCCTGAGAGGAGCCCCTCGTGGCCTGTGACGCCGACGACCAGGACCGGAAATGGGTGACCTGAGGCCTGGAGACGACGTTTCGCCACGCGACCGGGACGCCCTGCTGGACGGTACGGGCGACGCGGGCGCGCTCGGCCAGGGCGAGCGCGGCGGCCACCGGGTGCTGGCCGGTGGGCTGAGAGGTGACCGGTGGGTGTTCGTCCAAGAACGCCGTGCTGATCTCCCCGGACAGGAACTCCTCGGTGTCCAGAAGGTCGGCCAGCTGGACGCGGTTGGTCACCAGACCGTGGATCCGCGTGCGCCTGAGGACTCCAGCCAGCGTGCGCGCGGCCTGCTCGCGCGTAGCCGCGTGTACGACGAGCTTGGCCAGCATCGCGTCGTAGAACGTCGACACCTCGTTGCCCGCTACGAAGCCGGCGTCGACACGAAGACCCGGCGCGTCGGGGATGTCGAACGCCGTCAGCGTCCCGCTCTGCGGGTGGTAGCCCCCCGCCGGGTCCTCGGCGTACAACCGGGCCTCGATCGCGTGCCCGGACGGGGCGCGCGCAGGGAACACCGGCCGCCCTTCCGCCACGGCGATCTGGAGGGCGACGAGGTCGACGCCGTGCGCCTCCTCGGTGATGGGGTGCTCCACCTGCAGCCGGGTGTTCATCTCGAGGAAGAAGAATCGGTCTGCGCCGGCGTCGTAGAGGAACTCCACCGTGCCGGCACCGACGTATCCAACGGCAGCGGCAGCGTGACGGGCCGCGATGTGGAGTGCCTCGCGCGTGGCGGTGGGCAGACGGGGTGCCGGGGTCTCCTCGACCACCTTCTGGTGCCGACGCTGGAGCGAGCAGTCACGCTCGCCGAACACCTCGATGGTGCCGAGCTGGTCACCCACGACCTGTACCTCGACGTGGCGGCCGCGCTCGACATACGGCTCGAGGAAGACCGTGCCGTCGCCGAACGCAGCCTCGGCCTCGGCGCGCGCCGCCGCGATCTCGTCCTCGAGCCTGGCGATGTCGCGCACGACCCGCATGCCGCGGCCACCACCGCCGGCCGACGCCTTCACGAGCACCGGCAGGTCGTCGGCCGTCACCGGGTCGGGTGTCTCCAGCACGGGTACGCCGGCCTGCCGCACGAGCTCCTTGGCGCGCAGCTTCGAGCCCATCGCCTCGATGGACTCCGGGGTCGGTCCGACCCAGGTCAGGCCCGCGTCGACGACCGCGCGGGCGAAGGTGGCGTTCTCGGACAGGAAGCCGTAGCCGGGATGGACGGCGTCCGCGCCCGAGCGTCGTGCCGCGTCGATGAGCCGGTCGATCCGGAGGTAGGTGTCCGCCGGTGCGTACCCGGGAAGCCGCACGGAGGCGTCGGCCTCTCGGACGTACGGCAGCTCTCGGTCGGCGTCGGAGTGGACGGCGACGGTGCCGATGCCGAGGTCGCGACACGTGCGGAAGACCCGGGAGGCGATCTCGGCCCGGTTGGCAACGAGGAGTCGGCGGATCACGTTCGGAACACCCCGTAGCCACGGGCGCCTTCGAACGGCGCGTTCTCGATGACCGAGAGGCAGATGGCCAGGACGGTGCGGGTGTCCCGCGGGTCGATCACACCGTCGTCGTAGAGCATCCCGGAGAGGAAGAACGGCAGGCTCTGCTCCTCCACGCTCGCCTCGACGAACGCGCGCATCTCCGCGTCGCCCTTCTCGTCGTACGCCTGACCGCGTGCCTCGGCCGCCGCCCGCGCGACGATCGAGAGGACGCCCGCGAGCTGCGCGGGCCCCATCACCGCGGCCTTGGCGCTCGGCCAGGTGAACAGGAAACGGGGGTCGTAGGCACGTCCGTTCATGCCGTAGTTCCCCGCGCCGTACGACGCGCCCATGATCACGCTCAGGTGCGGAACCGTGCTGTTGCTGACGGCGTTGATCATCTGGGCGCCGTACTTGATGATGCCGCCCTGCTCGTACTCGGCGCCGACCATGTAGCCCGTCGTGTTGTGCAGGAACAGCAGGGGCGTGTCGGCCTGATTGGCGAGCTGGATGAACTGCGTCGCCTTCTGCGCTTCCTCGCTGAACAGCACCCCCTGGGCGTTGGCCAGGATGCCGATGGGGCGGCCATGGATCCTGGCCCAGCCGGTCACCAGCGACGAGCCGTAGAGAGGCTTGAACTCGTCGAACGGCCGGGCGTTGCCCGGACCCGTGCCGTCACAGATCCGGACGATCACCTCGCGGGGGTCGAACGGCTCCCTGAGGTCGTTCGGGATCAGGTCGAGCAGACCCTCGACGTCCTCGTCCGGGTCTGCCCAGGGCTTCGAAGCGCTCGAGACCACGAGTGGAACCGACTCCGGCCGCGTCTTGCGTCGGTTGAGCCGCGCGACGATCCGGCGCCCGATCCGGATCGCGTCGAGCTCGTCCTCCGCCAGGTAGTCGGCCAGGCCGGAGATGCGCGCGTGCATGTCCGCGCCTCCGAGTGACTCGTCGTCAGCCTCCTCACCGGTGGCCATCTTGACGAGAGGCGGGCCACCCAGGAACACCTTTGCCTGCCCCTTCACCATCACGGTGTAGTCCGACATCCCGGGGACGTAGGCGCCTCCGGCTGTGGAATTGCCGAACACGAGCGCGACTGTGGGCTGTTTGCGGGCCGAAGCGCGGGTCAGGTCGCGGAAGAGCTTGCCGCCCGGGATGAAGATCTCCTTCTGGGTCGGTAGGTCCGCGCCCCCGGACTCGACCATCGAGATCGTGGGCAGATGGTTCTCCTCGGCGATCTGCGCCGCACGGAAGATCTTCTTCACCGTCCACGGATTGCTCGCGCCGCCCTTGACGCTGGGGTCGTTCGCGGTGATCAGGCACTCCACGCCCTCGACGACCCCGATCCCGGTGACCACACTCGCCCCGACCGTGAAGTCGGAGCCCCAGCCGGCGAGCGGGGAGAGCTCGAGGAACGCCGAGCCGGGGTCGACGAGCAGCTCGATCCGCTCCCGCGGCAGGAGCTTCCCGCGGGCGTGGTGCCGCTCGACGTACGTGGGTCCTCCGCCAGCGACCGCCTTGGCGATCTCGGCCTCCAGGTCCGCGATCTTGGCCAGCATCGCTTCCCGGTTCGGGCTGACGTCGGTCGTCACGACTCGAGCACCGCCTTCATCCGCTCGAGGGTGGTGCGCATACCCCGCTCGTTGGTACGACCTCGCAGAGGTCCGAGCACGGTCCAGTAGACCCGCATCGGCAACGACGGCTCGAGCCGGAAGTACTCGGTGACCTCGGTGCCGTCCCCGTCGGCCTCGAGCCGGTAACCCCAGTTGTTGAGCGTCATGTCGTCGGAGCCGACGGCGAACTCGAAGACCTCGTTCGGCACGCATGCAGTGACCTGGCAGGGCGACCAGTACGTCGGGCCCACGCCGTTGCGCTTGACATGCCCCTTGAACGACGCCCCCACCTCAGGCCCGGTCGAGCCGCGGGTCCACCGCGCGTCGAAGGTCTCCGGCGAGAACTCTCCGATCCGGGTCACGTCGCTGACCAGCGCCCAGACCTGGTCCGGCGGGGCGTCGATGTGCACCGACACCTCCCCGCGAGGGGGCCTCACGAACGGGACCGTCATGGCACGTACCCCAGCAACCGGGCGGCGAGGTCGGTCAGCACCTCGGTCGCGCCCCCTCCGATCGGCAGGATCCGGGCGTCGCGGTAGTGCCGCTCCACCTCGGTCCCGTGCAGATAGCCCGCGCCACCGTGCAGCTGCACGGCTTGGTCGCAGACGTACGCCGCGCACTCGACCGCCGTCTGCTTGGCCAGGCACGCCTCCGCGACGACGGCTTCACCGGCGACGTGCCTGCGGGCGACCTCGTGCGTGTACGCGCGCGCCACCTCGACCTGGCGTCGCATCTCGACCAGCCGCTGGCGCACCACCTGGTTGGCGAGCAACGTCCGGCCGAACGTCTCGCGCTCGTGGCAGTACGCCGTCGTCAGGGCCAGGCTGCGGGCCGCGATCCCGTATCCGTGCACGGCCAGCGCGATCCTCTCCACCACGAACTGCTCGGCGATCTGGGCGAACCCCGTGTTCTCCTGGCCGACGAGGTTCCGCGCGGGCACCCGGACGCCCGCGAAGCCGAGCTCGGCGGTGTCGGAGCAGTGCCACCCCATCTTCGACAGCGACCGGTCGACCGTGAACCCGGGCGCCCCCTTCTCCACCACGAGCAGCGAGATGCCGGCATGACCGGGACCCCCGGTCCGCACGGCAGTGGTCACGAAGTCGGCACGCACCCCGCTGGTGATGAAGGTCTTGGCCCCGTTCACGACGTACTCGCCCTCGTCGCGTCGCGCGGTCGTCCGGATCCCGGCGACGTCGGATCCGCCGCCGGGCTCGGTCACGGCAAGGCTGCCGATGATCTCCCCGGCTAGCGTCGGCCGCACGAACCGGTCGACCAGGTCCGCGTTCCCACTCGCCGCGAGGTGAGGAAGCGCGATGCCGGACGTGAACAGGGCCGCCATCAGGCCGCTGGACGCACCCTCCTCGAACATCCCCTCCATCACCGTGATGCTGTCGAGCAGGTCACCGCCCTCGCCGCCGACCTCGACCGGGAACGCGACCCCGAGCAGTCCCTGCTTCGCCGCCTTCGCGTGGAGCTCCCATGGCACCTCACCGGCGTCCTCCCACTCCTGGAGGTACGGCGCCACCTCGCGCCGGGTGAACTCCCGCGCCACGTCGCGCAGCGCCTCGCGCTCGGGGTTCACGGGCCGGCCTCCGGCAGGGACGGTCACAGCAACTCCTCCGGGATCTCGACGAAGCGCGACCGAGCCCACTCCCCGAGCCCCTTCGCCTGGGGGTCGAAGCGCGTGGATGCGGCGACCCCGCGACCGAGCAGCCCTCGAAGCACGACGTTCACACCACCGAGGTTGGGCAGGGCGAACACCCCGACGTCGAGGTCCTTCGCCTCGGGCAGGAGCGTCCGCACGAAGTCCGACGTCACGAGGTCGAGCAGCCACCGCACGCGCGCGTCGTACGACGGGTGCCCGTCGTGGGCGACCCAGAGCCCGAGGTTGGCGTCGCCGCCCTTGTCGCCCGATCGGGCGTGGACGAACGTGCCGAGCGGCGCCCTCATGACACGACCTCGGTCCGGCCGTCCGCGTGGTGCACGGTGTGGCTCACAGCGGACCGGTCGACGTACTCGGCCCGGTAGACGCCGTAGGGCGTCCCGTTGCCGGGCGCCGTCATCGTGAAGCCCGGGTACGACGCGAGGGCGAGCTCGACCGCGGCGTTGCTGAACGCGCGGCCGACCGGGTCCGGCGACGGGTCCTGGACCGTGCACCGGAGCAGCGTCGACGCCCCCTCCTCGCTGTCGGCGTCGACCGGCGGCAGGGCGCCGAGGGTCCAGGTGACCGAGGACGCGGTCAGCCGCGGCTCGAGCTGCGCGCGCGCCCACGCGGCCTTCTCCTCGACGTCGAGGCCGGTCAGCACCAGCTCGACGGAGTTCCGGTAGCCCCCCAGCTCGTTCACGCCGACCTTGAGCTGCACGGGCGGCTTTGACCCGCGCACTCCGGAGATCCGCACCCGGTCCGGGCCGTCGTCGGAGAGCTGGATGCTGTCCAGGTGTGTCGTGACGTCGGGGCCGAGGTAGCAGGTCGACTGCACCTCGTACATCAGCTGCGCCGTCACGGTGTCGACGCTCACCACGCCACCGGTGCCGTCGTGCTTGGTGATCACCGACGAACCGTCCGCGTGCACCTCGGCAAGCGGGAACCCCAGTGGTTGAGCTGTTCTCGCCATCGAGAGGAAGCCGGAGAAGTTCCCGCCGGTCGCCTGCGACCCGCACTCCAGCACGTGCCCGGCGACCACCGCGCCCGCCAGTGCGTCGTACGCCGTGGGCTCCCAGCCGAAGTGGGCGACCGCCGGGCCGACCACCAGGGAGGCGTCCGTGACCCTCCCGGTGACGACGACGTCCGCCCCGGACCGCAGTGCGGCGGCGATGCCGAAGCCGCCGAGGTAGGCGTTGGCGGTGAGCGCGCCGTCCCACCCGAGGGCGCGCACGTCGTCGCCGTCGACGTAGGCGACGCTCGGTGAGAGGCCCAACCCGGCCGCGACCTCGACCACTCGCGCGGCCAGGCCCGCGGGGCTGAGGCCACCGGCGTTGCTGACGATCCGCACACCTGCTTCGAGCGCGAGACCGAGGCAGTCCTCGAGCTGGCGGACGAAGGTGCGCGCGTACCCGAGTGAGGCGTCCTTGAGCTGGTCGCGGCCGAGGATCAGCATGGTCAGCTCGGCGAGGTAGTCGCCGGACAGCACGTCGAGCGGGCCGCCCTCGAGCATCTCCCGCATCGCCGAGATGCGGTCGCCGTAGAAGCCGGAGCAGTTCCCGATCCGCAGCGCGTCAGGCATGGCGCGGCTCCCGTCCCCTGCCCGGCGGGCCGGCGAACGCCTGCGCGATGTGGAGCCAGCGGTCGGCGTCGCGGCCCGTGGCGACGAGTGAGGTGTCGGCCCGGTTCACCCGCTGCGTGACCAGCAGACAGAAGTCGTACGCCGGGCCGGTCACCGTCTGCGGGGCATCCTCGGGACCCCAGGTCCACACGTCACCGGACGGTGCCGTCAGGTCGATCCGGAACTCGTCGGACGGCGTCGGCATGCCCTGGACCGAGAACGCGAAGTCGCGGGTGCGGACGCCGAGGTGCGCCACGTGCCGGATCCGGTCGGTGACCTCCGGCTCGGCTCCGAGCGCGTCGTGCACGTCGAGGGAGTGCGCCCAGGTCTCCATGAACCGTGCGGTCGCCATCGAGGTCGCCGACATCGGCGGGCCGTACCATGCCATCTTCTGCCCGGCCGGGTAGTCGCGGAGCGTGTCGGCGAGCCGTGCCCGCGCCGTACGCCAGCGATGGAGCAGCGTCTCGGGTGCTGCCCGGCCTCCGGTCAGCGCGGCGGTGTCGACCGCATGCTCGGGGTCCACGAGTGCCTCGAGCACGAGGGCGTCCCAGCGCTCCTGGTCGGTCGCGGCCGCCTGTGCCGCCTCGTCGGTCCAGGCCAGGTGGGCGATCTGGGTGGCGACGTCCCAGCCGGCAGCCGGGGTCGGCGTACGCCAGCCGGACTCGGGCAGGACGGCGACCAGCGCGTCGAGGCGCGAGCCCTCGGTGTCGAGGTCGGCCAGGACGGTGTCGAGGAGAGCGTTCATGACAGGGCCTCGTCGAGGGTGTCGGCCCACTGCTCGAGGATCCCGTTACGGCGGCGGGTGTCGTCGCTGATGGTGGCGGCCAGTCCGAGCCCGCGCACCAGGTCGAGGGTGGCCTGCACGAGCTGCCGGACCCCGGGCTGCGTCTCGTCGGCGCCGAGAAGCTCGACGGTCATCCGGTGCGTCTCGCGGCCGATCCGCTGCTCCAGCGGAGCCACGGCGGCGAGCAGGGCGGAGTCGGTGCGCGCAGCGACCCAGAGCTCGAGGGCCGCGGTGAACACCGGTGATGCGAAGTGTTCCCCGAGCATCCGGAGCACGTCGCGGGTGCGGTGCGGTCCGTCGGGGACCGCGGCTGCAGCGGCGGCGAGCTCGGCGCCGCGTACCTCCGTCAGGTGCTCGACCGCGGCGACCACGAGGGCGTTCTTGGTCGGGAAGTGGTGGAGCTGCGCGCCGCGCGAGACACCGGCCCGTTCGCTGATCAGGGTGGTCGACGTACCGCCGAAGCCGCGCTCCACGAGGCACTCGATGGTGGCATCCATCAACCGGGCCCGCATGGCCCGTGACCGCTCCTCCTGCGGCACCCGGACGGTCGTCACGCCGCCCATGCTCCCGTCGTACAAACAAACAGTCAAGCCTGTCTGTTTGTGATCGAGGGGATAGTCCCTGACGTTCCTGTCCGGAAATCGTCGAAATCTCGACAGTTTCGTCAGGGACTATCCCGCAAGGCGCCCGCCGGACCTGGACGACGGGCGGGATGGGTGGATCGGCGAACTGCTCGGGGCGTTCGGGCCGGGGCTCGCGGTGGGCAACCCGGCACGGGTGGTCAGGTCGATCGAGGACCAACTGGTCGACAGACTGCATCGTGCGGTCATTGGAACTGCGGTCTGACGGCCAGTTTGTGCAGCAGCTACTCCAGCCAGCAGCAAGCGGAAGCCGCGACCGCGCGACCAGGCCGACGACCAGCGCGGTCACGATCGGCAGGGCCACCGCCAGCCCGATGATCTCCCGGCCGGCCATCGAGCTGCGAACCGGCGTGGTGGGCATGCGCACCGACCCGCCCTATACCCGGTATGCAACCCCTGTCCGGCGTTCAGTCAGGGGAGAGGGAGGCCAAGGCCCTACGGGGCTGCGTCGACCCGTCGGTCCTTGCGCTCGCGCTCGACCTCGGCGCGGTAGGCGTGGAAGTCGACCTCGATCGTGTGCCGCTTGCTCGCCACGAAGCGCTTGCGCAAGGCCGCGTCGTACGCCGTGATCTGACGCCGCATCTCGGCGCGTGGCGGAAGCGTCACCCGCCCGGTGATCAGGTCGGCCACCCAGTGCGCCTGCGCCTCGGCCAAGGGCATCACGGCCCCGAAGGGCTGGACCAGCCCGATGAAGTAGAGGCCTGGCAGGTCGGGTGGCACGACCCGGCGGTAGAGGTCGACGTGGTTGTCATCGGCGCTCACGAGGGTCGGCTCCAGGAACGGGAACGTGACCTTGTAGCCGGTGCAGTAGACCACCACGTCGGCCTCGGTCGACGACCCGTCGGCGAAGTGGACGGTCGGGCCGTCGAACCGGCTGATGGTCGGCTTGACGGTGATGTCGCCGTGGCCGAGCCGGCTGAGCAGTTCGTCGCTGACGGTCGGGTGCGCTTCGAGGATGTCGTGGTCCGGCGGGGGCAGCCCGTAGTCGGTCATTCTCCCGACCGCCACCCGCAGTATCGCGCGCATGCCGAGCTTCTGGACCCGCAGCGGACCCCGGGCGAGCGGCGAGTCGGTGAGGTGGTCGGTCGGCATCCCGAACAGGTACTTCGGGATCACCCAAGCGCCGCGGCGCATCGCGAGGTACGTCGTCCGTGCATGCCGGCTGGCCTCGACCGCGATGTCGCAGGCGGAGTTCCCGATGCCGAGCACGACGACTCGCTTGTCCACGAACAGGTGGGGAGTGCGGTAGTAGTGCGCGTGGATCTGCTCGCCGGGGAAGTCCTCGCTGCCCGGGAACGCCGGCTCCGGCCAGCGGGAGTCCCAGTGGTGGCCGTTGGCGACGAGCACGTGGTCGTAGTGGTGGGACCGGGCGGCGTGCCCGTCGTCCCAGGAGCGGGTCGTCACGTCGTACCCGCCACGCCCCGCCGGCTCGACCTTGGTCACCTCGGTCCGGAACGTGATCCGTTCACGCAGCCCGAAGTGGTCGACGAACGCGTCGAAGTACTCGGCGATCTGCCAGTGGCTCGGGTAGTCGGGGTAGGTCGCCGGCATCGGGTAGGCGGCGTACTCCATGGCGTGCCGCGAGGTGTTGATGTGCAGCGACCGGTACGCCGAGCTGACGCCGTTGTCGTTCTCGTACCGCCAGTTCCCGCCGACACCCGACCCCATCTCGAAGCAGTCGAAGTCGATCCGTGCGGCCTGGAGCACCTGGGCCGCGGTGATCCCCGACGAGCCCGCCCCGATGATGCACGTCCGCCCCCGCTCGCTCATGCCGGAAGGTTAATGGGCAGAGCGGGTGCGGTGATCCGGTCCCGGGCGTGGTGGCTGGCTCGCTCGCGCTGAGGCTCGGCGTCAGGCCTTGCCGTTGGCGTAGCGGCGTGCCTTCGCCCGGACCGCCGTGGTGAGGGAGGCACCCGAGTCGAGGAGGCCGCGGGCTTGGGCGGGATTCATGCCCGTGACCAGCACGCTGACCGAGACGTCGTGGTCGGGACGGTGCTCGATGGTGACCGGGTCACCGGCCGCGACCACGCCGGTCTGAAGCACGCGGCACATCGCGCCGACCCGGCCCGTGGCGTTGAAGCGGATGTGGAAGTCGTCCTCGCCCACGCGCATGGCCAGGTTGCGGCAGGGGGTGCGTGGCCGGCGGACCTCGAGCAGCACGCCGGTGCCCGGCTCGCCGATCCACCAGCGCTCACCGAGCAGGGCGCCGGTGACGTCGAGCCCGTGCGTGCGGAGGTTCTCACCGAGGAAGCCGGGCGGGACGTCGCGGTCGAGCATGCCGGCGACGTACGCCGCGTCCTCGTCGGCGTAGACGTAGACCGCCGCGTCGACCCCGCCATGGTGTGAGTCGAAGTGCCGGTCGCCCTCCGGACCGAGCTCGCCGACGCGGACCGGTCCGGCGACGGGCCTCTTGTCGATCGCGGTGGGGTGGTAGTAGCCGTCCATCACCTCGTGCACCACGCACACGGCCGAAACGGCCTTCGCTGTGCCCATGGACCCACGGTGGCACCGGCCACCGACAACGTCCTGACCCGGATTGCGGTCCGGGCGTCGCCGTTCCGCTCACAGCGGAATCGGGGGTAGATCGGCCGGGCGCGCGCCTAGCATCGGGTCATGGGTGACGTCGTCCAGCTGCCGGTGCGCCGGGAGCAACCGCAGGAGCACACCGACCGACCGCAGCGCCAGGCGCCCGCGCCGCTGGAGACCGAGCCGAGCGAGAGCAGACACGGCGAGTCGCCCCGTGAGACCCGGCCCGGCGTCGAGCCGCTGTGGCGCGAGTCGGTCGGCCGAGAGCTGCGGCGTGAGCGACTGGCTGCCGGCAAGCGACTCGTCGACGTGTCGGAGGAGGCAGGGGTCTCGCCGCAGTACCTCTCCGAGGTCGAGCGCGGACTCAAGGACCCGTCCTCGGAGCTGCTCGCCGCGATGGCCGGGGCGCTCGGGCTGAGCGTGGCCGAGATCGCGACCCGGGTCGGGACCAGCAGCCCTTCGACTCAGTCGCCGGTCTACCTCGCCGCGTGAGCCACCACTCCACCAGCCGGGTCACGCTGGGTGATCACGGCATCGACGATGCCGTAGTCCCGCGCCTGCTCCGCGGTGAGCACGAGGTCGCGCTCGGTGTCCTCGCGCACCTCGTCCGGCGTATGCCCGGTGTCGTGTGCCAGCAGCTCCTCGAGCAGCGACCTCACCCGCTCGACCTCCTCCGCCTCGAGGATCAGGTCGGGGACCGCGCCTCGGCCCTCGGCCGCCGGTGCGTGGAGGACGACGCGGCCGTGCCGCAGGATCTGCCGTCGCCCGGGAGCACCACCGGCCAGCAGCACCGCGGCCGTGGCCACCGCCTGGCCCACACAGGTCGTCTCGACCGCCGGCCGCACGAACTGCATCGCGTCGTAGATCGCGAGCATGGCCGGGATCGAGCCGCCCGGTGAGTTGATGTAGAGGTTGATCGGCGCGTCCGGGTTCTCGGACTCGAGGTGGATCAGCTGCGCGATGACGGTGTTCGCCACGCCGTCGTCGATCGGCGTACCGAGGTAGATGACCCGGTCGGCGAGGAGCCGGCTGTAGACGTCGACGGTGCGCTCGCCGCGGTTGGTCAGCGTGGTCACGTAGGGGATCGGGTACGACGACATGTCAACGCACCCCCAACCCGAGGGGCCGGCCCGCAGACGGCCGGATCTCCTCGATCGAGCTCACCACGTGGTCCACGAAGCCGTAGCCGAGGGCCTCGTCGGCGCTGAACCAGCGGTCGCGCCGCGAGTCCCGCTCGACGGTCTCGACGTCCTGGCCGGTGTCATGGGCGATCAGCCCGAGCACGGTGTCGCGGGTGTGCCGCAGGTCGTCGGCCTGGATCGCGATGTCCATCGCGGAGCCGCCGATCCCGGAGGATCCCTGGTGGAGCAGCACCCGCGCGTGCGGGAGGGCGAACCGCTTGCCCTTCGCCCCTGCGCTGAGCAGGAACTGGCCGGCGCTCGCGGCCATCCCCATCGCCAGGGTGCTCACGTCGTTGGGGATCAGCGTCATCACGTCGCGGATGGCGAGCATGGCCGGGACCGAACCGCCCGGCGAGCTGATCCACAGATGGATGTCGGCGTGCGGGTCGCGTGCGGAGAGCACCAGGAGACCGGTGCACAGCCGGTTGCCCAGTGCCTCGTCCAGCACCCCGCCCATGACCAGCGTCCGCTGGTCGAGCAGGCTGCCGGCCAGCTCGTCGTCGACCCGGCGCCAGGCCGTGGTTTCGTCAGTCATGGAGCCACGGTGACACCCGCCGTACGCCGTCCGAAGAGCATGCTGCCGGGAGCGGAACGGCCGTCGGCTGATCCGCTGCCAGCGGATCGGCGGGATGCCGGGTCGGCTTTCGAGCATGGGCTGGGCTGTCGGAATACCCGGCTCGCCGGGGATCCCTTCGCTTCTCGGCCGTTGCAACACCGGGGAAGCGCCAAGAGTGCCTGGGCGGTGGGGCGGGTGAGCCTCGTGGTACGACGCAGCCGGGAGCGGGACGTCGCGAGTCGCCGACCCGACGGCGACGGGACGCCGTTCGCGCGCTTCGTCATCGGTACGTGACGAGCTCTCGCGGCAGGTGCCCGTGCTCGTTGAAGGTGAGCAGCCGGCGCCCGGTGGAGCCCTGGACCACCCGGGTGACGGAGGCGTTCGCGGTGACCGTGTTGAAGGCTCCCCACAGCCGTGGCAGCTCGTCGGCGGGGGCGGAAGGGT